>JBBEBL010000035.1:3728-20851 GCA_040882345.1 Chloroflexota bacterium
CGGCCCATCGCCGCCGGGTCCAGGAGGCGCATCAGTGAGGCGCGCAGCAGGGCGTAGTCCGCCATGGCCGTGGACGGGTCCGCCCCGGCCGACGCCAGGCGGTCCGCGATCCCGAGGCCCATCAGCGCCTCCGCCTGGGTCGTGATGCCGACGGTCGTGAGGCCCGTCGCGTGGGCCGCTCGCTTCACCGCGCTGACGTCCACGTGGGCGGTGAGATCCTGGCGACCGACGCTCCGGTACGGGTCGTCGTGGACGCGGTGGCGGAGGTAGGCCCGGAGCGTGCCATCGCGCCGTCGGATGGGGTCGTACAGCTCGGTGGCCGGGTAGCCGTAGTCGATGAGGATGACCAGGCCCCGCCGGAGGTCGGCGGCCGCCGCACCGACCCATGAGTCGAGCACGAGGCAGATCTCCGCCGTCTGGCCGTCGGCCAGCTCCACGTCGTCCTCGCGAAGGCGTGCCGCCAGGGCGGGCGTCGTCGGATCGACCTCGACCTCGTGCAGGGATCCGTCCGCGGCCACGTCCACGGCGAGCTCGCGGAGGGCCGAACCGCGACGGCGCACCCGGTGGATCGGCAAGGCGTCCAGGACCTCGTTGGCCAGGACCACGCCGTCGAACGGCTCGCCGGCCGGATCAGGATCCGCCGCTTGGGCGTTGAACCCGCCCGCCTGCAGGGCGTCATGGAAGGCGCGGATCCGCCGGGGGTCCACCTCCACCGGCACGTACCGGATGGCGTCGAGGAACCGCGGATCGTCGCTGGCGCCGAGGATGGCGAGCGCGAGCGCTCCCGTGCCGGCACCGTACTCTCGGATGGTGAACGGGGCCGGACGTCCCAGGCGCTCCCAGACCTCGCGCAGACCGGTCGCGAGCGTCGCGCCGAAGACGGGGTGCAGCTCCGGGGCGGTGAGGAAGTCACCGCGGCGGCCGGGCCGCGGCTCCGCCGACCGGTAGTACCCTCCGTCCGGGTCGTACAGGGCGAGCTCCATGAAGCGCGCGAAGGGCATGGGGCCGGACGTCTGTATCTCCGCACGGATCCGCTCCAGGAGGGCCTCGTCGTGCCCGATCGCGTCCAGGTCCGGCGGGGCAGCACGACGCAGCCCCACCGCGGGCTCGCGCTCGTCATGCATGGCGTGGTCCCGCGCGCCCGGTCCGGAGCGCGAGGCGCAGGCCGGGGCCCACGAGGGTGTGCCCGCCCAGCAGCACCGGGATGGACGCGGCAGCCGCTGCCGCGGTGAGGGCGCGCAACCATGGATCGGCGACTCGATCGGCGAGCAGGAGGTCAGAGGCGAAGCGGTCCTCCGGTGGTGGCCAAGCGGCCTCGTCCGGCCCCAGCCGATGAGCGAGCAGGACGCGGCTGTCCACGAGCGCGGCGTCACCGAGCCGAGCGAGGTGCTCGCCGATGGCGTCCGGCCCGTCTCGATCCAGGAGGAGGCCAATGACGCTGGCCGGGGGTCGCTGGCCAGCCGCGCTCGTCCGCAACCCGCGCTCTTCCACGAGGGCGCGCGTGCGCGCCGCCGTTTGGCGTTCCAGCCAGGCCAGGGTCGCCGCAGAGGTTCGCCCGGCGATCACGAGTTCCGCCCCGGGGTCGCGCGCGGCGTCCCGCAGGGCCGCGAGCCGACCTTCCACCGCCGCCCGATCCGCGGCCGCCACATGACGGCTCCGTTCGCCGCCCAGCAGGACCAGGTCCAGCGGGCTGTCGATGTCCACGCCCAGGCGCCAGCGCCGCCGCAGGCCGCGGACCTCCACCCCCGGGCGACCGGCCAGCCAGCGCGGCAAGGCGTTGTCCGTGGCGAGGTCGGGGAGATCACGCAGGGCGTCGCGCGCCCGCGCGATGGCGATGATGTCCGCGGAGTAGCGGTTGTTGGTGAGCACCGCTCCGTCCGGGTCGGCGGCCGCTGCCACGAAGGCACGGCGCTCCGTGGTCGTGATCAGGGGGACGGCCCCCGAGCCGAGGATCACGAGGCCGGCATCTGCCGCAAGGCCGCCCGCGAGCGCGCGCAGCCGTGCCCCGAAGGCGAGCCCGTCCGGGACCCCGGTGGCGATCCTGGCGTCCGTCGCTCCCGCCGCTAGGAAGCCCGTCAGGTGCTCCTCGGCGAGCTGCGCGCGCGCCGCCACGACCGCGCGGACGAGCGGTCCGGCGTCCGCCGGCGGTTCCGGGTGGAGGATGACGACCGTCACGGGCCCGGTCGCCGGTCGTGGCCCCATCGCCGGATAGTAAGGTGCGGAGCATGACCGACCATCGTCCGCGGGCTTCGAAGCGGCGCGTCCGCGCCTACGTCGGCCTCGGCGCGAACGTCGGGGATCCGGCTGCCACGCTCGCCTGGGCGGTCCGGGCGTTGGGCGGGCTGGCGGGCGTTCAGCTGCGCGGGGTGTCGCGTCTCTACGCGACGGCGCCGTGGGGCGTGACCGACCAGCCCGAGTTCCGGAACGCGGTCGTCGCAGTGGACGTCGCGGCCGGCTCCACCCCGGAGGATGGCGCGCTGGCGCTGCTGGGTCGGCTGAAGGCGTTGGAGCGCGGGGCGGGCCGACGACCCGGCCGACGCTGGGGTCCGCGCGAGCTGGACCTGGACCTGCTCGTCTTCGGTCGGCACCGGATCCTCGTGGACCGCGACCCCGCGGCGCGCTCCAACGATGTGGACCACGATCCGCGGAAAGCCGCCCGCCGCCTCGAGGTCCCGCATCCGGACCTCGGGGAGCGGTTGTTCGTCCTCGCACCGCTCGCGGACGTGGCGCCACGGCTGGTGCCGCCGGGGTGGCACGAGACGGTGGAGACCCGACGCCGGCGCGTCGCGGCGACCGCTGGACCGGACGAGGTGCGGGTGGTCGGCTCGTGGTCGGCTGTGCGCGGCCGCTGGGGCTAGCGATCACCCCAGGCGCAGGGTCGGGATCACCTCCCGGCCGAAGACCTCGATGAACTCGGCCTGGTTGCGGCCGACGTTGTGGAGGTGGACCTCGTCGAAGCCCATGTCCACGTAGTGCTGGATGTGCTTCGTGTGCGCCTCGAGGTCGCTGGTCATCAGGACCCGGTTCTTGAAGTCCTCCGGGCGGACGAGCTTGGCCATCGCCGCGAAGTCCTCCGGGTTCTTGATGTCCTGCTTGGGAAACGGCATCCCTCCGTTGGGCCACTCGACCATGGCGTTCTGGACGGCCTCCTCGTCCGTGCGCGCCCACGAGACGTGGATCTGGAGCAGCTTGGGAGAGGTCGTGACGTCCTTGCCGGCCTCCTTCGCGCCTTCCTCGTACTTGCCCCAGAGCATCGCGATCTTCTCGTCGGCGGCGCCGACCGTGATGATCCCGTCGGCGAACTTGCCGGTCTTCTTCGCGTTGATCGGCCCGGCGGTCGCGACGTAGACGGGGACCCGCTGGTCCTCCGGCGGGATCGTGTAGAGGCGGGCGCTCTCAAGCGTGAAGTGCTCACCCCGGTGCTTGACGACCTTGCCCGTGAACAGCTTGTTGATGATCTCGATGGACTCGAACATCATCGCGCTGCGGATGCCGATCTCCGGCCAGACGCCTCCGATGACGTGTTCGTTGAGCGCTTCGCCGGCGCCGAGGCCCAGGTAGAAGCGCCCGGGATACATGGCCCCAAGGGTGGCGGCAGCATGCGCGATGACCGCGGGGTGGTAGCGGAAGCCAGGGCAGGTGACGGCGGTCCCGAACTTGAGGCTGGTTCGCTGGCCGAGCGCGCCCATGAACGACCAGGCGAACGCGCTTTGACCCTGCTGGGGCGTCCACGGGTGAAAGTGCTCGCTGACCATGAACCCGGCTTCGAAGCCGGTCGCCTCGGCCTTCTCGCACCAGTCCAGCAGGTCCGTCGGGTGGAACTGCTCGAGCATCGCGGCGTAGCCGATCGTGGTCATCGTGTCGGGGCTCCTTCGTGGTGGGGGTGGGCGTCAGGGTCTGGGGACGGGTGGCTGGAACGGTCCGCCAGCAGCCAGGATCTCGGGAGCGCCGCCGTGGCCTACCAGGCGGACGTCGAACCCGGCGGCGTCCAGCATGCTGGCCGCGACCGACGCGCGCGCGCCGGATCGACACATGACGGTGATCGGCTGGTCGCTCGGTAGCTCGGTGAGCCGGCGGGCGAGCTCGCCGTGTGGGATCTGCCGCGCACCGCCGATGCCGCCCAGGTCACGGAGCTCGTGGTCATCGCGGACGTCGAGCAGGATCCCCGCCGACGGCGTGCCCGCGGCCGTCTCGCGTGCGACCGCCCCTGGCGCGACCATGGGGTAGCTGCCGAGGTGCCCACCATCCGTCGCCCAGGTGTCCACGCCGCCGTCCAGGATGCCGACGACCCGGTCGTAGCCGATCCGGAGGAGCGCCGTCGCGGCTTCCACGCCGCTGCCGACCGCGGGCTCCGGCATGACGAGGACGAGCGGCGTCCCGAACGGGACATGCCAACCGACGTACGACGCGAACGTGTCCACGAGCTCGATGTTCAGTGATCCCGGCAGATGGCCCGCGGCGAAGTCCGCACGATCACGCGCGTCCACGACCCGCGCGCCGGCGGCGAGCGCCTCGCGCACGCGCGCCGGCCCGATCAGGGGCGGTGTGGGCGCCGCGCCGAGGATCGCCGGTCCCGCCCGGTTGATGGGCGCCATCTCCCGGTAGTAGGTGGGATAGGGACCGTACCCCGCGAGGGCGGTGGACCGGAACGTCGCCTCGTCCATCGCCCTGAGGAGCGGGTTCATCGCGAGCTCATCACCGATGGACGTCGTCCGGCGGTCGTCCGCTGGACCGGCCGCGCAGAAGCTCCCACCGCCATGGGTCGGCAGGACGCGGACCTCCGGCGGCAGCGTCGCCAGCGAGCGCAGCGTGTGGAACTGGGCGACGGTCAGCTCGTCCGTCGCGTCGGGTCCCAGGAGATCCGTCCGACCGGCGCTGCCGACCATCAGGCTGCCGCCGGTGGCCACGGCGACGAGCGATGACGGTCCGTCCAAGGTCCGGATCTCCCAGGCCAGGTGCTCCGGCGTGTGACCGGGTGTCGCGCGGGCGACGAAGCGGAGTTCACCCGCGTCGAGGCTGTCGCCCTCATCCATCGGCCGGTGACGAAAGGCGTAGCCGCCGCGCGCCGGGGCGAGGATCTCCGTTCCCGCTGCCGCCTGTAGCTCCAGCGAGCCGGACAGGTAGTCGTTGTGGACGTGCGTCTCCAGGGCGTGAGTGATCCGCCAGCCGCGCTCGTGCGCCACGGCCAGGATGCGCCAGGCGTCGCGCGGCGGATCCACGACGATCGCGTCGCCGTGATCGGTCGCGATGAGATGGCAGGCGTTGCCGAGTCCGCGGGTGACGATCGTCTCGATGTCCATCAGTGAAGACCATCGTAGACCGTGCCGCCGACGACGGTCGCCAGCGCCATCCCCAGGGCGAGGATGACGAGCCACAGGACGAGGCCCAGCAGGAACGGCCGCGGGCCGATCCCGATGGTGGACCGCAGGTCCGCCGATGCGCCGACGCCGGCCAGAGCCACGAGGATCAGCCAGGTCGCCGCCGCCGACAGCGCGTCTGCGAGCGTGCCGCCCCACGGGAGAGCCCCGTCAAGGAGGCCCATGGAGCGGATGCCGGCGAGAGCCACGAAGCCGGCCACGAACCACGGCACGGCCCGCGCGACCGCGACCCGGGTGGAGACATGACGCTGGGCGCCGCCGACGAGCAGGGCCGCCCCGATGAGGACCGGCGCGATGGCCAGATTACGCGTCAGTTTGACGATCGTGGCGACGTCCCCGGCCGGCGGCGAGAAGGCGAAGCCGGTCGCCACCACCTGCGCGGTGTCGTTGACGGACAGGCCGGCCCACGTCCCGAAGACACCGTCAGCCAGCCCCAGCACGTGCCCCAAAACGGGCAGCACCAGCACCGCCACAAGTCCGAAGACGGTGATCGTCGACACGGCGTACGTCGTCTCGCGGTCCTCGGCGCGAACGACCGGGGCCATGGCAAGGATCGCCGAGTTCCCGCAGATGGCCATCCCGACGGCGATCAGCAGGCCGAGGCGACCGGGAAGCGCCATGCGCCGGGCGACCCACAGTCCCAGGGTGAGTCCGACCGCCACGATGACGCTGGCCCCGACGATGGCGGCCGCGCCACCCTCCACCACCGCGTCGATCGTGAGGCGAGCTCCCAGCAGCGCGACGCCGATGCGCAGCAGCTGGCGCGCGGCGAGGCGCGCACCGGGCAGGATGACGCTCCGGACGGACGGCACCGTTCCCGCCGCCAGCCCGATCCCCAGGGCGAGGGCCGTGTCGATGCCGAGGCCGATGGACCCGGCGACAGCCCGGGCGGCCACGGCCACCGCGAGGCAGGCGAGCAGGCCCGGGACGGCCCGGGTGAGCGCTCCGACGGAGCGACTCGCGCCTACAGCCGGACCCGCGGCGGGCTGTCGCGATCGAACATGTGCACGGTGTCCACGAAGCGCACCTGCTTGGTCTGGTAGGCCATGACGAGGGAGTGGGTCCTGGCACCGCCGCCGAAGTAGCGGACGCCCTGGAGCAGGTCGCCCGCGGTCACGCCGGTCGCCGCGAAGACGAGGTTCTCACCCGGGGCGAGGTCCTCCGTCCGGTACACCCGGTCCTCGTCGCCGTGACCCATCCGCGCCCCGCGTTCGCGCTCTTCCGGGCTGCGGTACCGGAACCGCGCCTGGATCTCGCCGCCCAGACAGCGCAGCGCGGCCGCCGTGATGACCCCTTCCGGCGCGCCGCCGATACCCATGACGGCGTGGACGCCGGTCCCGGACACCGCGCATGAGATCGCGGCCGACAGATCGCCGTCGCCGATGAGCTTGATCCGGGCGCCGGCCGCGCGGACCTCCGCGATGAGTGCCTCGTGTCGCGGGCGCTCCAGGATCACGACCGTGATGTCGCTGACCTTCCGTCCCAGGGCAGCGGCGATCGCCCGAAGATTCGCCGTCGGCGTGTCCCGGATGTCCACCTTGCCCGCCGCCGGCGGCCCGACACAGATCTTGTCCATGTACGTGTCCGGGGCATGGGTCAGGCCGCCCGACTCCGACGCCGCGAGGACCGTGATCGCTCCGGCCTGACCGTACGCCACGAGGTTGGTGCCCTCCAGTGGATCAACGGCGATGTCGATCTCCGGAACGTCCACGCCGGCCGGGCCGCGGCGGCCGACGCGCTCGCCGATGTAGAGCATCGGCGCCTCGTCGCGCTCGCCCTCGCCGATGACGATCCGGCCGGCGAACTCGATCTCGTCCATCGTGGACCGCATCGCCTCCGTGGCGGCCGTGTCCGCCTCATCCTTCTCGCCGCGGCCCATGAAGCGAGCGGAGCTGATGGCAGCGGCCTCGGTCACCCTGACCATCTCCAGCGCGAGCAGTTGTTCCACAGCGTTCCCTTCCGTGTGAGGCGATGTCGGCGGCTGTCAGGTGATGGGTTCGAAGCGGGCCTGGAAGAAGCGAAGATACCTGGGCTCGTAGACCAGGCGGAGGCCGCGGGCGGACTCGCGGGAGTCGTACGCCGCCTTCACTGATTCTGCCACCACGTCCATGTGCGCCTGGGTGTAGACACGGCGCGGGATGGTCAGGCGGGTCAGTTCCAGCTTGGGACGGTTGTGGTCGCCGGTCGCGGCATCCCGGCCAGCGGAGGCGATGCCGCGCTCCATGGAACGGATGCCCGAGTCCAGGTAGAGCTCCGCCGCGAGCGTCTGGGCCGGGAACAGGTCCTGCTCCAGGTGCGGGTAGAAACGGCGCGCGTCCAGGAAGATGGCGTGCCCACCCACGGGCTGGACGATGGGGATGTCCCAGTCCGTCAGCAGCTCGCCCAGGTAGCGGACCTGTCCGACGCGCGAGCGGATGTGCTGGTCCGCCATGGACTCCTCGATACCGATGGCCAGGGCCTCCATGTCCCGTCCGGCCATGCCACCGTACGTGTGGAGTCCCTCGTAGACCACGACGAGGTTGCGCAGCTCCTCGAACACGTCCTGGTCATTCACGGCCAGCCAGCCACCGATGTTGACGAGGTTGTCCTTCTTGGCGCTCATCCACGCGCCGTCCGTGTGGCCGCAGAACTCGAGCACGATCTCCGCGATCGACCGATCGGCGTAGCCCGGCTCGCGTTCCTGGATGAAGAATGCGTTCTCGGCCATCCGGGTGGCATCCAGCAGCAGGCGGATGCCATGGCGGTCCAGGAGCGCGCGGAGGTCGCGGACGTTGGCCATGGACACCGGCTGGCCGCCGGCCATATTCACGGTGCCCGCGAGTGACACGTACGGGATCCGCGCGGCGCCGACCTCGGCGATGAGCCGCTCCACCTTGGCCAGGTCCACGTCGCCCTTGAACGGATGGAGGGACTCGGGGTCGTGGGCTTCATCGACGATGACGTCGTGGAAGGTCGCGCCCGCCAGTTCCTGGTGGAGCCGGGTGGTCGTGAAGTACATGTTCCCGGGCACGTGGTCGCCGGGCTTGATCAGGGTCTGGCTGATGAGGTGCTCCGCGCCGCGGCCCTGGTGGGTCGGCACCAGGGACCGGTAGCCGTAGAAGCGCCGGACCGCGTCCTCCAGGTGGTAGTAGTTACGGCTGCCGGCGTACGCCTCGTCGCCGAGCATCATCCCGGCCCACTGGCGGTCGCTCATCGCGGACGTACCGGAATCCGTGAGCAGGTCGATGTAGACGTCGTCAGAGCGCAGCAGGAAGGTGTTGTAGCCGGCCTCGCGGATGGCGCGCTCGCGACCCTCCCGATCGAGCTGCGTGAGCGGCTCGACCATCTTGATCTTCCAGGGTTCGGCCCACGAGCGACGGCCGAACTGCTGGCCCATGGTCCGGGGGATGGCGGCGTCGGGGTCGGGGTTCATGGGTTCCTCCGTGGAGTCGCCGCTCTGCTCAGTGGCGGAAGTGGCGTCGCCCCGTGAAGACCATCGCGAGGTGATGCCGATCCGCGACCTCGATGGCCATCTCGTCGCGGATGGAGCCGCCGGGCTGGATGATCGCCGTGACGCCGGCATTGGCAGCAGCGGCGATGCCGTCCGGGAATGGGAAGTAGGCGTCCGATGCCATGACCGCCGTCCGCGCCCGGTCGCCCGCGCGCCGGAGCGCGATCTCCACGGACACCTGGCGCGACGCCTGTCCAGCGCCGATCCCGACGGTGGCCCCGTTGCGGGCCAGGATGATCGCGTTGGAGCGAACGTGGCGCACGCCGCGCCAGGCGAACAGCAGGTCCGTCAGCTCCTCCAGGGTCGGGCGACGCTTCGTCACGACCTGGAGGCGGCCACGGTCAAGGCCCAGGTCATCAAGGCTCTCGACCAGGAGGCCACCTCCGACCCGCTTGAAGTCGAGGTTCGCGATGCCGTAGTCGCGCATCCCCTCCGTCGGGTCTGGCGGCACGGCCAGCAGCTCCAGTCCGGCCTTGGCGCGCAGGATGCCGATCGCGGCCTGGCTGAATCCCGGGGCGACGACGGCTTCGTACGAGTTCGCCGCGATCTCCCGGGCGGTCGCGCCGTCCAGCTCGCGGTTGACGCCGACGATCCCGCCGAACGAGGCGACCGGATCCGTCTCCAGGGCGTGCCGATAGGCCTCCACCAGCTCGTCATGGGACGCCAGGCCGACCGGATCCGTGTGCTTGACGATGGCCACGGTCGGGGCCGTGTAATCGCGGGCGATGCGATAGGCGGCGTCGAGATCCAGGAGGTTGTTGAAGGACGGGCGCCCGCCCTGCAGCTGTGTCGCATCGGCCAGCGTGCCGCTGCGATGCGTCGTCTCGCGGTAGAAGGCCGCCCGCTGGTGGGGGTTCTCGCCGTAGCGCAGGTCGTCCACCTTTTCCAGGACGACGGCGAGGCGGCTCGGGAAGACGTTGCCGACGATCTGGTTGAGGTAGGCCGCGATCTCGGCGTGGTACGCGGCGACCGTGCTGAACGCCTCGGCCGCCAGCCGGGCGCGCAGCTCCGGACTGACGCCACCCAGCCGGCGGATCTCCTCGACGATCGTGGGGTAGTGGGCGGGGGCCGCGACCGCCGCCACGCCGGCGGCGTTCCGGGCGGCGGCTCCGAGGAGGGCGGCGCCGCCGACGTCGATCATCTCGATGGCCTCGTCGATGCCCACGAGCCGGGCACCGACCGCCGGCGCGAACGGCTTGACGTTGACGACGACGAGGTCGATCAGGCCGATCCCCTGGGCGCTGAGCTCTTCCAGCTGCGCAGGGACATCGCGCCGGGCAAGGATGCCGGCGTACACCGCGGGGTGGAACGTCTTGACCTGGCCGCCCACGAGCGGTGGCACGGCGGTCAGCGCGGAGACGCTGCCGACCTCGACGCCCTCCGATGCGAGGTGCTCGCGCGTGCCGTCCGTCGCGACGATATCGATCTCGAGGGCCAGGAGATCCCGGGCGAGCGCGACGATCCCGGTACGATCCGCGACTGACAGCAGGGCTCGCACCGGCGTCTCGTCCTCCATCCGACCGGGTCCGGCGGAGGTTCGTCCGGGCGCCGGTGGCACGGTCGAGTATAGCGTCCGGCATGGCATACTCCCCTCGGCCCAGGTGCCGTCCGCGGACGGTCGTCACCGTCGTGCCCAGGATCCCGCCCCAACACGAGGTCGCGCGTGAGACTCCCGCCCTGGGACTACCTCTTCGAGTCCTTCAGCAGTCGCACCTTCCCGGACATCTTCCACCCGACCTGGGTCGCAGCCCTGGTCCTGCTGGTCGTCCTGGGCGTCCTGTACAACGTCCGGACGCGGTCCCTCCATCGCCACCCCCCGTACGCGAACATGTGGGAATGGCTGTGGTGGACCGGGCTGATCACCTTCAGCCTGCTGCTGGTGATGGCTGTCTTCGTGTTCGACTACATCCTGGTCCTGGCGACCCAGTTCATCGGCATCGGCACGATGGTCTGGATTCGCTTCTTCCGGTTCCCGCCGATGCTTCGCGCGCATGAGCAGCGCCTTGCACGGGAGCGCTACTTCTCCAAGCAGAAGTTCGCGGACCCGGAGGCCACCATCAAGCGGCGCGGTGGTCGGCGCGCCCAGCGCCGTCGGCGACGCTGAGCGCCGGTCTCCCCTCGTCCACGACTCGCCGATGCCCATCGAGATCCGCCGGTTCGGGGTCGGCAACCGACGCCCGCACGGCCCGACTGGTTCGACGGGTGTCACCGGCCAGGTGGTCCACTCCGACGGCCGCGGGCTGATCAGCGAGCTGGCGTTCGGCCGCGGCGCGCGCATCGAACCGCACGCCAACCCGAACACGACCTGGCTCGTGGTCATCGAGGGTGGCGGATGGGTCGGCGTCGGAGCCGAGCGGACGCGAGTGGCCGCGGGCGAGGCGGTCCTCTGGCCGGCGGACGTCCCGCATGCGGCATGGACGGAGCACTCGGAGATGCGGGCCATCGTCGTCGAGTTCGCGGGCGCCGACGACGCCGGGCGACCCGGGATACTGGACGGGTTCGCGCGGGAGCTGCCCGCGGTGGCCGGGTCCGGATCACACCAGGCTCGGGGAGGACTCAGGCCGGACGCATCCGGCTCGGTCCGTCGCGACGACGACGCCGGTGAGCCGGCCTGACGGTCAGGCCAACGACCGGCGGGGCCCCGGTCACCCCAAGACCGAACGGAAGACGGAACCGCGGATCCGCCGCGGGTACGGGTGCTTGTTCGTCATGTCGGTCACGCCATGACCGAGTGGACGACGGACGACCCTTTGACGCCTCTCCATCCGCCGCTCCGCCGCTGTTTCGGTCACCCCGTGACCGCCGACTCGCTTCCGGTCACCCGACGACCGGACAGACGACCACCACTGGTCACCCGCCGCGGGCCAACCCGCGGGCCAGACGCGTTCGGAGACGGCGCACCGCCGGCACCCGGCGCAGTCGCCGGATGCGCCGCACGACTCGTCTGGCGCGGCCGCGAAGCCCGTGCGGCGCGACCCGCGAGGCGACGGTCACCGCGGCCGGCCAGTCGGTGGCGGCCACGCGCTCGCCGAACGATGGGTCCGGCGCGGCCGACCGGAAGATGTGATCCAGGCCGTGCCGGTCCAGGAAGGCCGTGAACGTGGCGAGGCGCGCGGCGTGCCCGTCGTTGAGCGGCCCGAAGTCGGCCGCCTCGTACAGTTCCGCGGCGTCCACATCCGGGCCGACGTCGCGCATCAGGCGGTGCGGGATCTCGAAGTAGCGGGCCAGCTCCAGGGTTCGTGAGTCGTGCGCCAGGACGACGGCCGGCGTCCCGGCGATGAGGGCCGCGATGTTGCCGTGGATGCGCGTCCCGAACGAGAAGTCCATCCCCCGCAGGAAGTCGATCCACGGGGTCGGATCCACGAAGAAGCGGACCTTGTCGTCGCGGAACAGCGGGTGCGCCAGATGTATCGGGCGTGGGTCATCCGCCGCCACGTCCGACCCCGCGTCGCCCCACAGGAGCATGGCCAGCGTGTCCAGGTCCTGTGGGATATAGGTCAGGTTCTGATAGCGCTCCTCGTGACGGGTCACGACCGGTCCCATGGCCTTGACGTACGGCGAGACGTTGATCGCGATCCTGGCGTCGCTGTCCAACGAAGGGCGGCGCTTGTCGACCCGCATGTCCGCCCCGTTCATGAACATGGACGGGCAGCCGATGACCTCGACGTCCCGGAAGCCGAGTCCCCGAACGTAGTCGTGGGTCATCTCCCCGCGGACGCCGATGCTTGGCGAGCGGTCCAGCACGGCCGCCACGAATTCCCGGACGGACCGATCGATGGGGCGGAGCCGGTCGACGTCGTTGCGCACGTTGGCCTGTGCCCCGACACCCAGGATCACGACCGGGATTCGCAGTCGGCGGATGAGGTTGGTCATGCGCACGAGGGTCGGTTCGAAGCCCAGGCGGAAGGCGTTGGCCAGCGGCACGACATACGCGGAGTACCGCTCGTTGATCCGGTCGGCATCGCCCGGTCCGGCCCGGAAGCGGTCCACCGTGATCCGGGTCCCGGCGGTGCCCAGGATCCGGTGCGAGGCACTGGAGAAGATCAGGTTACCGGCGTTCTCGGCGATGAGGTTGCGGACAAGGGTCGCTTCAGGCGAGGCGACAGTGAACGGGTCCTTGCGCGCCCGCAGGAGGATGTGGTCCATGCCCGGCCAAGCCTATCGGATTGGGGCCTCCAGGATCGCCCCGAGCTGACTCAGTACCCGCGCGGTCGCGCCCCACACGGAGCGCCCATCCACGTCGTAGTGGCCGTAGCGCAGCGACCATGATCCGATCGTCCGCTCCACGACGTCCACGCGAGCATCCGGCAGGAATCGCTCCACCGGCGGCTGGAGGATGGCCACCACCTCCTCCGGGCGCGCAACGAGCGTCGGAGGTCGCGGTGCGATCGCCAGGATCGGCGTCACGCGAAAGTCGCTGACGGGAATCCAGAACGGTTCCAGTGACCCGAGCACGGACAGGCCCGCATCATCCGGGACGAGCCCGACCTCCTCGGCCGCCTCGCGGAGTGCCGTGGCGACCGGGTCCAGGTCTCCGGGCTCCGCCTTGCCGCCGGGAAAGCTCACCTCGCCCGAATGGTGACCGTCGTACGTGGCGCGCTCGATGAGCACGACCCTAGCCTCGCCGGCCGCATCAGGGTGCAGGAGCACGAGGACCGCCGCCGACCGGGCACTCGCCGCCGGCTCGGCCAGGTCCGGCGGCCGGTGTCCATCCGCGTCATGGATCTCCGGCATGAGCGCGGCCGCGGCGGGTGGCAGCACGTCCGGCAGGGCGGCGAGCCGACGGGCGACGGCGTCGAACCGCATCAGGGCGCCGCCGGGCCGGCCGGCACCGTCAGTTCAGCAACTCCCCGTCGTCGCGCGACGGCTCCGTGGTCCCGGGCAGGTCGAACGCTGAGCCGCGGCGTCGCGAGCTCCCGGCGCCCACCGGGCCGTCCGGCTCGTCCGCCCGGGTGTGGGCATCGCGCCGGCCGCCATCGCCGACGACCGTCGCGCCATCCGTCGTGAACACGAGCGTGCCGGTCACGAGGTCGGCATCCGCGATGACCCGGTCGCCCGGCTTGAACTCTCCGGCGACGAGGGCACGGGCCAGCTGGTTCTCCACGAGCCGCTGGAGGGTCCGCTTGAGCGGCCGTGCCCCGAACGCCGGGTCCGTGCCCTCCCGGACGATGAGCGACCGGGCTGCCGGCGTGGGCGCCAGGGTGATGTCCTGCTCCGCCAGCCGCCGGGACAGGTCGGCCAGAAGGAGGTCCACGATCGCATCCAGGTCCGTGTCCGTCAGGGCGTGGAAGACGATGACCTCGTCCACGCGGTTGAGGAACTCCGGCCGGAAGTGATCCCGGAGGGCGGCCGTGACGTCACGCTTCATCGCCTCATACGCGGTGTCCCCGGCGCGCGCTCCCGTTGCCGCGATGGCCGCCGACCCGATGTTGCTGGTCATGATGATGACCGTGTTCTTGAAGTCCACCGTGCGGCCCTGCGAGTCGGTCAATCGCCCGTCGTCAAGGACCTGGAGCAGGACGTTGAAGACGTCCGGGTGTGCCTTCTCTATCTCGTCCAGCAGGACGACCTGGTACGGCCGACGGCGGACCGCCTCCGTCAGCTGGCCACCTTCCTCGTAGCCGACGTAGCCGGGGGGCGCGCCGACCAGCCGCGAGACGGCGAACCGCTCCATGTACTCGCTCATGTCGATGCGGACCATCGCGTGCTCGTCATCGAACAGGAACTCCGCCAGGGCGCGAGCGAGTTCCGTCTTGCCCACGCCGGTGGGGCCCAGGAACAGGAACGAACCGATGGGTCGGCGCGGGTCCTTGAGGCCGGCCCGGGCGCGGCGCACCGCGTCCGACACGGCCTGGACCGCCTCGTCCTGACCCACCACCCGGTCGTGGAGCCGCTCCTCCATGCGTACGAGCTTGGCCGTCTCGCCCTCCATCAGGCGACTGACGGGGATGCCGGTCCAGGCGCCGACGATCTCGGCGATATCGTCCGCACCGACCTCCTCCTTCAGGAGCGTGCCGGGACCCTGGAGGGCGGCCATCGCCGTCTCCTGCTCGGCGAGGCGATCCGTCAGCTCCTTCATCGTCCCGTACTTGAGTTGGGCCGCGGTGGCGAAGTCGGCCTCGCGCTCGGCCTGCTCGATGCGGACCTGGAGCTGCTCCAGCTCCGCCTTCGTGGCACGGATGGCCGCGATGGCCGACTTCTCCGCCTCCCAGCGCTGCTTCATGCCGCCGGCCTGCTCCTCCAGATCGGCCAGCTCCTTCTCCAGCGCCTCCAGGCGTGCCGCCGACGCGTCGTCGGTCTCCTTGCGCAGCGCCTCGCGCTCGATCTCCAGCTGGATCCGGCGTCGTTCGAGCTCGTCGAGCTCCACCGGCATGGAGTCGATCTCCATGCGCAGTCGACTGGCCGACTCGTCCACGAGATCGATGGCCTTGTCCGGGAGGAAGCGCTCCGTGATGTAGCGGTCGGACAGGGTGGCGGCCGCGACGAGCGCGGAGTCGGTGATGCGCACGCCGTGATGGACCTCGTAGCGTTCGCGCAGGCCACGCAGGATGCTGATCGTCTCCTCCACGGACGGCTGGTCCACGAGGACCGGCTGGAAGCGCCGCTCCAGGGCGGCGTCCTTCTCGATGTGCTTGCGGTACTCGGCCAGGGTCGTGGCGCCGATGGTGTGCAGCTCCCCGCGGGCGAGCATCGGCTTGAGCAGGTTGGACGCGTCCATGGCGCCCTCGGCCGCCCCTGCGCCGACGACCGTGTGCAGCTCGTCGATGAACAGGATGACCTGCCCGTCGCTGTCCTTGATCTCCTTGAGCACGGCCTTGAGGCGCTCCTCGAACTCGCCGCGGAACTTGGCCCCGGCGATCAGGGCTCCGAGATCCAGCGACCAGACGCGCTTGTCCTTGAGCGTCTCCGGGACGTCCCCGCGGATGACGCGCTGGGCGAGACCCTCCACGATCGCCGTCTTGCCGACGCCGGGCTCGCCGATCAGGACCGGGTTGTTCTTGGTCCGTCGGCTCAGCACCTGGATGACCCGACGAATCTCGTCGTCGCGGCCGATGACCGGGTCCAGCTTGCCGGCGCGAGCCTCCGTCGTGAGGTCCCGTCCGTACTTCTCCAGGGCCGCATAGGTGCCCTCCGGGTTCTGCGAGGTCACGCGCTGACCGCCACGCACGCTCTGAAGGGCCTGCAGGATGGCCTCCTTGCCGGCGGCGTGTCGCTCCAGGATGGCCTGTGCCTCGCCGCCGGCCTCGGACACGCCCAGGAGCAGGTGCTCCGTGGACACGTACTCATCCCCGAGACGGCGAGCCTCGGCCTCGGCGCGCTCGACGGCCGCCTTGGCGCGCGGGTCCAGCGCCAGCGAGCCACCCTGGATGCGGGCTCGCTTCGAGAGCGCCGCGGCGACCTCGCCGCGGAAGGCCGGCAGGTCGACACCAAGACGTCGGAGCGTCTCGGCCGGGATGCCGTCATCCGGCTCCACGAGGGCGGACAGGATGTGCTCGGCGTCCAGGATGGGGCTCTGGAGCCGCTGGGCCGCCTCCTGGGCGGCGACGATGGCCTCCTGGGCCTTTTGCGTGAATCGGTCGAGTTGCATGTCAGGACTCTCGTGTGCGGGGATCGGGTTGGTGGACGAGGTCCAGAAAGCGCTTCGCGGCCTGCTGCGCCTCGTCATTGAGGTCGGTGGGGAGGACGACACGAACCTTCACGTACAGGTCGCCATGTCCCGTTGCCTTGAACCGTGGCAGGCCGCGGCCGGTGAGTCGGAAGGTCCGACCGGACTGCGTCCCCGGCGGGATGGTCAGGGCGACCCGTCCCTTGGGGGTCCGCACAGGAACGTCCGCGCCCAGCAGGGCCTCCTCCAGGGTGAGTGGCAGATCCCGCTCCAGGTCCGCGCCTTTGCGGGTGAAGACCGGGTCGCGGCGCTGCTTGACGACGACGTGGAGGTCGCCACCACCCGGGGCCTTGCCGGTGAGGCGGATCCGCGTCCCCGTGTCGGCGCCGGGCGGGATGGTCACCTCCAGGCGCTTGCCATCCACCTCCACGAGCCGGGTGGTGCCGTGGTAGGCCTCATCCAGGTCGATCTCGGCGACGGCCTCGGCAGCCGGGCCGCGGCGGACGCGGGTCGCCCGTTGGTCGCCGACCTTGGCACCGGCACGCGCGCTCCCCGTGCCGGACAGGCCCATGCCGGCAAGGATGTCCTCGAAGCTGGGACCGCCGGTCGGCCGCCGACCGCGACCCGGCCCGGAAGCCTCCCCGCCGAG
>JBBEBL010000035.1:20951-35539 GCA_040882345.1 Chloroflexota bacterium
CCGGCCCGGGCACCCGCTCCGGCTCCGGCCTTGGCGTAGGCCTCCCAGTCCGCGCCGAGGCGGTCGTAGAGGGCGCGCTTGTCCGGATCCGACAGGACGGCATTCGCCTCGTTGAGCGCCTTGAACCGGCGTTCCGCCTCCGCATCGTCCTTGTTCGCATCGGGATGATGCTTGCGGGCGAGCTTGCGGAACGCCTTCTTGATCTCGGCCTGTGAGGCCGTCCTCGGAATCCCGAGGACGGCGTAGTAATCCTGGTATTCCATCAGGTCCTCCGGGCCGGGGCCCGCCACCTGCTCATCTTCTTGCGTCAGTCGCCCTGGACGACGACCGGGGGCTGATCGCTCGGCGGGAAGTCCGAGCGTCGGACGCGCGGCGCGGGCTCCGGGTCCAGCGGGGTGTCGCCCTTGATGACCTTGGGCGGCTCCGCGACGAGCGGCTTCGGCTTGCGCCGGAGGGCCGCCTCCAGCACCTGCTCCATCGAGTCCACGAGGACGAGCTTGATCGACTTGCGGATCTCGTCCGGGATGTCTCCCAGGTCCTTCTCGTTCTTGCGCGGCAGGATGACCATCCGCGCACCGGACAGGTGGGCGGCGAGGATCTTGCTCTTGAGCCCGCCGATGGGCAGGACCCGGCCGCGCAGCGTGATCTCGCCGGTCATCGCGACGTCCTTCCGGACGGGGATGCCGGTCAGGGCGCTGACGATGGCGAGGGCCATGGTGATCCCTGCAGACGGGCCGTCCTTGGGGATGGCGCCGGCGGGGACGTGGATGTGCAGGGTGTTCTGCTCGAAGACCTCGCGCGGGATGCCGAGGTCACGGGCGTGCGCTCGCGTCCACGACAGGCCGGCACGAGCGGACTCGCGCATGACCTCGCCCAGCTGGCCGGTGAGGATGAAGTCCTCCTTGCCCTCCATGCGGGTCACTTCGATGGCGACCACGTCGCCGCCGACCTCCGTCACGACGAGGCCGGTCGCCGAGCCGACCTGGTCCTCCGGTTCCAGCTCGCCGTACTCGAAGCGCTGGGGTCCGAGGAAGACGGCCAGCTTCTTCTCGTCCACGATGGTCTTGCGCTTGCGACCCTCGGCGACCTGCCGCGCGGTCTTGCGCATCACGTTGGCGATCTCGCGTTCCAGGTTGCGGACGCCCGCCTCGTGCGTGTACGAACGCACGAGCTCCGTCATCGCCCCATCCGTGATGGCGATGTGCTTGTCCTTCAGCCCGTGGTTCTTCATCTGCTTTGGGATGAGGAAGCGCTTGCCGATCTCGATCTTCTCCTGCTCCGTGTAGCCGGGCAGCTGGACCACCTCCATCCGGTCGCGCAGGGCGGCCGGGATCGGGTCGAGCAGGTTGGCGGTGGCGACGAAGAGCACCTTGGACAGGTCGAACGGCACCTCGAGGTAGTTGTCCTGGAAGGTGTTGTTCTGCTCCGGGTCCAGGACCTCCAGCAGGGCGGACGATGGGTCGCCCCGGAAGTCCATCCCGATCTTGTCCACCTCGTCCAGCATGAACACCGGGTTGTTGGAGCCAGCGGTCTTGATGCTCTGGATGATCCGTCCGGGCAGTGCGCCGATGTACGTGCGCCGGTGGCCGCGAATCTCCGCCTCGTCGTGGATGCCGCCCAGGCTCATCCGCACGAACTTGCGGCCCATCGCTCGAGCGATGCTCTTGCCAAGGCTGGTCTTGCCCACGCCCGGAGGGCCCACGAAGGCCAGGATGGGGCTGCGGATCTCATCCGCGAGCGTGCGCACCGCGAGGTACTCGAGGATACGCTCCTTGATCTTCTCCAGGCCGTAGTGGTCCTCGTCCAGGATGCGGGCCGCTTCCTTGATGTCCAGCTGGTCGTCCGTGGACGTGTCCCACGGCAGGCCGATCAGCCAGTCCACGTAGGTCCGGATGACGCCGACCTCAGGGCTGGCGGACGGGATCCGGCTCATCCGGTCGATCTCCTTGATCGCCCGGGCCTTGATCTCGTCCGGCATGCCGGCGGCCTCGACCTTGTCGCGGAGCTCGTTGATCTCAGCCTGCTGCGGGTCGTCCTCGCCGAGCTCGCGCTGGATCGCCTTGAGCTGCTCGCGCAGGATGTACTCGCGCTGGGTCTTGTCCATCTCGGACTTGACCTCTGACTGGATCCTGCCCTTCAGCTCCAGGATCTCGATCTGGTTGGCGAGGAAGTCCGTGACGAGCTTGAGGCGCGCGCCGACATCGATCGTCTCCAGGAGCTCCTGGCGCTGTTCCGTGGTCATGTCCGGGCTGTAGGCGACCATGTCCGCCAGCAGCCCGGGCTCGGTGATGTTGCGGGCCGCCACCGCGGCCTCCGGTGGGACAGGGGCGCCGTTTGCCACGTACTGCTCGATCTGCGCCTGGACCGTGCGCATCAGCGCCTGGATCTCGATGCCCTCCGGCGTCTCGTCCGGAAGCTCCTCGACGGACGCGCGGAGGTACGGGCCCGACTGGGTGAAGCCGTGGACGCGCAGGCGCGACTGGCCCTGGACGATCGCCCGGACGGTGCCGTCCTGGAGCTGCACGACCTGGGCGATCTTCGCCAGCGTGCCGATGGCATACAGCTCGGAGGGATCGTCGATGTCCTCCTGCTCGGCCTGGCGCTGGGTCACGAGCGCGATGGGGCCGCCGTCGGCGACCGCGGCGTTGAGCGCATTGACGCTCTTCTCGCGGCCCACCTGGAGCGGGACGATCATCTCCGGGAAGATGACCGTCTCCCGGAGTGCGACGAGGGGCAGGTCAAGGAAGCCACCCGTGGTGGTGTCCTGCTCCTCGACCGGGGCTGACGGTCGCTTGGCCATCTGGAAAGTACTCCTGCTATGCGGTCGGAAGGTCGGCGGGGCGGCGCCCCGCCGACGGGTGGATCGGCGGTCGCTCGGTCAACGGTCGGCCGTCGATCGTTCGATGGTTGCTGGGTCTGGTGGTCGGTTGGCGGTGGCGTCACCGGTCCCTTCGGCGTAGAGCGCCTCCAGGATGCGAGCCCCGAGTCGCTCCTCCAGTTCGAAGAGGATGCGGATCCCGGCCAGGTTGACGCCTCGCTCGCGGGTCAGGTGGCGGATCCAGGTGATCCGCCGGATGTCGTTCTCGCTGTAGAGTCGGATGTTGGATGGCGTCCGCGCCGGACAGAGCAGGCCCTCGTCCTCGTAGATCCGGAGGGTTCGCGGATGGACGCTGACGATGCCCGCCGCCACGCTGATGACGTAGACGGGTCGCGTCGGGTCGCGTTCCAGCCGGGGAGATGCCACCGACGGATGCTAGAACGTTGACAATGGGATTGTCAAGAGAGTTGCGGCCTGAGCCTCTTGAGACGGCGCTTGAGGGTCCATGTCTCTCCTCGACCGCGACCCGGACCGCGTCTCAGCGGCTGGACGCCGCCTCCGGGTCCCCGATCAGCTGGCCGTGGAGCATGTCCTCGCACTCCTGCTTGCCGATGGCGATGATCTTGTCACCCTCGGCCATCACCGTATCCGGCCGCAGCGGCGTCGCGACCCCACCGCGGATGACCGCGAAGAGCGAGCAGCCATCCGGCATATCGAGGTCGCGCGGGGCCTTGCCGATGGCGGGCGAACCGGCCTGCAGGTGCGCCTCGATGATCTCGAGCTCGCCCTCGCCCAGGGCGGCCAGGTGGAGGAGCTCGTGGACCGGGATGTCCTGCTCGATGGAGCCGAGGATCATGCGGGTCGGGCTGACCAGCTCGTCCACGCCCAGGTGGCGGAAGAGGACCTCGTTCTTGGGGTTGTTCACGCGCGCGATCGTGCGCGGCACGTCGAAGTGGTGCTTGGCCATCTGGCAGATGACCAGGTTGTCCTCGTCGTCCCCGGTCACCGCGGCGACGACGTCCGCCCGGTTGCAGCCGGCTTCGCCAAGGTACTTGCCCTCGCAGCCGTCGTGCGCGATGACGATGGAGCCGATCTCGTCGGCGATCTGCCGGGCTCGCGTCGCGTCCTTTTCCATCAGGGCGACCTCGTGCCCCGAGTCGATGAGCTCCTTGGCGAGGTAGTAGCCGACCTTCCCGCCGCCGACGACGAGGACGAACATGCCTAGGCCTCCATGGTCGCGCGGCCGGCGACATCTGGTGGGGGATCCGCGACGTCGCTGGGCACCGTGCCCCCTCGGACGATGATGGGTGGGGCGTGGTGATCGTCGCCGGGATGTCGCCCGCTGGGCGCCAGCATCGCCGCGAGGTTGGACGGTGGCAGCCCGAGGTAGGCCTGCAGGGAGTCCACCATCAGGCCGGTTCGGCACAGCGTCGCGACCCCCAGCTCGGCGTATGCGCGCGCCCGGACGGGATCGTTGACCTTCGCGACGACACGCGGGATGGCGAGCGCCTCCAGCGCGACCTGGGCGGACATGATGTTCCGGTTGTCGCCCTCGGTCAGCGCCAGCAGGACGTCCGCGCCCTCCGCACCCGCGCGCCGGAGCACGTCCTCGTCCGTGCCGTCACCGCGGATGGCCGTGCCCTTGAAGCCGGACGGCAGCCGCTCGAAGGCGCGCGTGACCAGGTCCAGGATGATGACCTCGTGGCCGTCACGATCCCATAGCTCGGCGGCAGCCGCACCCACGCGGCCACAGCCGACGACGACGATCTTCACAGTGACTCCTCGGGCATCGGCTCGCGCACGATCCATACGGCGCACGGAGCGTTCTGCAGGATGTAGGGGATGGTCCGCCCGATGGCGAACTCCCCGCCGAAGCGCTTCCGATAGGGCAGCCCGACGACGAGCAGATCGGCGTCGCGCTCCGTGGCTTCGTCAACGATGGCCGCCCCGACGTCGCGGGCCTGCAGGAGGACCGGGTCCAACGCCACCTTCGACTGCTCGGCGATCGCCTCCGCGGTATCCAGGATGCGCTGGACCTCCTCGGACCGACCGGCGATGTCGGCGTCCAGGGGCAGCGTCCAGTCGATCTCCACGACGTGGACGGCGATGACCTCTGCCTTGCCTCGCGCAGCCTGTCCGGACACGAGACGGACGATCCGGGCGTCGCTCGGGCCGCCGCTCAGGGCGATGACGGCGCGGCGGAATGCCGGCGTTTCGGTTTCGGTCATGGGATCGTCACGATACCACCGGTGCGCCGGTGAAGGTCAGTGACGCCGCCGGTACGGGACGTCCGCGATGACCGTGTGCTCGCGCCCGACGAGGGCCGACTTGAGGCGCCTCGCCGTCTGGTTGTAGAGCACCCGATCCCACCAGTGACGGGCGACGTACTCAGGGACCACCACGATGGTGATCGGCGCCTCGCGGTCCGTCGGCCAGGCCTGGTCCAGGACGTCCAGGTAGGCGATGAACGGGGTGACCAGGGCCCGGAACGGCGACTCGACGATGACCAGCGGGATGTCCGGCAGCTGCCGGTCCCAGCGCTCACGGAGGGCGTCGCCGGCCAGCGGGTCCTCGGTCACGAAGACCGCGCGCACGTCATCGCTCATCGTCCGTCCGAAGTTGACCGCCTGGATGACCGCCCGGTTGATGCCGTTGACCGGGATCGCGACCCGCTGCGCGCGATGCGGACCAGCCAGCACGATGTCGTCCCGGACGTGGAGCTCGCGCTCCTGGGCGTCGTACTGACGACGGATGAAGAGCATCCCGGCGACGAGGATCGGGATGAGGAGCAGGACGAGGTAGGCTCCGTCCACGAACTTCGCCGTGGTCACGACGACCGCCACCACGGCGGTCGCGACGCACCCGACCGCGTTGATGGCGATCCGCCGCTCCCAGCCGGGCGACCGCTCCAGCCACCAGTGGCGGATCATCCCGGCCTGGGCGATCGTGAAGTCGATGAACACGCCGACGGCATACAGCGGGATGAGCGCGTGCGTGTCGCCACCGAAGATGACGACGAGCGTGGCCGCGATGAGGCCCAGCGCGAGGATGCCCATGGAGAACGCGAGGCGGTCGCCGCGGAACGAGAACTGGCGCGGGAAGAACCCGTCCTGGGCGAGGACCGCGGCGAGGCGCGGGAAGGCCGCGAAGCTCGTGTTCGCGGCCAGGAAGAGGAGCAGCGCCGTGAACGTCTGGAACAGGTAGAACCCAAGCGAGCTGCCGCCGAACACCGTCGCCGCGACCTGGGCGATGACGGTCTGGCGCACGGGCTCGTCCACCGGCGAGATCCCGAAGTGCGTCGCCAGGAAGGTGATGCCCACGAACAGGACGCCAAGGACGACGGCCATGACCATGAGCGTCGTCGCGGCATTGCGCGGCTCGGGCGGCTTGAACGCCGGGACGCCGGTCGCGATCGCCTCCGTCCCGGTCAGGGCCACCGCACCGGACGCGAAGGCCCGCAGCAGCACGAGCGCTCCCACCGCCTGCGTGGTCTGGCCGGCCGCCTCGATGTCCTGGGGCGATGCCACCCCCTCGCCGAGGACGACGATCCGGTACACCCCCATGGTGATCATCAGCAGCGCGCTGCCGAGGAACAGATATGTCGGGACGGCGAAGATGTTCCCCGCCTCGCGCAGGCCGCGCAGGTTCCCGATCGTGATGAGGCCGATGGCACCGACCCCGAGGGCGAGCGAGAGCGGCGCGAGGTCCGGCACCGCCGAGACGACCTGTTCGACCGCCGACGACGTCGAGACGGCGACCGTCAGGTTGTAGTCGATGAGCAGGGCCGACGCCGCGACCAGCGACGGGAGTCGCCCGAAGTTCTCCTTGGACACCGAGTACGAGCCGCCGCCGGTCGGGTAGGCGATGCACACCTGTCGATACGAGAACGCGACGATCGCGAGGAGCAGCGCGATGGCGATGGCGACCGGGACCGCGAACGCGAACGCCGCGAACGCCGCGCCGGCGATGAGGAAGGCCCGGAGGATCTCCTCCGTCGCGTAGGCTGACGAGCTGATGGCGTCCGAACTGAAGATCGCCAGCGCCTTGCGCTTGGACAGCCGTTCGCCGATCTCCTCCTCGTTGGACAGCGGCCGCCCGATGACGATTCCGCGGACCCTCGCCAGCAACAGTTCGCCCGGGGTCGTCGGGACACTGGCTGCCGGCTTGGCCGTGAGGGTGCCCTGTCCGGTGTATCGGAAGTACGGGGCGTGGGGGCGATCCACGCGCACGCGCCGGTCGCCCGGCTTGCGACCCTTGACGGGTCGTTGACTGCCGCTCATGTCGTCACATGCCGTGGGTCAGGCGGTCCGCGAGGCGCGGCGGCAGACCGGCCGCGCGCATCGCCGCCTGGACCGCGCCGATGTCGTACGCGACGCGATGCCAGCGCATCCGGTCGGCGACCGTGTCCAGCACGGCGTACGAGGCGCGGGAGTCGCCGTCGCGCGGCTGGCCGACGCTGCCCGGATTGAGGAGTGCCCGGCACGCCGCCAGGTCCACCTCGTCGCCGTCACCGGGACCTACGGTCGAGATGCGCCCATCGGACTCGACGAAGGCCGCCGGGACATGGGTGTGGCCGTGGAGCGCGAGACGGCCCGTGATGACCGCCAGGTTCTCGCGAGCGATCTCGCGGCCGGTGATGTACTCACGAAGCGGATCCCTTGGGCTGCCGTGGGCGAGGTCGATGCCCGCGCGGGTGGCGGTCACCGGCTGCGCGGCGAGCCAGGCACGGGTCGTCGGTCCGATGATGGCCGCCGTCCAGGCGGCGGCTGCCCGGGCATCCGGGTTGAACCACTCGATCTCCGGGCCCCCCAGCGCCGCCGCGTCATGATTGCCGAGCACGCCGATCGCGCCGATGTCCATGAGTCGGGCGACCACCCCGTCCGGGTCCGGGCCGTAGCCCACCACGTCACCGAGGTGCCAGACCGCATCCACCGGTCCCGCGTGCGCGATGACCGCCTCGAGGGCCACGAGGTTGCTGTGGATGTCCGAGAGGACGGCGATGCGCATCGGCGGTCAGGGTAGCAGCGTCACCACGGACGGCGCCGCCGGGCAGCCGGGTCGCGTGGGTAGTCGTCCGGAACCCTGCCGGTCCGCGTGGCGAGGACCAGACGATGACCGTCCAGCCCGGGTACCGCCACGTCAAGCGACTCGAGCGATCCTCCCCCCAGGGCGGCGATGGCGGACCGCGCGATCGCCAGCTCCTCGTGGAGGTCGCCGCGCTTCCAGGCGATGAGGACGCCGCCCGGGACGAGCAGCGGGAAGGAAAGCTCCACGAGCTCCGCCATGGACGCGACCGCGCGGGCCGTGACGGCTCGCCACGCGCCCCGGTGACGCGGGTCGGCGGCCAGCGTCTCCGCCCGGGTCGCGGCGATCCGGACGCGTCCCTGGAGGGCGACCGCATCGACCGCGGTCGCCAGGAAGCGCGCCTTCTTGCCGATGGGCTCGACGAGCATCGCCGCCGACGCCGGCAGCGCGGCCGCCAGCGGGATCCCCGGGAAGCCGCCGCCGGAGCCCAGGTCCAGCAGGTGGTCAAGCCCGCGCTCGCGCATCACGGCGACGGCGGACAGGCTGTCGAGGACGTGGGCGGTCGCGGCAACGACGGGGTCGCGCACCCCCGTCAGGTTGATGGCGGTGGTCCACGCGAGCAACAGGCGGAGATGGCCGTCGATGGCCCGCCGGGCGTCGGCGTCCAGGACCAGCCCGAGGGCGGACAGGCCCGCGTCGAGCGTCGCGTGGTACCCCGCGGGGAGGTCTTCGGTGTCCCGGACATGCGTCGGGAGCGGCTCGCGCTCGCTCGTCATGGCACGACTCCTCATGAACTCGCGTGCCAGCGTGCGCGGTGCCGCTCCCGGCGCCGGATCGTCTCGCACCATGGGCGTCGATTCGGTCTTCCGCGGTCCATCCGGTTCACGGCCGGGTCTCCCCAGGCCCCTCGTGGACCGCGTTACCCTGCAGGTCGCCCCAGTGCGGGACCGGAACCGTACGGCCCACACCGGCGCGCGTCAACGGGGTTATCCACCAACACGGCGGCATGACTGGCACCGTCGTGGATAACTGCCCGGAGCGCTCAGGAGGACCGTGACCCGCCGCGGACCGGACGCCCCAGCGTGCGACGAACGACATCCACGATCTCGTCCACGTACTGATCGGCCTCGCCCCGCTCCGCGGCCGTCCGGACGCACCCCTGGACGTGGTCCTCAAGGATGACGATGGACAGGGCGTCCACGGCGGCTCGCAGGGCGGATGTCTGCTGCAGGATGTCCACGCAGTACTCCTCCCGCTCGATCATCCTGGCGATGCCCCGGACCTGGCCCTCCATGCGCGACAACCGCCGCATCAACTGGGCGGTGTCCTTGGAGTAGCTGTGGCGGAAGTGGCTGGGATCTGGGGCCGACGCCGCGCGCCGTGCCCCGCCGCTGGAAGTGACCATGCCGCCATCATACCCCCTGGGAGTATCGCAGACAAGGCACGCGGACCCCGGTGGCGGCCGGACACACCCTGCCGTCCGGCCTCGGGTAGACTGGCGGCCGATGGATGCCAGTACCCCGTTCGCTCACGCCAGCGAGGCGGAGATGGCACGCATCCTGGACTTCTACACGGTGCGCTGGGAATACGAGCCGGCGACCTTCCCGATCCTGTGGAACATGGACGGCGATGTCGTCGAGAGTTTCTCGCCGGATTTCTTCCTGCCGGACCTCGACCTGTACCTCGAGATGACGACCCTCCGCCAGAAGCTCGTTCGCAAGAAGAACCGCAAGCTTCGACGCCTGCGCGAGCTGTATCCCGGGATCAACATCAAGCTGTTCTATGCGCGTGACTTCCGGGCGCTGATGCTCAAGTACGGCAAGGGCGCCCTGGTCCCAGGCCTGTCCGGCACCCCCGGGCAGGTGAGCGCGCCGTACGGTGAGCGCCCCGCGCGACGCCCTGAGGCGGACCGTGGAGCGATCTTGCGCCCGGCTCGACCGGCCGGGACGCGGCGGCCGCCTCGGCGGGCGGGCGCGACCGCGCCGGCGCTTGATGACGCGGCGGCGCGGCCGTGAGCGAAGGGCCGGTGGACCTCCACCGGGACGTCGGTGAGATCCTCGTCAGCGAGGAGCGGATCTCGGCGCGCGTGGCGGAGCTTGGGGCCCGTATCGCTGCCGACTACGACGGTCGCCCGATCACGCTCGTCTCCGTCCTCAAGGGTGCGCTGCCGTTCATGGCCGACCTCATGCGCGCGATCGACCTGCCGCTCCGCATCGACCTGATGGAGGTCAGCTCATACGGAGGCAACGCCACCGAGTCAAGCGGGCTCGTGCGCATCCTCAAGGACCTGTCGGCGAGCATCGAGGGCGAAGATGTCCTCATCGTCGAGGACATCATCGACACCGGTCTCACCCTCAATTACCTGATCCGCTACCTGCGCGGCAAGAATCCCAAGTCGCTGCGGATCTGCACGCTGCTGGACAAGCCGGCGCGACGGCTGGTCGAGATTCCCGTGGACTACATCGGGTTCGAGATCCCGGACCAGTTCGTCGTCGGGTACGGCCTGGACTACGGCGAGACCTATCGGAACCTGCGCTACGTCGGCGTGCTGCGGCCGGAGGTGTATGCCGCGGGTGACCCGGAGGCCGAGGCATGACCATGCACCGGCGGCCGCTCGGCCAGGGCCGGACGCTCGCGGCCGCCGCGGGCCTCGTCATCCTGGTCGGGAGCTTCCTGCCGTGGTGGCAGGTGGGCGGAGGCGATGCGCTACCGCTCGTCCAGGGGAACGCGTTCGAGGGGAGCGGCATCGTCGTGTTCCTCGTCGCGGTCGCCGCGTTGGCCCTGGTCGCGCTGCCCTACGCCGTCGGCGACCGGCCGACGGCCATGGACCAGTGGCTCACCTTCGCGCTCCTGGCGGTCGTTGGCTGGTTGGGTTTCGGCTGGCGCGTCCTGGATCTCCTGATGACCGGCGCCTTCCAGTTCGCGGAACCGACCCAGGCCTTCACGAACGGCCCGGGTCTGTGGCTGACCGGCATCGGCCTGGTCATCCTGTCGCGGGCGGTGTACCAGATCACCCGCGAGCCGGCCCACCGCTGAGTCGATGCTAGAGCAAGTCGCTCTAGACGCTCACCCCGGAGGACAGCAATCGCCGGAGGAACTGTCGGGTCCGCTCCTCCTGTGGGTGGTCGATCACCTGCTCCGGCGATCCGACCTCGACGAACGTCCCATCCTCGATGAAGTAGACACGATCCGCGGCCTCGCGAGCGAACGCCATCTCGTGGGTCACGATGATCATCGTGCTGCCTTCGTGGGCGAGCTCCTCCATGACCATGACGACCTCGCCGACCAGGGTCGGATCAAGCGCCGACGTGGGCTCGTCGAACAGCAGGACCTTGGGCTCCATCGTCAGCGCCCGGGCGATGGCGACGCGCTGCTTCTGGCCGCCCGAGAGCCGGGATGGATGCTCGTCGCGCTTTTCCATCAGCCCGACCTTGTCGAGGTACTTCTCGGCGGTCGCGATCGCTTCGTCGATCGCCAGGCCCTTGACCTGGATCGGTCCCTCGATGAGGTTCTCGATGACCGTCTTGTGCGGGAAGAGGTTGAATTCCTGGAACACCATCTGCGCCCGCTGACGGACCTGCCGGATGACCTCGCGGTGCTCACGGCTCCGGGCGTGGAGGGGATCGGCCTGGATCCGAAGGCCATCGACCTCGACCGTCCCGAGCGTCGGCTCCTCCAGGAAGTTCGTACAGCGAAGGAGCGTGCTCTTGCCGGACCCGGACCGGCCGATCAGGCAGATCGTCTCGCGCGGGTAGACCTCGAGGTTGCAGCCGCGCAGCACGTGGTTGGAGCCGAAGAACTTCTCGAGGTTCTCCAGCCGGACGATCGGTTCGACGTCCGGCGGGCGGGCGCCACCGGTCTTCGTGTGCCGGTGGTCGGATGGGACCTGGATCGGGAGGGGTGTCGTCATGGTCAGATGCGCCGATCACTCTCGGCCATGCGCTTCTCCAGCCGGTCCTGGATCAGGGAGAACGCGATCGTGAGGACCCAGTAGACGAGCGCCGCGAGAAGCAGCGTCTCGAGCGCGCGGAAGTTGGATTGTCCCACGCGTTGAGCCCGCCAGAGCAGCTCCTGCACGCCGATGATCGAGACCAGCGCCGAGTCCTTGATCATCGCGATGAACTCGTTGCCGATCGCCGGGATGACGATCCGGATCGCCTGCGGGAGGATGATCCGGCGCATCGTCTGCGCGTCCGTCATGCCCAGCGCGGCTGATGCCTCGACCTGGCTGCGGGGGATGGCCTGGATCCCGGCGCGGAAGATCTCGGTCATATAGGCGCCGTAGTTGAAGGCGAGGGCGAAGATCGCCAGGGCGATTGCCGGGATGCCGGCCGCCGCGGGGATGATCTGGGGCAGCGCCAGGTAGATGAACAGGATCTGGACGATCAACGGCGTCCCACGGACGAGAGACACGTAGAGCGTCGCCACCGCGTAGATGACCGGCCGGACGGACAGGCGACCGAGGGCCCCGAGGACGGCGAACACCACGGCCATCGCGATCGAGAAGATCGACGCGACGATCGTGATCGGGATCCCGCCGAGGATGTACGGCGCCCACTCGCCGAGGAACGCGGAATCGACCTTGCCGGCGGCGATCAGCCCTCCGACGAGCAACCCGATCAGAACGAGCCAGGTCAGGCCAAAGATCAGTCGGAAGCGCAGGTTCTCGCGGGCCCGGGCCGCGTTGATCTCGGTGACGACCGCTTCCGGAGTCCTGATGGGCAGGTCCTCGCGGATTGCCACCTGCTGAGGGCCACTGAGGCTCATCGGGTCACGGGGGACGTCGGACCGGGCGCACGGTCGCGCGCCCGGTCATTGACACCCGCCGCGGTGCCGTCAGCCGCCCGCCTTCTTGGTGAGGTCGATCCCGAACCAGGTCATCGAGAAGGCCGACATGGTCCCGTCCGCGTGCATCGCGTCCACGACCTCGTTGAGCTTGACCATGAAATCGGTCGGATCAGCGCCGCTCTTGTCGACGGCGACCGCGAGCGGCTCCGAGAACACCGGGTCGCCGACCTTGACGACTGGCAGCCCGTCCGCGATCGCCGCATCGACGGTCGTCGCGGAGCTGAGCCAGCCCTCGAAGTCGTTTCGCCCGGCCTTCCACGCTTCAGCGCAGAGTCGGTCCGTGCTGAGCGTCGTCGCCACCGCCCCGGCCGGCGGCGTCGTTTGCGGCGACTCCGTGCCGAAGTCCAGCGTCCCGTTCAGCCAGTCGAGGTACGTCGTCGCCTCACCGACGCAGACCGTCTTGCCGGCCAGACCGTCGAGCGTCGTGATCCCGGAAGCGGTGCTGGCCGCGAGCTGGGCTGGCGTGAAGTAGTAGGGATGGCTGAAGTCGAGCACCTTCTGGCGCGGCGAGGTGATCGTCATCGATCCGACGCTCATGTCCCAGCGGCCGCTCCAGCCGCCGGCGGTGATGAGATTCCAGTCGGGCGTCACGAACTCGATCTCAAGCCCCATCCGCTTGGCGATCTCGGTCGCCACGTCGATGTCGAATCCCTGATAGGTGCCATCCGGCTTGAGCTCGGACTGCGGCGGATACTGCGGGTCGGTCGAGACAAGGATCTTGCCCGCCTTCGTGACCGAGTCGAGCAGCCCGCCCGGGATGACGGTCGGCGGGGCAGGGGTCGTTGCCGCCGGGTTGTCCGATGGCGCCACGGTCGGCGCGGCGCTCGACGGCGCCGGACTGGGTGATGCGGCGCCGGTCGTACACGCGGCGATGACGAGGACGGCTGCCAGGAGCGCAGCCGCTGAGCGCAGGGTGGTCATGTGGCTCCTCCTAACCCGACCCGCGGACCGACACCTTCGCCAGTCAGCGTGCGGGATGTTCTCGACATTATGCATGCCATCACCGACTTTGTTCGACGAACGTCGGACCGGCCGGGCCGATCGCCGCGCCCCCGCTATGCTCCGCCTCGTGGATCCTGCATCGGCGCTCGACCTCACCGACGACCAGGCGGCCGGACTGTCCGGCGGGCGCGGGCCCGGGGTCCAGCGGGCGATGCGGATCGTCGTCGTACTCGCCCGCGCCACCGGCGCCACCCGGCTGATCCCGGTCACGCGCGCCCATGTCGACGGCGTCCTGTATCACGGCCAGGCCAGCCAGGACTTCGTCGAGTGGCTGACGTCGGTCGACGCCAGAGTCGCCGTCCCGACGACGCTCAACGTCGCGTCGCTGGACCTGCTCCATCCGGGGCTCTTCCGCGGGGACGAGACCGAGGCCGCCGCAGGCCGTCGCCTCGTCGACGGCTACCTCCAGCTCGGATGCCTGCCGACCATGACCTGCGCTCCCTACCAGGCGCAGGACCGGCCGGCGCTCGGAGAGGACGTCGCCTGGGCCGAATCGAATGCCATCGTCTTCGTGAACTCCGTCCTGGGAGCCAGGACCGCTCGGTACGGCGACTTCAGCGATGTGGCCGGGGCCATCGCCGGCTGCGTCCCGTACGCCGGCCTGCATCGGCCGGAGGCGAGGCTGGCAAGTCTCGTCGTGGACCTCGACGGATCGGCCATCGCCATGCTGGAGGATGAGTCCGACTTCGGCGCGCTCGGCCTCGTCGTGGGCGACCTGGCGGCCGGTCGGGTCCCGGCGCTTGTCGGGCTCCCGAGCACGACCTCGGAGGACGACCTCAAGGCCCTTGGCGCCGGCGCCGCGTCGTCCGGGTCCGTCGCGATGTTCCACGCGGTCGGGATCACCCCGGAGGCGCCCGAACTCGACGTGGCCGTCGTGCGCGACCGCGAGCCGGAT
>JBBEBL010000035.1:35549-42331 GCA_040882345.1 Chloroflexota bacterium
CTGGCCGTGATACAGGACGCCGTCGACATGGGCGCGCGTGACCGCGAGCCGGATGTCGTCCGCGTGGATGCGGCGATGCTTCGACGCGCGACCGCCCGCCTCGCGACCGCGCCCGACGGGCTGATCGACGCGGTGAGTCTCGGCACACCGCACTTCTCGGTCCGGGAGTTCGGGCGCCTGCGCGCGGCGATCGGCGAGACCCCGGGGAAGATCACCGTGGAGTGCCTCGTCTCGACGTCGCGCGGCGTGATCGCGGAGGTCACGGCGCTCGGCTGGCTCGACGAACTGACGGGCGCCGGCGTGACCGTCGTGACGGATACGTGCACGTACGTCAGTCAGATCCTGCGCAAACCGAGCGGGACCACGATGACGAACTCGGCGAAGTGGGCGTTCTACGCGCCGGCCAACCTTGGGGCCGCGGTTGTGTACGGCTCCCTGCGGGATTGCGTCGCGTCGGCGAAGGCCGGTCGCGTCGTGCGGACGGGCGCATGAACGCCGTCGCGGCATCCGTCCTGGTGCTGGGACGGGCGACCGGTCCGGTCCTGGCGCTGTCCGAGCCCCTGAGCCTTTGGGGCGGGACGGATCCAGCGACGGGTCGGATCGTCGAGGCACGACACCCCGACCACGGCCGCTCCATCGCCGGACAGATCCTGCTGATGCCGGCGGTGCGCGGCTCGAGCTCCTCGAGCTCGATCCTGGCGGAGCTCCTGCGACTGGGCGTCGGGCCCCTCGCGATCGTGCTAGGCGAGCGGGACGAGATCCTGGTCGTCGGCGCGGTCGTGGCGCAGGAGCTGTACGGCGTCGAATGCCCGATCCTCCTCCTGGGGGCCGGTGCCTACGCGACCGTGGCCGGTCTCCGGACGGCGACCATCGACATCGACGGCACGATCACGGGACCCTGACGAGTCCCGCTGCGTCCGGTCGGAGCCGGACCCGAGTCACCTCCATCGGCACGGTCCGCCCCCCGGCGCCGTGGCGGCGGCCGTCAGTCGATGCCGAGGTAGGCCTTCTGGACCGTCTCGTTGTCGCGCAGGTTCTCGGCACGGTCGGCCAGCACGATCTGACCCGTCTCGATCACGTACCCCCGGTCGGCGATCCCCAGCGCCTTGCGCGCGTTCTGCTCGACGAGAAGGATCGTGGTGCCGCGAGCGTGGAGCTCGCTGATGGTCTCGAAGATCTGGTCGACGAGCAGCGGCGCGAGGCCCATCGACGGCTCGTCGAGCAGCAGCACCTTCGGGTCCGACATCAGGGCCCGGCTCATCGCCAGCATCTGCTGCTCACCGCCGCTCAGGGTCCCGGCGACCTGACTCTCGCGTTGCTTGAGTCGCGGGAACAGGGCGAACGCCTCGTCCATGCGCTGGGTGACCAGCGCCTTGTCGCTCACGACGAACGCGCCCATCTTGAGGTTCTCGGTCACCGTCAGGCGGGCGAAGATCCGGCGGCCCTCGGGGACCTGCACGACGCCCTTCATCATGATCTCGTGCGGCTTGAAGGTGCCGAGGTCCTCGCCGTGGAGCAGGATCTGACCGCTGCGTGGCCGGACGAGCCCGCTGATGGTGTTGAGCGTGGTGCTCTTGCCCGCCCCGTTGCCACCGATCAGGGCGACGATCTCGCCCTCGTTGACCTCCAGCGAGATGCCGCGGAGCGCGTGGATGCTGCCGTAGTAGGTGTTGACGTCGTTGACGGACAGCACGGGCGTGACGGACGGGACGGGCGCGTCCATCAGGCCCCCGCCGCCAGGCCGTCGGCGTCTCCGGCCGCGTCTGTCCCAGTGGTCTCATCACGGCCGAGATAGGCCTCGATCACTCGTGGATTCTGCTGGATCTCCCGGGGCGTCCCCTCCGCGATCTTCTCGCCGTAGTCCAGCACCGTCACCCTGTCCGAGATCCCCATCACCACCCGCATCTCGTGCTCGATGAGCAGGATCGTGATCCCCAGTTCGGTGCGGAGCTTGCGGAAGAAGTCGGTCATCTGGTGGGACTCGGCCGGGTTCATGCCGGCCGTCGGCTCGTCGAGCAGCAGCAGGCGCGGCTTGTTGGCCAGGGCGCGGGCCACCTCCAGCCGACGCTGATCCCCGTACGGGAGCTTCACGGCGAGGCTGTCGCCACGGCCCGTGAGCCCGACGAACTCCAGCAACCGCTGCGCCTCCTCGTATGCCGCCAGCTCTTCGCGGCGCTGTGCCCGCGTTCGGACGATGGCGCCCATCCAGGAGGAGCGCAGGTGGTTGTGCTGGCCGACCAGGATGTTCTCCAGTGCCGTCATGCTGCTGAACAGCCGGATGTTCTGGTAGGTGCGCGAGATCCCGTAACGGGCGACCTCGTCGGGGCGCAGGGCATGGGTCGGATGACCGTCGAAGGTGATCGTCCCCTCCTCCGCGTGGAAGAACCCGGTCAGGCAGTTGAAGAACGTCGTCTTGCCGGCGCCGTTGGGACCGATGACGCTGGCGATCGAGCCCTCCTGGAGTTCAAAGTCCAGCGCGTTGACCGCGGTCAGTCCGCCAAACCGCTTGGTCACCTGGGAGGCTTTGAGCAGGATCATGACCCGGACCCCCGCCCGATCTCTTCTGGCTCCAGCAGGTTCGCCTCGTCCATGGCGGCAAGCTCGTCCGCGGTGTGCAGCTCGCGCCTGGCGATCCTCGAGGGCAACAGGCCTTCGGGTCGATAGATCATGACGCCCATCAGGGCAACGCCGTACAGCAGGAAGCGGTAGTCCGAGAACTCGCGGAACAGCTCCGGCAGGCCGATGAGAACCAGCGCTCCGACGACGACACCGGGGATGCTGCCCATACCGCCCACGACCACGATGGCGACGACGTTGATCGACAGCTGGAGCTGGATGCTGGTCGGGAAGACGGACCCGACGAGCGCGACGGAGATGGCGCCGGCGAGGCCGGCGAAGGCGCCGCCCAGCATGTACGCCAGCAGCTTCGTCTGGACGAGGTTCACGCCCATCCCCTCGGCCACGTCCTCGTCCTCGCGGATGGCCATCCACGACCGTCCCAGCTTCGACCCACGGAGGCGCCAGGCCACGAAGCCGACGACCGCGGCGAAGATCAGCGCGATGTAGTAGATCTGGATGGGCCCGGCGAGCCAGTCGGTAGTCGCCACCTCGAGGGGCTTGGGGACGTTCAGGATCCCCTGCGGTCCGCCCAGGACTCCCTTGAGCAGGTCCGATCCGACGAGGATGCGGATGATCTCGCCGAAGCCCAACGTGGCAATCGCCAGGTAGTCACCGCGGATGCGCAGGATCGGCAGGCCGATGAGGATCGCGAACATCATGGAGGCGACGACCGCGAATGGGACCGCCTGCCAGAACGACAGGCTCGCGAGGCCGAACTCCCCGGTCGAGGTCAGCAGGGCGACCGTGTACGCACCGACCGCGAAGAACGCGACGAAGCCCAGGTCCAGCAGGCCGGCCAATCCGAGGGTGATGTTCAGGCCCAGGCCCAGCAGGATGAACAGGGCCACGGTCGCGATGACCTGCGCGAAGAACCCACCCATCGCGAGCGGGAACAGCAGGATCACGACGAGGAGCAGGCTCGCCACGGGACCGATGACCAGGCGACGCTGGGCCTTCGGCAGCGCGTTCACGCGCTGCCTGGGCTTCGTCTTCCGGACGATGGCGATGATCGCGATCGTCCCGGCAAACACGGCGATTGCGCCGGGCACCGTCAGGCCGTCCGCCGCCAGCAGGTAGCGGGCGAGGTCGACCAGCGGGGTCACGAGCATGGGTGTTCGCAACAGCCCTGCAAACAGGCCGAAGAAGACCAGCGACCCGAGGGCCATCAGCAGCAGCGAGCGCAGCGCGGTGGGCAATCCGGCCAGAGCGCCGGTGAGGCCGCCGGTGACCGCCCCGGCCACGATCGGGAACCAGGCCCATGACGTCCCCTGGCCGCTGGTCAGCAGGGCGTGGAGCTCCGGGGAGGCATTGATGAAGACCGCCCGCAGATCCACCGCGGCACCCACGAGGACGAGTCCGGCCGGGAATGCCCCGGTGATCGCGCCGACGGCCGTTCCGGCCACGACGGCCCGGAGTCGGGAGGCCTTCACATGGCCCCGCGCGACCAGGTAGCCCACAGCACCGAACGCCATCAGCAGGGCCGCCTGGCCGAGCTCGACCACGCCGACGATGAGCGGTCGATCGTGGAAGATCGGCACGATCCCAACCAGGCACAGGTAGATCGCGATGGCTCCCCCGAGCAGGCCGGTCCGGAGGAGGGCCAACAAACGCCAGGAGCTCGGAACGGGTCCGATCACGCCGCTCATCGGCATCGTCGATGCGCTCACGCTCGACTCCTCGCGCCGCGCTCACCAAGGATGCCCGACGGCCGGAAGACGAGGACCAGCACCAGCATCGTGAAGGCCACGGCGGGAGCCAGCTGGGTCACCGAGGGCACCCCGAAGCCGGTCAGGAAGAGGGAAGGCCCGACGGCCTCGATCAGGCCGAGGAACAGGCCGCCGAGCAGCGCGCCCGGCACGTTGCCGATCCCGCCCAGGACGGCAGCGGTGAAGGCCTTGATGCCCGGGAGGATGCCCATGTGGAACGTCGCCTGCGTGAATGACAGGCCGTACAGGACGCCGGCCGCACCCGCCAGGGCGGCACCGATGGTGAACGTCAGCACGATCGTCCGGTTGGCATCGATCCCCATCAGGGCCGCGGTGCCCTTGTCCTCCGAGACAGCCCGGATCGCGGTGCCCACCTTGGAGCGCATGATGAACAGGTACAGGCCACCCATCATGGTGAACGAGGCGACGACCACCAGGACGTCCACCCAGCGCATGTTGAGCAGCGGGATGGGGGCCACCGCGTCCAGGAACGGCACGTTCGGATAGGCGTAGATGCCGGACCCGAACAAGCCCCGGGCGGTGTACTGCAGAAACAGCGACGCACCGATGGCACTGATGAGCGGGACCAGCCTGGGGGCGTTCCGGAGCGGCCGGTAGGCGACCCGCTCGACGGTCAGCGCGATCCCGACCGAGACGGCCATCGCCACCAGGATCATGATCAGGACAGAGATGAGGCCGCTGGCCACGCTGGCGGTCAGGGCGCCGGTCTGCAGGAGTGCGACCGCGGTGAAGTAGCCGGCGAAGGCGCCGCCCATGAAGATCTCGCCGTGGGCGAAGTTGATCATGCGCAGGATGCCGTACACCATCGTGTAGCCCAGCGCGATCATCGCGTAGATGCTGCCCAGGGTCAGCCCGTTGCCGATGAACTCGAACCAGTCGTCGCTCGTGTACGTGCCGCCGAGCAGGGTCAGGGCGGATCCGACCACGACCACCAGGATGATGGCGGCGCGGAAGACCCACATGAAGACCTTGATCGCGAGGTCGGTGATCCAGTCCAGCCTCGGGAGTTTCAAACGCTGGTCTCCGTCAGGTGACGAGTATGGCACCGGGACGAGTGGGTGCTGCCCACTCGTCCCGGTGGCCGATCGGTTCTCTCAGTCAGAGAGCGTCTTCCGAGTGACTACGGCCAGATCACAACGCCGGGCATCTCGAGCTTGTCGACGTTCTCCTGAGTGATCTGGTAAACCCCGATGACCGGTGCGCCGCAGTCCCCGGAGGGGGTGCAGGTCAGCGTGCCGGTGATGCCCGCGAAGTCCTTGGTCGCGTAGATGGCGTCCCGGAGGGCGCCCTTCGGGATCGACAGGGAGCCATCGGCGTTCTCGATGGCAACGTTCTCGAGCGCCTTGAACAGGATGTTCGTGGCGTCATAGGCGTGGGCATGGAAGACGCTGAGCGGCTTGCCGCCGAACTTGGCTGCGAGCTTGGTCAGCAACTCGGCGTAGCCGGGTCCGAAGGCCGCGAAGTTCGGGCTGGACAGGTAGTGACCCACGGCGGAAGCGCCGGCGGCCTTCAGGAAGTCGGGGGAGAAGTGGCCGTCCGCGCCCATGGTCAGGACGTTCTCGAGGCCGCTGACGGTCCCGACCTGCGCCCGCAGGAAGCCCGCCGCTGCGACGAACACCGGGAAGTAGATGATCTCCGGCTTGCTGGCGGCGACGGTCTTGAGCACGGCGCTCATGTCCGTCGTGTCCTTGGTCACGGCCTCCTGGGCCGTTACCGTGCCACCGAGCTTCTGGAACTCTTCAACGAAGACGCCCTGGAGGGCTTCGGCGTAGGTGCTGCCATCGTGGATGGTGGCGGCCTTGGTCAGCTTGAGCGAGTTGTACACGAACTCGGCGGCGGCCTTGCCCTGGAACGCATCGCTGTGCGCGGTGCGCAGGTAGCCCGCGTAGGTCGCGTCGCGGTCCGGCGCGGACAGCGCCGGGCGCGTGTTGGACGGTGAGATGGTCGTCAGGCCGGCAGCGGTGAGGCTGGCGATGCCGCCGACTGTCTCGTCCGAGCAGGACGAGCCGATGAGCCCGACGATGGTGCTGTCGGCCGCGAGCTTCTGCGCCGCGGTCGCGCCGCCGTCCGGGGTGCACAGGCCGTCTTCCGTGGTCAGACGGATGTCGTGGCCCTTGAACTTGCCGCCCAGGTCGTCGATGGCGACCTCGACGCCCTGCTTGGAATCCTCGCCCAGGGACGAATCGGCTCCCGACAGGACGCCCCAGTAGGCGATGTGGACGGGCTCGCCGGCTGGGATCTCCACCGTTCCGAGCGCATCAGTCACGGGTGCGGACGACGCCGCCCCACCATTGCTGCACGCCGCGAACGCCAAGATGCTGACGGCCGCGAGCGCACCGAGCTTGTGCATTTTCATCCAGTGCTCCTCCATACGTCGGTCGAACCTATCTGGCCGGCGCCCCGAACAGGGTCCCGAGCCGCGATCCGATGCCCTTA
>JBBEBL010000036.1:0-7927 GCA_040882345.1 Chloroflexota bacterium
GCGCCGCGCTGGACGCCGAGCACGTCGTAGAGGTCGCGTTCCGTGGTGGCCATCGAGACGGAAGTCTACGCAAGGCAGCCGGGTGGTGCGGGCGCGAGCGTCAGCCGATCGTTGCGGGCCGACCGGTCGGTGGGGAAGGCCGCAGGAGCACCACGCCCAGGACCAGCCATGCCGCACCCGGGATCCAGAAGACCGGCGAGAGGAAGACCGTCGCGAGGGCACCGACCACGAGCACGGGGGCGGCCACGAGGGGCAGGACCCGGGCCCGGACCAGGTCGATGGCGAGCAGGAGCATCCCAAGCGTGAGGACCAGCGACACAAGGGACTGGAAGGCACCGCTGGCATTCGAGCCGGCAAACCCGTCGGCCGCTTCGAACGTCACCGCATACGATCCCCAGGGGAAGGTCCAGAACTCCAAGGCCGTCGCCACCATGAGCAGGCCCAGGCCGCCGAGGGCCACGATCCGACCAGTCTGCCCCAGGACACCGGGCCGAGCCCGCCGGCGGGCCAGAGCGACCAGCGCGACGAGGACCAGCCCGAGGACCGGAACGAGCAGCTTGCCGGCATCCATCCAGGTCATGCCGGCCACCAGACGCATCTCATTGTCCTGTGTGGCGCCATGCGCCGACTGTTGATGGAGCCAGACCAGCAGCCAGGACAACCCGGCCGCCAGACTGGCTGGTGCGCCCCAACGGTCGATCACCCTCATCATCCGCCCCCCTGCGCTGGAACCCTACCTGAGTCGGCACCTTGCTCGGCGAGCGCCCGCGCCCGCGCCACGACCGCATCGAACATGGGTGCCGTCAGCCGTCCCGTGAACGTGTTCTGCTGCGACGGGTGGTAGGAGCCCAGCAGCACGTATGGCCCGATCGGCGCCTCCGCCAGGTGCCCGAACGCCGGTCGCCGCGCCGTCACGTGCCCGGCCTCCGCCAGTACCCGCAGCGTGGCGTCCCAGCCGAACGCGCCGAGCGCCACGATCACGCGCACGCTCGTCAGCAGGGTGAGCTCGCGAGCGAGGAACGGCGCGCACGCGTCGCGCTCGTCGGTCGTCGGCTTGTTGGCCGGTGGTGCGCAGCGAACGGCGGCAGCGATGCGCACGTCGGTCAGGGTCAGGCCGTCGTCGGCGCGCCGTGACGACGGCCGGTCCGCGAGCCCGGCGCGATGGAGTGCCGCCCACAGGAAGTCACCGCTGGCGTCGCCGGTGAAGACCCGCCCGGTGCGGTTGCCGCCGTGGGCGGCCGGGGCGAGGCCGACGATGAGGACGCGCCCGTCCTGATCGCCGAACCCGGGTAGCGGTCGGCCCCAGTACGGCTCGTCGCGGAAGCGCTTGACCTTGTCCCGGGCGACCGCCTCACGCCACGAGACGAGCCGCGGGCAGCGGCGGCACGCGACGATCTCCGCCTCGAGGGCCGCCGATGCGGAGCGATCGGCGATCACGGCCTACGTGAGGAGCAGCTTGTCCAGGCGACGCGACACCACCCACAGGCCAAGGACGCCCATCACCAGCAGGTAGGCGGCGTGGAACAGCAGGATCGGGCTGATCGCCCCGATGGTCAGCGAGCGGATGAGGTCCACGCCCTGGTAGAGCGGCGTGAGCTGGACGATGAGGCGCAGGACGTCCGGGTATGTCTCGATCGGGAAGAACGTGGCGGAGAACAGGAACAACGGCAGGATCACGAGCTGGATGAGGTCGAAGTCCTGCCAGGTCTTCATGAACGAGGTGGCGGCCATCCCGACGGCCCCGAACGCGAAGCCCACGAGCAGCGCGGCCGGCACCGCGAGGATCACCCACGGCGAGACGACCAGGCCCAGCACGACCATGACGACCATGAACCCGATGGCATACAGGCCACCGCGGATCAGCGCCCAGGCGAGCTCGCCGACCGCAACGTCCCCGGACGACAGGGGCGTGGCCAGGATGGCCGTGAACGTCTTGTTGTAGTTGAGCTTGAAGAAGAAGTTGAACGTGCTCTCCGTGATCGCCCCGTTCATCGCGGAGCTGGCCAGCAGCGCCGGGGCGACGAACAGCTGGTACGGGACCTCGATGCCGCCCGGCCCCGTGATCGTGCCGATCAGCGCGCCGAGCCCGAACCCGATGCTGAGCAGGTAGAACAGCGGCTCGAAGAATCCGGACAGGATGACCAGCCAGCCATGCCGGTAGACGAACAGGTTGCGCTCGATGAGCCGTACCGACCGGCGGCTGCCGATGAGCAGACCGCTGGTCAAAGGGAAGGCGGTCATCCGTGCACCGTCATCCGCGCACCAGTTTGGCGCTGATGTTGCGGATCGCGAACCACGTCCCGACCGCGAGGAAGCCAAGCAGCACCGCCAGGTGGACGAGCGCCAGCAGCGGATCGTCGCCGATGGTCCCCAGCGACAGGCCGCGCGCCAGCGACACCCCGTGCCAGAGCGGCGTCACCCAGGCCAGCGGCTGGAGGAAGGTCGGCAGCGATTCCACGGGATAGAACGTGCCGGAGAACAGGAAGAGCGGCGTGATACCGAAGCGGAACAGCGCGTTGAACTTCTCCGGGGAACGCAGGGTCGCGGCGAAGGCCATGATCGGCGCCGCGAAGGCGAGGCCGGTGAGAGCCGCGGCCGGGATGCCCAGGACGACCAGCGGCGAGGACGCAGCGCCGAACAGGACGATGATCACGGTGAAGACCGTGGCGACCAGCACCATCCGGGCGGCGATCCAGGCGAGGTTGCCAAGAGCGATGTCCCGGCCGCTGATCGGCGTCGCGTGCATGGCGTGGAAGACGCGCGACCAGACGAGACCGGACATGATCGGGAAGGCGGCCTCGAAGGCGGCCGATTGCATGCACGTCGCCGCCAGCAGCCCCGGCGCCAGGAAGGCGAGGTAGGACAGCCCGCCCAGCGACTGGTTCGAGGAGGCGTCCACGTACGAGCCCAGGCCGACGCCCATCGCGGCCAGGAACAGGACGGGCGTGAGGAACGAGCTGAAGATGCTCGCGCGGAAGCTGCGCCGGTACTGGAGGAACCGGTGCTCGAAGACGCGCCAGACCGACGACCGCTGGTGCGCCAGCGCCGTCACGCTCGTGCCCTCACTCGATGAGCGAGCGGCCGGTCAGCCGCAGGAAGACGTCTTCCAGCGAGGACCGACGGACGAGGACCTGGACCGGCTCGAGACCGCGGGCATGGGCGGCGGCGACGGCCGCCTCGCCATCGTCCGCATAAAGCAGCACGCGGTCGGGCAGCCGCTCGATGCGCTCGGCGAGGCCGTCCAGCTGTCCGTCCAGGGTCTCCTGGACGCCGGGCGCGAAGCGCAGCTCTGTGACCTCGCGCGTGGAGTACTCCTCGATGAGCGAGCGCGGAGAACCCTCCGCCACGATCTTCGCCTTGTCCATGACCACGAGCCGGTCGCACAGCTGCTCCGCCTCGTCCATGTAGTGGGTGGTGAGGACGAGCGTCACGCCGCGCTGCTTGAGTCGGTACAGCCGGTCCCACAGCAGGTGACGCGCCTGGGGGTCAAGGCCCGTGGTCGGCTCGTCAAGGAGCAGGACGTCCGGCTCGTTGATCAGGCTCCGGGCGATGGTCAGGCGGCGCTTCATCCCGCCCGACAGGTGCTCCACGCGATCACCGGAACGCTCCGTGAGCTGGGCGAAGTCCAGCAGCTCGTCCGCGCGGCGCGCGCACTCCGCCCGGGACAGGCCGAAGTAGCGGCCGTAGATGAGGAGGTTCTCGCGGACGGTCAGCTCCGTGTCCAGCGTGTCCTGCTGCGGCACGACCCCGAGGCGCGCCCGGATCTGTGGGCCGTGCGTCGTCGGGTCCAGGCCGAGGATGCGCAGCGTGCCGCCGGACAGCGGCGAGACGCAGCCGATCATGCGCATGGTGGACGTCTTGCCGGCGCCGTTGGGTCCCAGGAATCCGAACGATTCACCCGGCGCGACATCGAAGTCGATGGCATCCACGGCCGTGATGTCCCCGAAGCGCTTGGTCAGGCCGCGGGCATGGATGAGCGAGGCGTCGATGCTGCCGGACATGGGCGCGGATGGTACCTCACTACCGGACCGGACGAGTCCCCTCGTGCACGGTGACGATCCCGCCGGTGAGCCCCTGCCAGCGCACGTCCACGAGGCCGGCCTCCGCCATGATCTCTGCGATCCGCTCCGGTGCCGGGTAGGCCTGGACGCTCCGGACGAGATACGCGTAGGCGTCGCCCTGCCCGGCGAGTCGGCCCATGACCGGGACGATCCGGTCGAACCACCAGCGCATGAACCGCGCCAGCCGCGACCGGGGCCGCGCGATCTCCAGGCACAGGACCTTGCCGCCGGGTCGGACGGAACGACACATCTCCGCGAACCCCTGCCCGTAGTCGGGCAGGTTGCGCATCCCGAACGCGATCGTGGCCACGTCGAACGCTCCGTCCTCCGAGGGGAGCGCCAGGGCGTCGCCCACGACGAACGAGAGGCCGGCGCGCCCCGCGTAACGCTCCTGCGCGACGGCCGTCATGCCCGGGGACAGGTCCACGCCGAGGACCGTGCCGCCGGGCTGGGCACGGGCGTGGAGATCCGCGGCCACCTTGCCCGTGCCACTCGCGACGTCGAGCGCTGAACCGCCGGGCCGGAGACCGGCCCGCCCGACCAGTCGCTTCCGCCAGCGCGGCTCCTGGAAGGCGGAGATCAGCAGATTCATGAGGTCATAGCGGCGGGCGATGCGGTCGAACATGACCTGCACCTCCGGCGGCGCGGCGGCATTGCCCTGTCCGGTGGAAGCACCGGACGGCGTGTGGTCGGGCGGGGGGAGAGGTGTCATGCGGGCAGCTCCAGGCAGGCCCGGATGACGGCCGCGACCGGACCGGGCTCCGTGATGGGTGATGGATGGGTGAGGCCGGGGAGCGTCTGGCGCAACGCACCGGGGATGCGCGCGGCCAGGACGTCCGCGATGGGGGCGTAGAACGCTTCGCTGGCGCCGCCGGTCAGGATCGCCGCGCGGGCCGTGATCCGCGCGAGGCCGGCCGGGTCCAGGCCGGTGAGGCCCGCGTCGACGAGGGCGCCGTCGCCCTCGGCGGCGAGGAACGCTCTGGCCCGTTCCGGCAGGCGGTCCCAGGCGTCGTCGCCCGCGACCGCGCGCAGGAATGTCTCCGCGGCCCCGGGCCCGCCCCGCTCCGCGTGGGCACGGGCGGTATCCGCGGCGAGCGCCCGAAACCACGCTTGCGTGGCCGCATCGGCGATGGCGCCGTAGGGCGGCTCCCAGGCGACGACCGCCGCGACGCGCGCGGGATGGCGGGCAGCGGCCTCCAGGGCGAGGGCTCCACCGAAGCTGACGCCCACGAGGCTCGCCTGCGTGATGCCTCGGGCGTCAAGGTAGGCGACGAGGTCCGCGACGTGGCCGTCGATGTCCAGCGGGCGCGGGTCCGCGAGTCGGCTCGACCCGCTGCCGCGGCGATCCAGGGCGTGGACGGTGACGTCACCGGGAGCCGCGAGCGCCGCCGCGAGCCGATCCAGTTGGGCGGCCGTGGAGAGTGTCCCGTGGAGGAGCACGATGGGGTGCGGCCCATCGCCGGTCACCCGCCAGCCGATCGCGTCACCGCCCGGGCGCGCGAGTTCGCCGGCGCGCTCCCCGCCAAGCAGCGCGCGGACGGCCTCGCGGCGCAGCTTCCCGCCGGACGTGCGCGGCAGGGCGTCGAGGCGGGCGAACGAGACCGGGATCTTGAAGCCGGCGAGGGAGGCGCGGGCGTGCGTGGCGAGGACCTCGTCTCCGAGGTCGGCACCCGGGAAGCCCGGCTCGAGCACGATCGCCGCGACCGGAACCTGCCCCCACAGCGCGTCCGGCCGACCGACCACCGCGGCCTCGCTCACCGCCGGGTGCTCCATGAGCACCTCCTCCACCTCGGCCGGGGCGACGTTCTCCCCGCCGCGGACGATCCGGTCCATGCGCCGGTCCACGACGACGAGGCGCCCCGCTCCGTCCAGCCGTCCGAGGTCCCCCGTGTGGACTGGCGCGTCCGCGCCGACCGTCGGCTCGCCCAGGTATCCCGAACTCCGCGAACTGCCCGAGACGACGATCTCCCCGACCCCGTCATGATCCGGGTCCTCGATCCGGAGTGAGGCCCCGGGGAGCGGCCGTCCCGCCGTGCCCGGCGCCGCGAGCGCCTCCTCGGCCGCCAGCGCCGTCACCCCGGAGCCCATCTCGCTCAGGCCGTAGGTCGGGATGACCGGCCAGCCGGCTCGCGCCGCCCGCTCCACGAGCGACGTCGGGATGGGGCCGCCACCCACCAGCACGGCGCGCACGGTGGCCGGCGGCGGACCATCGCCGGTCGCGTCCAGGAGACGTGCCAGCTGGCCGGGCACGAGCGACGCGTGGCTGAGCGGCGGCTCTGGTGCCCGGAGCGCGTCGAGCAGGGCCGCCGGGTCCGCGGATGGGAGGAGCCGCACGGGCACGCCATCGCGCAGGGCACGCCACAGGATCCCCAGGCCCGCGACGTGGCCCACGCCCAGGGGCATCGCCCACCCGGAGACCGGCGGCATCACACTGAGCCAGGCGTCGGCGCTCGCCGCCATCGCCCGGGCGGACAGCACCACGCCGCGCGGCCGGCCCGTGGTCCCGGACGTGAGCACGACGACCGCCGGCGCCTCCGGGTCGCGCGGTTCGGGTGGGGTGATCGTCGCGCCCAGGATCGGCGCGCGGTCGCCCGGGCGCAGCACGAGCGATGGGGCCACCGCGGCCACCACTGCATCGACCTCCCGCGCGGTCAGGCCCGCGGGGATCGGCGCCGCCACGGCCCCGGCGCGGATGACACCGAGGATAGCGCCGACGGCCTCCATGGACGGGTGTGCCAGGACCGCGACACGCTCCCCCGGCAGCACGCCCGCCTCGCGGACCCGGACCGCCCAGCCTGAGGCCCGGGCGTCGAGCGCACGCCAGGTCAACGTCGTCGCTCCGTCGATGACCGCAGGGTCGTCACCGGCATCGCGCGCGTGCGCCGCCAGGAGGTCGTCCGCGTACCAGGTCGTCATGTCCCCACCGCGAACCGCGCGACGGCCGCATCGTCCAGCCGGACACCGAGCGCGCCGGTCCCCGGGCCACCGGGGGCGCGGATACGGCCCCCCTCCACCAGGAGCGGCTCGACGATCAGGTCGTCCACGAGCAGGTCGGCGGTCGCGAGGCCGTGGTCCCGGTCCGCCGTCGGCCATCCCTCCACGTCGGGGAGCGTCGCCGCACACGAGATCCCGGCCGCCAGGCCGATCCCGGTCTCGAACAGCGAGGAGATCACGACGGGCACCCCGCGCGCCGCGGCCATCGTCGCGATGGCGGATGCCGGCGCGGGACCTCCCACGCGTCCGGGCTTGACGACGAGGACATCGGCCGCGCCGGCATCCAGGATCGCCTGCGCGGCGGTCATCGACTCGACCGCGTCATCGGCTGCCACGGCCACGCCGGTCTCCTGGCGCAGGGCGGCGGCGTCCGCGAGGGCGGCGGGCGCACAGGGCTGCTCGACGTACTGGAGGCCGACATCGTCGAGTGCGCGCAGCCGTTCGATGGCGCCGTCGCGGTCCCACGTCCCGTTCACATCCAGGCGCAGGGCAACCTCCGCCCCGACCGCCCGCCGGACGGCCGCAAGGCGCTCGACGAGCGCGCGAGCCGACTCAGCGGGACCGGCCTTGAGCTTCAGTGTCCGGTATCCCGCCCCGACGGCGTCCAGGGCCGCCTCGACGGCCGCGTCCGTGGACAGCGCCTCGATCGTCGCGTTGACCCCGACCCACGGCTGATCGTCGGGTGGTCCCTGGAGGTCCACCCGCACCATGTCGAGCGCCGCCACGAGCTCCCCGTCCTGGATCGCGGATTCCCCCACGCCGCTCCGGCCGTCGTCGAGACGTCGCACCACGATCCACGCGTCGCGCGCCGTCCACGTCCCGGTCGCCGTGGCGAACGGCGCCCGGAACGGGACCCGCACCCGGGTGACCTG
>JBBEBL010000036.1:8027-40455 GCA_040882345.1 Chloroflexota bacterium
TCCCGGTCGCCGTGGCGAACGGCGCCCGGAACGGGACCCGCACCCGGGTGACCTGCGCCGAGGTCACCGGAGCGGTCCTCCGCCCGACGCGCCGGCGATGGCCAGTCCCGCGGCGAACAGCAGCGCGAACAGGAGGGACAGCCGCGCGGTCCCCATGAGCGCAAGGTTGAGTTCGCGCCGATCCGTGAACCCGAGGACCGCCCGCAGAGGGCTCCGCGCCAGCGGCAGCGACAGCAGCGGCAGCAGGATCGCCGGGGCCAGCGGCGCGGCGTCGGCGGTCGCCCGGACTCCGCCCAGCCACAGCCCGACGAGCGCGACCGGGACGGCGTACGCGACGACCAGGAGCCCCGCGTACTCGGCCTTCGTCGCCCGCTCGCCCAGCACCACCGCGAGCGTCCGCTTGCCGGCCGCCGCGTCCGTCGGGATGTCACGCAGGTTGTTGACCACGAGGATCGCCGTGATGAGCGCCCCCGGCGGAAGTGCGGCGGCGAGGAACAGCGGCTCCAGCCGCCCGGCCTGGAGGTACGCGGTCCCGACGACGGCAACGAGGCCGAAGAACACGAAGACGAAGACCTCGCCCAGCGCCCGATATCCGTACGGCCACGGGCCGCCGGTGTAAGCGAGCGCGGCGACCATCGCCAGCGCGCCGAGCCCGATGAGCACCGGCCCGCCGATAGACGCCAGCCACAGCCCCACGACGCCGGCGAATGCGAGCGTGATCGCGATGGCCACCTCCAGCTGGCGCTCCGTGACGAGACCCGCCGCCGCGACGCGCAGTGGGCCTTGCCGGTCGGCCGTATCGGCCCCGCGACGAAAGTCGGACAGGTCGTTGGCGAAGTTGGCGACCACCTGGAGCAGGAGGGCGACCGCCACGCACCCCAGCGCCGTGTCGGCACGGAACGGCGCGCCGACCGCGAGTGCAGCACCCAACCCCACGGCGACGCCGGCGAGCGCGGCAGGCAGCGTCGCCGGTCGTGCGGCCAGCAGCCAGATCCGGGACGCTGACGGCCTGGCGGGTGCGGTCACGGCCGCCGTGGGTACTTGCGGTAGTCAGCTGGTCGCTTCTCCAGGAACGCCGTCGAGCCCTCGTGGGCCTCGTCGGTCGTGTAGTACAGCCCCGTCGCGTTGCCCGCGAACTCCTGGAGGCCGGCAAGACCGTCGGTCGCCACGAGGAACGCCGACTTGAGGAACCGGATGGCGGTCGGGCTCATGTCCAGGATCTCGTTCGCCCACTGCACGCCCTCGGCCTCGAGGTCGGCGAGGGGGACGACCCGGTTCACGAGGTTCATCGCCAGCGCCTCGTCCGCCGAATACTGGCGGCACAGGAACCAGATCTCCTTCGCCTTCTTGTCGCCCACCAGGCGCGCCAGCAGGCCGACGCCGAAACCCGCGTCGAAGCTGCCGACCCTGGGCCCCACCTGCCCGAAGATCGCGTTCTGGCTGGCGATGGAGAGGTCGCACACCACGTGGAGCACGTGCCCGCCACCGATCGCGAACCCGTTGACGAGGGCGATGACCGGCACCGGCAGCGAGCGGATCTGGCGCTGGAGGTCCAGCACGTTGAGGCGCGCGATGCCGTCGTCGTCGAGGTAGCCGCCGCTGTGACTCTTGTACGTCTGGTCGCCGCCGGAGCAGAACGCCTTGTCGCCCTCCCCGGTGAGCAACACGCAGCCGATGCTCGCGTCGTCGCGGATCCGGGCGAACGCATCGATGAGCTCGGACACGGTCTGCGGCCGGAACGCGTTGCGGACCTCCGGGCGGTTGATCGTCACCTTGGCGATGCCGGTGCCCGAGTGCTCGTAGCGGATGTCGCGGTAGTCCCGGACGGACGTCCAGGTCACGGCCGTGGTGGTCATGCGGCGGGCTCCTCCTGCAGGAAGTCGAGGGCGAGACGGCGGAACAAAACGGGCTGCTCCAGGTGCGGGGCGTGGCCGGCGCCGTCCACGACGACCAGGCGGGCGCCCGGGATCCCCGCGGCGACGCGCTCGGCACGCGGTCGGCCGATGGGATCGAGGGCTCCCGCGAGCACGAGCGTTGGGGCCGTGACGGCGCCGAGGCGGTCGTGGAGGGGCTCCATGGCGCCCTGGCCGGCGCCCCGCAGGCTGGCGGCGAGGCCGCCGGACCGGTTGGCGAGACGGATGGCCCGCTGGCGGGCGGCGCGGCGCGGCGTGAGGGTGACCGCCTGGCTCGCGAACACCGGTTCGCGCTCCCAGCGCTCCACGAAGTCCGCGACGCCATCGCGCTCGATCGTCGCCGCGAGAGCCTCGTCGGCGGCATGCCGACGGTCGCGCTCTGCCGGGTCCGCGATCCCGCTCGACGGGCTCTCGAGGACGAGCCGGCGGACGACGCCCGGGTGCGCGGCGGCGAGGCGGAGCGTGATCCGGGCGCCCAGCGAGTAGCCGAGGACGTGGGCCGGGGCGGCCTTGACCTGGGCCAGGATGGCGGCGAGGTCGTCCGCGGTGCGCTCCACCGTGAGGCGTCCTGGCGCCGCGGTGGCGCTCCGGCCGTGACCCGGCAGGTCCACGATCACGACTCGGAAGTGGCGTGCGAACGCGTCCGCGTGGGCACCCCACGACGTCCCGCGGCCGGTGAAGCCGTGGACGAGGAGCAGCGGGATGCCGTGCTCAGCCCCGCGCACGCGGACCTCCCACCGGAGTCCGTCGATGACGAGGGCAGCCATCGGTTCAGCCCGCGACCAGCGCGCGCTGGACCATCGCCGCCACGTCCCGGTGCAGCTCCACGTTCCGTGCGCGGTCCGTTCGCATCTCCAGCACCTGGACACCGGGGCTCGCCACGGACGCACGGATCGCCCCGTCCAGGTCCGGAGGCGTCACGAGGCGATGCTCCCCGCCGAGCGCGGTGACGATCGGCGCCACGTCGATCCCGTGCGGCGTCCCGAACAACTCCTCGTAGTGTTCCGGGAGCCCGGAGCCCTCGACGGTCGCCGCGCCCGGCTGGGCCTGGGGCAGAAACGAGAAGATCCCGCCGCCGTCGTTATTGACCAGGACGATCGTCGCCGACAGGCCGTGGACGCGTGCGGCCACGAGCGCGTTCAGGTCGTGGAGGAAGGAGATGTCGCCGACGACGAGGGCCACGGGCGCCGGGGACACCGCTGCGGCACCCAGCGCGGTGGAGACCACGCCATCGACGCCGTTGGCGCCCCGGTTGGAGCGGATCGCGATGGCGCGGCTCGTGGACGGGAGCCACCCGTCCAGGTCCCGGACCGGCATGGAGTTGCCGGCCCACAGCGAGGCGCCGTCCGGGAGCGCGTCGGCAAGGATCGCGTACGGGGCACCCTCGAAGGGCTCGTCCAGGCTCGCGGCCCAGGCGTCCATGGCCATGACGGCCGTCCGGTCCGCCTTGACCCAGTCGTCGGCCCAGCCGGGCTCGGCTGGCATCCGCGCGTCCGCGGCCAGGATCCCGGCGAGAGCCGTGGCCGTGTGCGCCGCATCCGCGTGGACGAAGGTGGCGGGCACCAACGCCGACTCGCGCCAGCCACCGTCGCCGTCCAGCACCACGACCGGAGGGCGGACGAGGGACATGAGCTCCGCCAGCGGCCTGGAGGTGGGCATGGCGCCCGTTCGGATGACGAGGTCCGGCGCGTGCGCCTGTATCCACGGTCCGGGGCGCGCCAGCTGGTCGCCGCGGACCACGACCCGTGACCGGTCGTGGTGGCCGGTCCGCAGCCCGGAGAGCGGGTCCGCCACGATCGGGAACCCGGTGCTGGCCGCGAGGGCGGTCACGGCCGCGGGGAGGGCCGGATCGTCGTCCGGCCCCGCCAGGATCAGTCCGCGCCGGGAGCTGGCGACGCGGTCCGCCAGGGTTCGCAGTGTGGCGTCATCCAGCGTCCGCCGACCTTCCGTCGCCGCGACGACCGGCGCACGCTCCGTCGTGCCCGGCGTCAGCAACGAGCCGTCCGGCAGGAGCGGCTCGCGGAACGGGACGTTGACCTGGACCGGACCGGCCGGGCCCTGGGCCGCGACCGCCACCGCCCGGCCGGCGACCCACGCCCAGTGGGCCACCGTCACCGGATCGTCGTCCTGGAGCGGGAGTTCCGCGAACCACTTGGCGGCGCGGCCGTACAGATGCGTCTGGTCGATCGTCTGGGGGGCGCCACGGTCCCGCAGCTCCGGTGGACGGTCAGCCGTCAGGATCACGAGGGGGATGCGCGAGTGGTGCGCCTCGACGACCGCCGGTGCGAACTCCACGACGGCGGTCCCGGAGGTCGCGGCGAGGACCACCGGTCGGCGGGTCGTGCGTGCCATGCCGAGGGCGAAGAAACCCGCGGCCCGCTCGTCGTACAGGACGCGGACCCGGATCCCGGCCGCCATGCGCAGCGCGAGCGCGAGTGGCGTGGACCGTGATCCCGGGCAGATCACGGCGTCACGGACACCGGCGGCCACGAGCGCGTCCACCAGCGAGCGCAGGCCCGCGGCGTCGCTCACGAGCCGTCCTCCGGGATCCCCAGCGCGGAGATGACCGCCCGCAGCTTGATCCGCGACTCCTCCCATTCCCGCTCGGGATCGGAGTCCGCCACGATCCCGCAGCCGGCGAACAACGTGGCGCGCGTGCGGTCCACGATGCCGCACCGGAGCGCCACGCACAGCTCTCCGTCGCCATCGGTGCCGAGCCAGCCGACCGGGCCCGCGTACCAGCCTCGATCGAACCCCTCGTGTTCGTCAACGAGCGACAGCGCGAGCTCGCGCGGCTCGCCGCCGACCGCCGGCGTGGGGTGGAGACGCTGGGCGAGCGCGAGGAGGCCGTTCGCGTCTGGCAGCGTCCCCGAGATCTCGGTCACCAGGTGCTGGACGAAGCGAAGGCGCATCACTTCCGGCTGAGGCGAGACGATGAGCTCATCCGCGAGCGGTGCGAGCTCGTCCCGGATCGCAGCCAGGACGATCGCGTGCTCCTCGCGGTCCTTCTCGGACGCCAGCAGCGCCTCCCCCAACCGATCGTCCTCGGCGGCGTCAGCTCCACGCCCGATGGTGCCGGCGACGGCGACCGTGCGGAAGCGACGACCGTCCGTGCGGGCAAGGCGCTCCGGGGTGGCGCCCAGGAACGTCCGGCCGCCGCGGCGGAACGCGTAGGTCGTGCTCTCGGGAGCGCTGGCCGCGAGGCGGCGCAGGGCGTTCGGAACGTCAAGCTCCACGGGTGAGCGGAGGTCCACCCGCCGGGCCAGGACGACCTTGTCCAGGCGGCCGCGACCTACAGCGCCCGCGAACATGCCGACGAGGCGCCGCCAGGCGTCGGGAGCGGGCTGCTCCGACGCGATGGTCAGTGGCGCGAAGACCGGCCGTGCCACGAGGCCGGTGGGATTGGGCGCCGTCGCCCGGGCGTGCGTGGCGAGGTCCTGCCAGCGCCGCTCGAGGGCCCGCTCATCGGCAGCACCACCGTCAACCAGCGAGGCCGTCACCGTCGCGCGCTCGCCATCCACCGCGTAGAGCAGCTCCGGGAGGACCATGGATGATGGTCCGAAGGGCCCCCACGCATCGTCGGCATCGGGCCGTCGTCCGGTGAAGCCCATCGCGCCCAGGAGCACGGGTCCCCCGACCGGGGCGTCGTCCGCGCGGAGGAGGGCCGCGTCCGCGATGAGACCGCGCCAGGCGGCTTCGGCCGCGCTGAATCGGTCCGGGCCATCGGCCTCCACCGCCCAGGCCCGCCCGATACCCACGAATGCCATCTCCCCGGACGGCTGGAGCCACAGGGCGGCCTCGTGACCGGCCTCGGCAGCCGCCGCGTACAGGGAGACCGGATCCAGAGAGGGGGCCGCGACGGTCGCGGCGGCCAGGCCTCCGTCGCGGGGCCCATCCGGGACCAGGGAGGCGAGGCACTCCGCGATGCCGGCGCCCTCGCGGACGGCCAGGGCCGTCATGGCGCGACCTCCGGGAAGTCCCAGCCGGGCTCCGGCAGCGGAACGTCCCCTACGCGTCCCTCGGGTACGCCCGCGCTCCGCAGCAGTGCCGCGCGCAGGGCCGGGTAGGCGTCCTCAAGGCGGGCTGGCGCGTCCGCCTGGAGCCACCTCGCGACGACCTCGTTGATCGCCCCGAACCAGGCGATGCTGGTGACCCGGGCGTCCAGCGGCGGGATCGCCCCGGAGGCGACGGCGTCGTCCAAGTAACCCTCGATGAGCGCGGCGAAGCGGGCGTGGAGCGCGTTCGTCTCCGCCTGGAAGACCCGCCCGGCCCCCACCGTGTCCAGGAACAGCAGGCGCGCCATCGTGCGGTGGCCGGCGAAGGTGGCAAGCACGGTGTGGATGGCGGCCTCCGCGCGGGCCACGGGCTCGGTCTCCAGGGCGACCGCGCGCTCGACCCGCGCGACCAGCTTGTCCGCGGTCGTCTGCATCAGCTCGCGGAAGATCGCGTCCTTGGTCGGGAAGTGGAAGTAGATGCCGCCCTTGGACGTCTCGGCGGCCCCCGCGATGTCGTCCACGGCCGTGTCGCGATAGCCGCGCGTGGCAAAGGTGTGGAAGGCCGCGTCCAGGATCCGCTCACGGCGCGACCGGCTCTGCTCCGCGGCGTCGGGCTTTCGCTTCGGCATCGTCGATCCCTTCGCATCGGCACGGGGTCGCATGGTACCGACCGACCGGTCGGTCGGTCGGTTCGTATGCTAGCACCGCCCGACCGATAACGTGCGCTTTGCAGGTACCGAGTTTATCGCGGTAGCGGAGTCTCAGCGCTCGATCTGCTCCAGGCGGTCGTCGCTGCCCATGAGGATCAGCTCGTCGCCGGCGGCCACGACCATGTCGCGGTGCGGGTTGAAGGTCACCTCCGTCCCGCGGCGAAGCGCGATGGGGCTCACCTGCAACCGCCCGGGCAGGTCGATGTCCTTGAGCGTCCGGCCCACGAACGAGGCCGGCGGGTGCACCTTGACGATGCCGAAGCGCGGCGCCACGTCCAGGTAGTCGACGACGCTCGGGATGGCGATGGAGTGGGCCGCCCGGATGCCCATCTCACGTTCCGGGTACACGACACGGTCCGCCCCGACCCGCTCCAGGATGGAGCCGTGAAGCCCCGTCGCGGCCTTGGCGATGATGTGGCCGACGCCAAGGTTCTTGAGGGCCATCGTGGCGAAGATGCTCGCCTCGGTCGAGCCGCTGATGGCGACGATCGCGTACGCGAACTCACCGGCACCGACGGAGCGCAGGGCGTCCTCGTCGCTGGCGTCAAGCTGCATCGCGTGCGTGACATCCGGGGCGATGTCGTTGACGGCGGTTTCGCTTCGGTCGATGGCGAGCACCTCGTTGCCGAGCTGTTCCAACTCCCGGGCGGCGGCGCTCCCGAACCGGCCGAGGCCGATGACGAGGACCGATGTCTTCATGGCGACTCCTTAGCGGTGATGGTCGTTCATCCGATGCGCATCGTCTCGACGGCCGGTCGAGACCGGACCGGCCGGGCACGCGCGGTGAGGGCGAGGACGAGCGTGAGCGGCCCCAGGCGGCCGAGGTACATGGCGGCGATCGCCACGAGGCGAGCCGGGTCCGGCAGGTCCGCCGTGATCCCGGTGGATGCGCCGACCGTCCCGAACGCGGAGATGGCCTCGAACATGACCTGGACGAAGGACGCGTTCGGGGTCGTCAGCTCCAGGAGCAGACCCACGATGAAGACGATGGCGATGGAAAGGAGCGCGACGGACAGGGCCCGGTAGATGAGGATGTGCTGGATGCGCCGACCGAATGCCTCCGCCGAGGGCACACCGCGCGCGGTCGAGACGATCGCGACGAGCAGGATCGCGAAGGTGTTGACCTTGATCCCGCCCGCCGTCGAGCCCGATGCCCCACCGATGAACATGAGGGCCATGACCACGAACAAGGCCGCCTCGCCCAGGCCGCCCGTGTCCAGCGCGCTGAACCCGGCCGTGCGCAGGGTGACCGATTCGAACAGCGCGTTGAGCGGCCGCTGAACCTCGGGCAGCCCGCCGAGGGTTTGTGGGTTCGTCCATTCGAAGGCGCCGATGGCCACGGTCCCGCCGATGATCAGCGCCACGGTCGTGGCCAGCACGAGCTTCGTCTCCAGGGCCAGTCGCTTCCAGCCTCGCTTGCCGATGACGTCGCCGACGATGGCGTAGCCCAGGCCGCCGATGACGATGAGGACACCGACCGGGGCCAGGACCCACGGCGCGTCCGCGAACCCCGTGAGGCTCCGGAACTCGCCGATGAGGTCGAAGCCGGCGTTGTTGAACGCGGAGATGGAGTGGAACAACCCCCACCACGCCGCCTGCCCAGCGGCGAGACCCTCCCCGAGGAAGCCGACGGTCAGGATGGCCGCTCCGGCCAGCTCCGCGACGATCGTGAACACGGCGATGCGCCTGACGAGGGTGGTGACGCTGCCCAGTTCCGGCACGCCGGTGGACGCCTGGACGCGCATCCGATCGCTGAGGCCCGTGCGGCGACCGATGAGCAGGAAGAGCAGCAGCGTGGAGCCGGTCATGAACCCGAACCCCCCGATCTGGATGAGGGCCATGATCACGACGTGCCCGAACGGGCTCCAATGGGTCCCCGTGTCAAGCACCACGAGGCCGGTGACGCACACGGCGGAGGTCGAGGTGAACAGCGCGTCCAGCGGACGGGTCCACTCCCCGCTGGCGGACGCGATGGGGAGGGTCAGGATCGCCGCCCCGATCGCGATGACCACGGCGAAGCCGATGAGCAGGACGACCGCCGGCGAGCGCGGTCGCTTGACCCGCTTCGGCGGGGCGATCGTGTACTCGCGGGGTTGGACGATCTCGACGCGGACGCGACGATCCCCGGGACGACGACCCTGGAGGGTCACGAATGCCGCTCGCCGCTGGAGCCGCCGTGGATGGTCATGCGCACCGGGTCAGTCTAGTAAGTGGCGAGCGACTGGTGGGTGCGTCCCGGATGAGCCTGCGTGGCGAGACTTGGGCGATGGATGTGATCCGGTTCGGTCTCGGGATGCGCGCCCTGCGGCGGCGGCGCGGGTGGACCCAGCAACGCCTCGCGGTCGAAGCTCGGGTCAGCCGCGGTGTCGTGGGCCGCATCGAACGTGGTCGCGCCGACCGTGTGCCCGTCCACGTGCTGGTACGCGTCGCCGCGGCTCTCGGCGCGACCGTCTCGACGCGCCTCCTGTGGCACGGCGAGGGACTGGACCGGCTGCTGGACGCCGACCACGCGTTGATCGGGGAGGCGGCGCTGGGACTCCTGGACTCGCTGGGGTGGGAGACGGCGCCGGAGGTCTCGTTCAACATCCGCGGTGAGCGCGGCGCGATCGACATCCTTGCCTTCCACGCTGCGACCGGGTCGCTGCTGGTCATCGAGATCAAGACCGTGGTGCCGGACCTCCAGGCGATGCTGGGAACGCTGGACCGCAAGGCTCGACTGGCGGTGGAGGTGGCCAGGGCCCGCGGGTGGGAGGTCCGGACGGTATCGCGCGTCCTCGTCCTGCCGGATGACCGGACCGCGCGCCGACGGGTCGTTCAACACGCCGCCACGTTCGCCGCCGCCCTGCCGGCTCGAACCGTCGCGGTCCGTCGCTGGCTGCGTGCGCCGGTCGGGACCCTTTCCGGGATCCTGTTTCTGACAGGTGTCCACCAGGTGGGCGTTCGTCACCGCGTTCCCGGGCGGCGCACACGTGGCGCGGCGAACGCCCGCACGCCCGAGCGCCGGCTCGGGGCACGGGCTTGACAACGGTCCACCACGAGGGCATCTGACCGGTTCTCCCGGACCAACGCCCGCGTGGTGTGCATCTGGCAGGGATCGGGCCCGGCGCCGGTCGCCGCGCCGGACCGCCGAACTCAGACCTCCTTGAACTCGCCCTCGACGGCTTCCTCGCCCTCGGCGGAGGACTCGGCGCCATCGGCCGCGCCCTCGCCGGGCGCGTCCCCGCCGGAGCCGTCCTCGCCGGACGCCCCGTTGGTGGAGCCTGCCTCGGACGCGGCGGACTGGTAGGCGGCCGTGGAGACGCGCTGGAGGATCTCCGCGAGGGAGGTCATGCCGGTCCGGATGGCATCGGCGTCGGAGCCCTTCAGCGTCTCGCGCAGCGAGGCGACGGAGTTCTCCACCTCCAGCTTGTCCTCGGACGAGACCTTGTCGCCAAGGTCCTTGATCGTCCGCTCGGCCTGGAAGGTGAGGGCCTCCGCCTGGTTGCGGGTCTCCACCTCCTCGCGCCGGGTCTTGTCCTCCTCAGCGTGCTCGGCGGCGTCCCGGACCATCTGGTCCACGGCGCTCTTGTCCAGCATGGACGAGGCGGTGATCCGGACCTGCTGTTCCTTGCCGGTGGCCCGGTCCTTGGCCTTCACGTCCAGGATGCCGTTGGCATCGATGTCGAAGGTGACCTCGATCTGGGGCACGCCGCGCGGGGCCGGCGGGATGCCGTCCAGGATGAACCGCCCCAGCGTCTTGTTGTCCGCGGCAAAGTCGCGCTCGCCCTGGAGGACGTGGATCTCCACCTGGCTCTGCGAGTCGCTGGCCGTGGAGAAGACCTGCGACTTGGACGTCGGGATCGTCGTGTTGCGCTCGATGAGCTTGGTCATCACGCCGCCCAGCGTCTCGATGCCCAGCGACAGCGGCGTGACGTCCAGGAGGAGCACGTCCTTGACGTCACCTGCCAGGACGCCGGCCTGGATGGCGGCACCGATGGCCACGACCTCGTCCGGGTTCACGCCCTTGTGCGGCTCCTTGCCGCCGAACATCGCCTTGACCGCCTCCACGACCGCCGGCATCCGGGTCATGCCACCGACGAGGATGACCTCGTCGATGTCGCCGGGCTTGAGGCCGGCGTCCTTCATGGCCGCCTTGACCGGACCCTCCGTCTTCTTGACCAGGTCGGCGACGAGATCCTCAAGCTTGGCCCGGGTCAGCGAGACCACGAGGTGCTTCGGCCCGGTCGCGTCCGCGGTGACGTACGGGAGGTTGATCTCCGTCGACGCGGTGGAGGACAGCTCGATCTTGGCCTTCTCCGCCGCCTCCTTGAGGCGCTGGAGAGCCTGCTGGTCCTTGGCCAGGTCGATGCCCTGGTCCTTCTTGAACTCGGCCAGCAGCCAGTCGATGACGCGCTGGTCGAAGTCGTCGCCGCCCAGGTGGGTGTCACCGTTGGTGGCCTTGACCTCGAACACGCCCTCGCCCAGCTCCAGGATGGAGATGTCGAAGGTGCCGCCGCCCAGGTCGTAGACCGCGATCTTCTCGTCGGCCTTCTTGTCCAGGCCGTAGGCCAGCGCGGAGGCGGTGGGCTCGTTGATGATCCGCTTGACGTCGAGACCGGCGATCCGCCCGGCGTCCTTGGTCGCCTGCCGCTGCGTGTCGTCGAAGTAGGCGGGGACGGTGATGACCGCCTCGGTGATCTTCTCGCCGAGATAGGCCTCGGCGTCCGTCTTGAGCTTCTGAAGGATCATCGCGCTGATCTCGGGCGGCGTATACGCCTTGCCGTCCGCGAGCTTGACCGCGATGCCGTCCGACTTGGCGTCCTTCTCCACCGTGTAGGGGACGAGCTCCCTGCTGCGCTTGACCTCAGGGTCGTCGAACCGGCGGCCCATGAAGCGCTTGATGGAGAAGACGGTGTTGCCGGGGTTGGTGACCGCCTGGCGCTTGGCCAGCTGGCCCACCAGGCGCTCGCCGGTCTTGGTGAAGGCGACGACGGACGGGATGGTGCGCCCGCCCTCCGCCGAGGCGATGACGGTCGGCTCGCCGCCCTCCATCACGGCGACGACGGAGTTCGTCGTGCCGAGGTCGATTCCGATGATCTTGCCCATGGTGTCCGTGTGCTCCTCGTTCTCGTTCGGGGGTCAGTCGTTGAGGGGTCGGTCGTTGGTGGTGGTCGTGGTGCCGGGATCGGCGGCGGCCACGACGACGAGGGCCGGCCGCAGGACGCGGTCGCGCAGTCGATAGCCGCGGCGCACCTGCTCGACGATCTCGCCCTCCGGCTGGCCCGTCTCGGGCACCGTGGCGATCGCCTCATGATCGCGCGGGTCGAAGGCCGTGCCCGGTTCCGCCTGGATGGCCGTCACGCCCTCGCTCTCGAGCAGGGCGCGGAGCTTGCGGTCGATGGCGCTGACGCCCTCGAACCACGGATCGCCCGCGATCGCATCCGGGCGCTGCTCGATGGCCCGGTCGAAGTCGTCGGCGAGGCCCAGGACCTTGCGGATGAGATCCTCGGCGGCGAGGCCCAGGTCGCGCTGGCGCTCCTCGGCGGTCCGGCGGCGGAAGTTCTGGAACTCCGCGCGCTCACGCTGGAGGGCACCGAGGTACTCGTCTGACTGGATCGTCGCGGCGGCCAGGTCGCCGCTCAGGCGCTCGATCTCCGCCAGCAGCGCGGTCGGGCTGATGTCGATCTCCGCGGCGCGCTCCTCGGCGCGCGTCCTTGGTCTAGGCATACAGGTGATCCACCAGTTCGTTCATGAGGCCGGACACGAATCGGACCGTGCCGATGGCCTGGGGGTAGCTCATGCGCGTGGGGCCAAGCACGCCGACGACGCCGATCGCCCGACCGCGCCGCCCGTACGGGGCCAGCACGAGCGAGACATCGTGCATCTCCGCCGGGCGATTCTCCGCGCCGATGAAGACGTGGATCCGGCCGGTGGCCGCCACGCTCCCGACGAGCTCGCCGAGGTAGACGCGATTCTCCAGCGCGCTGAAGACCTGCCGCAGCTTGTCGCTCTGGGCGAACTCGGGTGCCTCCATGACGTTGAGCAGGCCATCGCTGAAGACCTCCTCCACGGCGGCGCCGTCGTACTCGCGGAGGACCCTGACGATGCGCTCGCCCACGCGGCGCGCGACGCGCTCCAGGTGGTCGTCGTCGCTGAGGGCCGCCAGCCGGGACTCAGCCTGGACCGCGGTCAGATCCGTGAACCGTTCGTTGAGGAGACCGGCGACGCGGTTGAGCATGGCCTGGTCCACCACGTCAGCCTCATCCAGTGTCACGGCGGCCTGCTTGATCGCCCCCTCGCGCAGGACGAGGATGAGGCTGGCCATACGCTCGTTGACCGCCACCAGGTCCACCCGGCGGATGTGGGCAGCGCGGGGCTTGGCAGGCGTCGCGATCCCCGCCGCCCGCGTCAGGCCGGCCAGCGTGGTGGCGGCAAGGCGGAACCAGTGCTCGCTGGCGAACTCGACCTGCCCGAACTGGTGGCGGATCATGAGCTGCTCCACGGCCGGCAGCGGAACGGTGTCCGCGATCGACTCGACGAAGAAGCGGTAGCCGGCGTCCGTCGGGACGCGGCCGGCGCTCGTGTGAGGGTGCGTCAGGAGGCCGGCCATCTCCAGCTCCGCCAGGATGTTGCGGACCGTGGCGCTGGACACGCCGAGGCCGTAGCGCTCCACGAGCGCTACGCTGCCGACGGGCTGTGCCGTCGTGACGTATTCCTCGATGACGGCCCGGAGGATCGCCTGCGATCGGAGGTCCAGGGGGCCCAGGGTGCGGCGGATCCGACGCGCCAACGCAGGTCTCCCGTGGGCGTTAGCACTCGATAGGTGAGAGTGCTAACTGTTTGGCGCCGATGGTAGCAGTCGCCCGCGGGGAGTGTCAACGAGCGAGGGGCGGGCGTGTGGCGGGCGCCAGGTGCCGTGCGGCGCGGGCTTCGGCCGCCTCTTGCCCCCAAGCTACTTCACCGGCAGCGAATCCGGCCAGTCGATCTGAGGATGCGCTGCATCACCCGGTCCCGGGCTTCGCGGCCAGTGAACGTTGCAACGTCCAGGCGGCCGATGACGGGTTGGCGCGGCACCGTGCACACTCGGCGTTCGCGGCGAGTGAAGCTACAGGCGGCGCCGGTCCGTTTCGGCGGCCGTGATGATCGCCACGGTGGCCTTGAGCCTGCCAGCGTTCACTGCGGCTGAACTCATCGAGGCCGTCCTCCGTGATATCGCGAACCGTTCGGGGAGGGTGAACGGCCGCAGCGACGGGCCGCTGCACCGCCGCGCGGTCGGCGCACGGTCGGCGCGCGGGCCAAGGTAGCCCCCGGCATGGCCTGCGGAGTCGCGAAGTACGACCCGGGGTCGTGGTATGCGGCGCGACGCTGGCAGCAGAGAGGACGTTGTGCGGAGTGCGTGCACTGGGGGAGGCTGCGACGGACCGATCCGTGGCATACCACGAACGGTGGTCGTAGACCGCGACTACGGCCGCCACCGTACCTCCACGAAGCGGTCGCTCACACGAGACGGCTGAACAGCTCGTTGGAGAGCAATCGACCGCGCGTGGTCAGGACCACCCGCTCCTGATCCGAGACCTCCAGCAGACCGGCTGCCAGCGCCCACCCGAAGTGCTCCGCCAGCGGCGGCTCATGGGCGGCCGCTGCCGGCACCCCGGTGTCCAGGCGCAGCGCGAGGATGACCGACTCCGCCGCAGCCGTGGCCGGATCCGTGGTCTCGTCCGCGCCCGGCGGCAGCCCCCCTCCGGCGAGCGCAGCGACGTATCCATCGAGGCGCGCCGCGTTCCAGCGACGGGTCACCCCGTCGAACGCGTGTGCCCCGGGGCCTACCGCCTCGTGCGGCCGGCGCGTCCAGTACGCCATGTTGTGGCGGCTCTCGTGACCAGGCAGCGCCCAGTTGGAGATCTCATAGCCCCGGAATCCGGCCGCGCCAAGGGTCACGACGGCGTGGTGGTACTGAGCCACGGCCCGATCCTCGTCCTGGTGGGGCCGTGCGGCGTCGCGCCAGCGACGGGCGCCGGCACTCGTGGGCAGATGGTCCCCTAGCGGCCCGGTGAGCCCTTCCGCGTCCGGATCGTCCAGGGTCAGGGCGTACAGCGACAGGTGGTCAGGGGCGAGGTCCAGCGCCGCATCCAGCGTCGACATCCACGCGGCGACGGTCACATCCGGGATGTCGTACAGCAGATCCAGACTGACCGACGCGATCCCGGCCTCGCGCGCCGCCGCGACGGCTTCTGCCACGTCCTTGGGCGCATGGCGGCGGCCCAGCTGGCGCAGCTCTCCGGCTTCCAGCGACTGGGCGCCGACCGACAGTCGCGTGATGCCGGCGCGGCGTTGGGCCGCCGGGTCGCCGCGCTCGTCCGGCCCGGGGTTCACCTCCAGTGTGACCTCCGCGCCCGCCGCGATCCCGAACCGCTCGCCGATCCGGGCGAGGATCCGGGCGATCTCGTCGGCTGGCAGGAGGGACGGCGTACCGCCACCCAGGTACACGGAGTCGAGCGCCTCGTGGCCCGGCCAGCGACGATCCAGGTCATCGGCTCGCAGGTCGATCTCCGCCACGAGCGCATCGACGAATGCCCAGATGCGCGCCGCCGGACCGCGTGCGGCGGCGCCGGCCACGACCACGAAGTCGCAGTACGGACAGACCGAGACACAGAACGGGATGTGGACGTAGATGGCGACGGGCGGACCCACGCCGGCGTGCCGGTCCGTCACCGGTCGCGCGTGTGCGACTCCCGCGACCCGATGACCCGCCAGCCATCAGGCGGTCGACGACGCTTCTCGATCTCCTCCACCTCGCGGCCACGGGGCCGGGTCTGACCCGTGTGGCCGGTGCACAGGAAGACCGCGAACCGGGTGATCGCGTGGCCGAGGAACGCCGCGGCGACACCGCCCGTGGCCGCGGTCAGCCACCCTCCCATCAGGCCCATCCCGAGGGCGAGGGCAAGGAAGTACCGGTCGCGTCCGGGGGCACCCAGGCGCGTGGTCAGCGCGTACAGCAGGGTCTGGATGACATTGGACAGGCTGGCGTCGAGGCCGGTGGACAGGAGCAGGCCGAAGATGGCGCCGCGAAAGGCGACCTCGTCGATGAGCGCGGTCGTGGTCGAGTTGAGGAGGGCGCCGGGATACGACCACGTGTCCGGCAAGCGGATCCGGTGGTAGCGGACCGTCGCGAACACCGCGGCCTGGGCGATCCCGAGACCGCCGTACGCGAGGCCACCGAAGACGGCCCCCAGTCGATCGCCCGACCCGAGGAAGAGCGCGGTCTGGGGCGCCGGGTGGATGTACAGGAGCGCCACGGCGATCCCGACCCCAAGGCCGTACCAGCCCAGGCGCCGGCGCAATCGTGGCCGCTCGCCGTCACGCGTCGCCTCGTAGTACTCCGCCGTCCCGAATCGCTCCGCGTCCAGGCGGAGCATGGCCAGCAGCATCGCCAGACCAAGCGCGATGAGGATCCTGAGCGGTTCGATGAGGTCGTCCACGGGCCTCCGCTATCCCTCGTCCATCCGGAGCATCGCCAGGAACGCCTCCTGCGGGATCTCGACCGAGCCGACCCGCTTCATGCGCTGCTTGCCCTCCTTCTGCTTCTCGAGGAGCTTGCGCTTGCGGGTGATGTCCCCACCGTAACACTTGGCGAGGACGTTCTTGCGCATCGCCCGGACCGATTCGCGGGCGATGACGTTGGAGCCGATGGCGGCCTGGATGGGGATCTCGAACATCTGCCTCGGGATGAGCTGCTTGAGCCGCTCCGCCAGCTGGCGACCCGTGGACTGGGCACGGTCACGATGGACGATGATGCTGAGGGCGTCCACCGGCTCGCCGTTGACCAGGATGTCCACCTTGGCGAGGTTCGCCTCGCGGTAGCCCAGTTCCTCGTAGTCCATGGACGCGTAGCCCTGGCTGCGGCTCTTGAGCTGGTCGAAGTAGTCCACGATGAGCTCGGCGAGCGGCATCTCGAAGTGGAGCACCACGCGGGTCGGGTCCAGGTACTCCATGTTCACGAAGACCCCGCGGCGATTCGTGGACAGCTCCATGAGCGGGCCGATGTAACTGCTCGGCGTGACCACGCTGAGGTTGACCCACGGCTCCTCGATGGAGGCGATCTCCGAGGGACTCGGCAGCAGCGCCGGGTTGTCCACGACGCGCTGGCCGCGGTCGTGCTCCAGGTTGACGTGGTACTCCACGGACGGCGCGGAGGCGATGAGGTCCAGGTCGAACTCACGCTCCAGGCGCTCCTGGACGATCTCCATGTGGAGCAGGCCAAGGAAGCCGCAACGGAACCCGAACCCCAACGCGACGGAGCTCTCCGGCTCGAACGTGAAGCTCGCGTCGTTGAGGTGGAGCTTGTCGAGGGCCTCGCGCAGCAGCGGGTAATCCTCGCCGCTGACCGGGTAGATACCGGCGAACACGAGGCTCTTGGCCGGCTGGTACCCGGGGAGGGGCTGGGCGGCCGGTCGATCCCGGCTCGTGACCGTGTCGCCGACCTGCGCCTCGCGAACGTTCTTGAGACCGGTGGCGACATACCCGACTTCGCCCGCGACCAGCTGGCGGACCGGCACGAGCTGCGGCCGAAAGACCCCGAGCTCCAGCGGCTCGGCGTCCGCCCCGCTGCCCATCAGTCGGATCGGATCTCCGGTGCGCAGCGTCCCGGCGGCCAGCCGCACGTAGACGATCACCCCCTTATAGGCGTCGTAGTGACTGTCGAAGATGAGGCCCTGGACCGGAGCGGCCGGGTCGCCCTTGGGTGCGGGGATCCGCTCGACGATCGCCTCGAGGATCTCAGCGACGCCGGTGCCGTCCTTGGCGGAGGCGAGGATGACTTCCTCGCGCGGGATGGCCAGCACGTTCTCCAGCTCGTCCATGATCGTCTCGGGGTCCGCGGACGGCAGGTCGATCTTGTTGAGGACGGGGATGAGCGTCAGGTTCTCGCGCATCGCGAGGTGGACGTTGGCCAGCGTCTGGGCCTCGATGCCCTGCGTCGCATCGACCACGAGGATGGCCCCCTCGCAGGCCTGAAGGCTGTGGCTGACCTCGTACGCGAAGTCGACGTGACCTGGCGTATCGATGAGGTTGAGGCCGTACGCCTTGCCGTCCCTGGCCGTGTATTCGAGACGCACGGCGCGCGCCTTGATGGTGATGCCCTTCTCGCGCTCCAGGTCCATCGAGTCCAGGACCTGGCTGGTCATCTGGCGCGCGTCGATGGTGTGGGTCAGCTCCAGCAGTCGATCCGCGAGGGTGGACTTCCCGTGGTCGATGTGCGCGATGATGCTGAAGTTGCGGAGGCGGTCCTGGGGGATGGTCACGAGGCGGGAGTGTACCTGCGTCAGAGGCTGGTGGCGGCCAGCGCGCTGACGCCGGCGACGATGAGGATGACGCCCAGCACCTGGGTCCTTGACAGCCGCTCCCCGAAGAGGAGGAACGCCACGACCGCGGCGATGGCCGCGAACTGGCTGCCCAGCACGGCCACGATCGGGATGCTGTCCGTCGCTCCCCAGGCGGACGCCGTGGATCCCAGGATCTCGCCCACCCCGGCGATGAGCAGGAGCGGGACGGTGGCGCGGGTCAGGACCAGGCGCCGCTGCAGGACCAGGGGCAGGGCCACGATGACGAGCCCCACCAGGCGCGAGCTCACGGCCACCCAGATGGGCGGCAGCAGCACGGCTGCCTTGCCGACGGCGACGAGGCCGACGCCGAACACCACGGCCGCGACGAGTGACCAGGCGACCGCCTCCAGCGTTCGCGAGGGCGACGTTGGATCCCCTGCTGCCGGCGTGGCCGCCGCTGGCTCCGACGTGAGCGGAGCGGGGCCGTCCAGCGCGTCTGCCGCGATCTCGATGTCCTGGACCGGCACATCGGGACGCGCCGGCTCGATGGCGGAGAGGACGACGCCGATGGCGATCGCCGTCAGCAGGAGCGCAGCCATCGCGCCGAGCGTGTCCCCAAGGGCGACCGCGATGACTGCCGCGATCCCGCCCTCCGTGGCCACGATGGGCGCGACGATGGAGACCTTGCCGATGGTCAGGGCGCGGTAGGCGGAGTACAGCCCGCCCGAGTAGCACAGGCCGGCCAGGAGCAGCAGGCCCGGGGCCTCCGGCGGGACCGTGGTCGGGATGCCCGATACGAGTGCGATCGGCAGGCCCACGATCGTCCCCACGATCATCACCCACGCCAGGACGACCCGCGACCCGATCATCCGGCTGGAGCGGGACGATGCGAGGGTGGCGGCCGCCCAGAGGATCGCGGCGCCAAGGCCACCAAGGATCGCGGTCACGCGCGATAGTGTGGAGCGTCCCGGGGGTTGCCGCCCGCCGGCTGGGGCTGCCGGGGCGGTGTGATACCATCCGCCTTCGCGCCCGGCGCTCACCTCGTGCCGTGGTGCCCATCACATCCAGACCCCACACCACGAGGTTCCTTCCTTGGCCAAGACGCCCCGCACCTGGTCGGGCGCTCGCACCCCGTCGGGACTCAAGCGCGTCCGGCAGGCGGCGCGCCGTCACGACGTCCTGGGTCCGCGCCGCAGCGCCGCGAAGACCTTCGTCGCCAAGGCCCTGAGCCTGGCCGCCACCCCGGTCGAGGGCGTTGATCCCAACGCCGCCCTCATCGATGCGCTCTCGGCGCTGGACCGGGCCGGCAAGGCTGGCGCCATCCATCCGAATGCCGTGGCACGCCGCAAGTCCCGCCTGACCCGCAAGGTCAATGCAGCGCTCGGCGGCGCCCAGGTCCAGACGGCCGCCCGCGCGACCAAGCAGACCAGCAAGACGGCTGCCGCGAAGGCCGCGAAGGCCCGCATCGCCGCCGGCAAGTCGGTCAAGGCCAAGGGCGCCCAGACGGCCGCCGGCAAGGCCCGCGCCGCGCTGAGCAAGACCGCCCGTGCCGAGGCGGCCGCTGCCGCGGAAGCCGCCGCGGCCACGACGGCCGAGGCTCCGGCCAAGGCCGGCAAGGCGACAAAGACGGGGAAGGCGGTCGGCGCGAAGTCGACCGGCGCCAAGACGGGCGCCAAGGCCACGGCGAAGACCGCCACCAAGGCCACGGCGAAGACCGCCACCAAGGCCACGGCGAAGACCGCCACCAAGGCCACGGCGAAGAAGTCGACCGCCACGGCCAAGAAGGCGCCTGCCAAGACGACATCCAAGGCGAAGCCGGCGGCTGACGAGAGCTAGCCCCTGGGCCTCTCCGGCGGCCGGTCACCGGGTGGCTGAACAGGCGACGGAACCCGCGCAGACCGTCCCCGACACCGCGCTCCTCCGTCCGCTCGACCACGGGATGACCGGCCTGACGACGGACGGGCCCGTCAAGCGCGTGGCTCGGCGGTTCCTCCGTCCGTTCGGTCGCCGGGTGACCGGATCCCCTCGTTCGGTCGTGGGGTGACAGGCGGGACGCCCATCGGGACGCGCCGGTTCGTGACGCCGAACAGGCCCGCGCCAGCAAGTCCGCCGAGCGTGGTCACGACCAGGACGAGGGCCGCCGCAGAGCCCTGCTGCGACCAGTAGAACGACGTGAACGTCGTGGCGTCCGTGACCCCGGCGGCCTCCAGGTCCGCACCACGACCCAGGTCAAGGTAGCGCGCGTAGACGCACTCGGCTCCAGGCGCACACGTCAGCGATCCGCCCAACCCCGGGTCGCGGTAACCGTTGTCCGCGTAGAAGAACAGCGCCTTCACCGCGAGCAGCAGGATGGCCATCGTCAGACCGGTGGCCAGCGCGGCGAACAGCCCGTTCGCCAGCATCCGTCCCCATGGTCCGGCGCGCCGATCGGACCTCTGGTTGGCGTAGTAGCCGATCAGCAGGCCGGACGGGAGCGCCAACAGCCAGACGATCGGCTCGATGGGGATGATCAGCAGGAAGCTGATCCCGACCGTGACCGCCATGCCGATCCCGACATAGGCGGCGGTGATGGCCCCTCGATCGATGAGCCGACTCACGAGGCCGACAGGGCCGCCCGTCCCGCGTACAGTGCACCGTCACCGAGCTCACCCTCGATACGGAGGAGTCGGTTGTACTTGGCGACGCGCTCCGAGCGCGACGGCGCACCGGTCTTGATCTGGCCGGTCCCCATCGCGACCACGAAGTCCGCGATCGTCGTGTCTTCCGTCTCGCCGGAGCGATGGCTGACCATCGCGGTCCAGCCGGCCCGGCGAGCCATCTCGATGGCCTCGACCGTCTCGGTCAGCGTCCCGATCTGGTTGAGCTTGATGAGCACGGAGTTCATCGCGTCCTCGGCGATCCCGCGCGCGATGAACGCCGGATTCGTGACCAGGATGTCGTCGCCGACCAGCTGGACCCGGGCGCCCAGCCGCTTCGTCAGCTCGCGCCAGCCGTCCCAGTCCTCTTCGCCCAGGCCGTCTTCCAGCGAGACGATGGGATAGCGGGCGATCCAGTCCTCCCACAGGTCCGTCAGCTCGCCCGAGTCCAGGGTCCGGTCCTCGCGCTCAAGGCGATATCGGCCGGTGACGCCGTCGGCGCCCGTGCCCTCCACCAGGATGGAGCTGACCGCGGGATCCAGCGCCAGCGCGACGTCCTCGCCCGGCCGATACCCGGCCTTCTCGATGGCCCGGAGGATGACTTCCACGGCCGCTTCATTGGACGGCAGGGACGGCGCGAAACCACCCTCATCGCCCTGGCCCGTGGCGTGGCCCTCGTCGTGGAGGATGGTCCGCAGCGCGGCGAAGACCTCTGCCCCCGCCCGGACCGCATCCGCGAACGTGGCCACGCCGACCGGCGCGACCATGAACTCCTGGAAGTCGGTGGAGTTCACCGCGTGCTTACCGCCGTTGAGGATGTTGAAGAACGGGACCGGCATGGTCCGAGCCATGGCCCCGCCCAGGTATCGATACAGCGGCAGGTCGTACGAAGCAGCACTCGCGTGCGCGCATGCGAGCGACACGCCCAGGATGGCGTTGGCCCCAAGGGCGCCCTTGTTGGGCGTTCCGTCCAAAGTGATCAGCAGGTCGTCGATCCCCGCCTGGTCGGCCGCATCGAAACCCAGCAGCTCCGGCGCGATCTTGTCCGTGACGTTGGCCACGGCCGTCAGGACGCCCTTGCCCCCAAAGCGTGCCTTGTCGCCGTCGCGCAGCTCTACCGCCTCGTTGAGACCCGTCGAGGCCCCGCTCGGCACGGCTGCCCTGCCAACGGACCCGTCGTCGAGGACGACGTCCACCTCGATGGTCGGGTTGCCCCGCGAATCGAGGATCTCGCGGGCGTCGATGAAGTCGATGGTCGTCATGCGCGGGTCTCCGTCCTGGCCTTGGAGGAGGTCGCGGGACGATCCAGCAGGACGGTCACGCCGGGTAGTTCCCGGCCCTCCAGGAACTCGAGCGACGCACCGCCGCCCGTCGAGATGTGGGTCATCTTGTCCGCGAGGCCCTGCTGGGTGATGGCGGCCACGGAGTCGCCGCCACCGACCACGACCGTGGCGCCCATCTCGGCCGCATCGGCCAGCATCCGGGCCACGGCGTTGGTGCCGTGGGCGAAGGATGGGATCTCGAACACGCCGAGCGGCCCGTTCCAGAAGACGGTCTTCGCCTCGCCGAGCGCCTCCATGACCTGCTCCTGGGACGCCTTGCCGAGATCCACGATGTGCCAGCTGGCGGGGATCTTCTCGGCGGGCAAGGTCTTGTACTCCGTGCCGCGCGTGACCTCCTTGGCCACGATGACGTCGATCGGCAGGATCACGCGGACCCCGTTCTTCTCCGCTGTGGCCAGGATCCGGCGTGCGTCCTCCACCCGGTCGGGCTCCGCCAGGCTCTTGCCGATGGGGTGCCCCTGGGCGAGGAGGAACGTGTTGGCCATCCCGCCACCCAGGACGAGCATGTCCACCTTGGTCAGCAGGTGGTCGATCACCTTGATCTTGTCGCTGACCTTGGCGCCGCCAAGGATCGCGGCGAACGGCCGCTTGGGCGCCTCCAGGATCCCGGACAGCGCGGCGATCTCGCGCTCCATGAGCAGGCCGGCGTAGGCCGGCAGCAACGTCGCGATGCCGACGGTGGAGGCGTGGGCGCGATGGGCGGTCCCGAACGCATCGTTGACGTAGATGTCGGCGTACGACGCGAGCGTCGCCGCGAACGCGGGGTCGTTCTTCTCCTCCTCGGCATGGAAGCGCAGGTTCTCCAGCAGGAGGACCTCACCCGGACGAAGGCGCTTCACGGCGTCCTCCGTCCCGACCCCCAGGGCGTCGCCGGTGACCGGGACGTTGCGCCGCATGAGCTCGCCCAGGCGGATGCCCACCGGCCGCAACCGGAGGCTGTCGGACACCTTGCCCCCGGGACGGCCCAGGTGGCTCGCCAGGATGACGCTGGCGCCACCCTTGAGGAGGGCGAGGATGGTCGGGATGGCAGCCCGGATGCGCGAATCGTCGGTCACCTTGCCATCGGCCAGGGGAACATTGAAATCGACGCGCATGAACACGCGCTTGCCGGCGACGTCCACGTCGCGGATGGTCAGTTTGTCCATGTCGGCTCCTTGACGGCGGTCCGCCTCGTGGGGGCGGGCGGCCCGCCGTTCGGGGTCTCGCGGCGGGATCGCCGCGGCGGTGGCTGGGTCGGGCAGGGGGCTCAGGCGGCGACCGGTAGTCGCGCCGCGACGTGGGCGATGAGATCCGCCACGCGGCAGCTGTAGCCCCACTCGTTGTCGTACCACGCGATGACCTTCACCATGTTCCCGCCCAGGACCATGGTGTTGGCGCTGTCGATGATGGACGAGCGCGGATCGCCCTTGAAGTCCATGGACACGAGCGGCTCGTCGCTGACGCCGAGGATGCCCTTCATCGGCCCGGCCGCGGCGGCGCGGAACGCGTCGTTCAACTCCTCCACGGTCGTGTCGCGGGCGACCGTCGCGGTGAAGTCCACGACGCTCACGGTCGGCGTCGGCACGCGTAGGCTGAACCCGTCGAAACGGCCCTTCAGATCCGGGATGACCAGGGCGAGAGCCTTCGCGGCGCCGGTGGTCGTGGGGATGATGTTCTGACCGGCGCTGCGAGCCCGGCGCGGGTCCTTGTGGGCGACGTCCAGGATGCGCTGGTCGTTCGTATAGCTGTGGATCGTGTTCATGAGCCCCTTCTCGATCCCGACCAGGTCGTGGACGACCTTGGCGGCCGGAGCGAGGCAGTTCGTCGTGCACGACGCGTTGCTGATGATGTGGTGGCTGGCCGGGTCGTACTTGTCGTCGTTGACGCCCAGGACGATGGTGATGTCCTCGCCCTTGGCCGGGGCGCTGATGATGACCTTCTGGGCCCCGGCGGTGATATGCGCTCCGGCCTTGTCCGCGCTCGTGAAGATGCCGGTGGACTCCAGGACGATGTCCACGCCCAGGTCCTTCCAGGGCAGATTCGCCGGGTCCTTCTCCGCCAGGATCCGAATCTCTCGGCCGTCGATGATGATCGAGTGGTCGCCCGCCTTGACCTCCCCGTCGAAGCGCCCGTAGGTCGAGTCGTACTTGAACAGCAGGGCGTTCATCTCGGCATCGACGAGGTCGTTGACCGCGACCACCTCGACGTCCGGCGCGCGCTCGATCATGGCCTTGAGGGACTGGCGGCCGATCCGACCGAAGCCGTTGATGCCAACGCGGGTGGTCATGGGGCTACTCCTCGCATGGGGAACGGAGTGGACCCCCGCTCCCGACGTACTGGTGACGTTCGTCAGGCGGGCCCGACGCACGCGACAGGAGCGGCGCGGGACCCGCGGTGGACCCATCGTACGCTGTCACGTTCCATCGCGAGGGATGCGAAGGGGTTGCGATGTGTGGCCCGGGCTCGCTCGATGATCGGGCCGGACGGCCCTTGACGTCCCGTCTGGACATGACGAAGCCCCCGCCGTTGCCGACGGGGGCTTGCCGTTTCGCGTGGGACAGGCGGGCGTCAGCCGCCGATCTTGAAGACCTTGCCACCGCAGATGGGGCAGGTGCCCTGCAGCGCGGCCTTGCCGTTCTTCATCGTGATCTGCTGCGGGTTCTGGACTTCGACCTTCCGCTTGTCCTTGACGCAATAGGCCTCGGCCATGAGAGCTCCTCCTCGTTCGGCGATGCGTCACGGGAACCCTTGTCCCGCGTCCGCGCTTCGGGTGCGCCTGGGTCGCGCTGGTTCAGGTGCTCGCCCACAGCGACGGCCGCCAGCGGACCGCCGATGCAGCGTGCTGCTGGGCATCCATCGCGGCGAGCACGGCCAGACTCTCAAGGCCTGTCTCGATACACGCCGCTTCGGCTGCCTCCTTGTCCGGCCCGTCGATGAACCGACCGGTCGTTCGGTTGGCAAAGACCGCGCAGACCACGCCGGCTCGACAACGTGCGAGCGAGGCGAGGACCAGCAGGGCCGATGCCTCCATCTCGAAGTTCAGGACGCGCTGGCGCGCCATGTCCTCCGCCAGGTCAGGGTAGCGGATGGGCAGCTGCGGGATAGGGCGCCCTTGCGCACCGAAGAATCCCGGAGCCGTCGCCGTCATCCCGACGTGGTAGCGATGGCCGAGCCGCTCCGCGGCCTCGATGAGCGCGCTGACGGCCTCGTGATGCGCGACCGCCGGGAACCCATCGTGGACGAAGAAGCTCGTGGTCGACTCGAGTCGGACCGCACCCGTGGTGATGACCAGGTCACCCAGGTCCATCTCCGGCTGGAGCGCTCCGCATGAACCGACCCGGATCAGGGTGGGCCGTTCCGTGATCGCCAGGATCTCCGCCACCACGATCTCGACGTTGTCCGTGCCGATCCCGGTCGAGACGACCGAGACCCGCTGACCCCGGAACGAGCCGGTCGCCGAGGCGAACTCCCGATGCCGATGCTCCATCTCGATCGAGTCGAAGCGCGCGGCGATCCGGGTGGTCCGATCCTGGTCACCGGGGAGGAGGATGAACTCGGCCAGGTCTCCCGGTCCGAGTCCGATGTGGTACTGCCGGTCGCCCTCGGGGATCGCGATGCGGCGATCTCGTGGGCTGTCCACGCGGGTTTCCGCGTTCGGCAAGTCCTCTCCCTCGCACGAATGGCTGCTTCGCTGGTGCGAAACTCGGGCGAGGATAGTCCTCCCGATTCACGAGCGTCAAGCAGCACGGTCCGCGGGTCATCGAGCGTGGCCCACGCTCGGGCCCGGTCCAAGGTCCGGTCCGTCCGACGTCACTGGCGGCGCGCCGACGAATGCGGCCAGTCGTGTGGCGACACGAGTGGCCATCAGCCGGCGCGCATGACGACGGCGGATCAGGGTCACGACGACCGACGCAAGGCCGACGAACACGAGCGACAGGAGGCCCGGCAGCGCGCTACCGAGCTCGCCCATCGGGTCGCCGAACGCGGCCGTGCGGATCGCTTCCGTGCCATCGGTCAGTGCGGAGGGGGCGGCGTCGTCGCTTTCGACCGGCGCTGCGGCTCCCGCTCCGGGATCGACGCCGAACACGATGCCGGCCGGATCATCGACGACCACCTGGTGCGAACCGTCCTCGCGCCGGTCCACCCGGCCGATGACGTTGATCGCGTCGTCGGGCTGGATGAGCGGCAGGAAGTCGGCCGCCTCCCCGGTCAGGACGACCGTACCGAGGGCCGTTCCGTCATCCAGCTGGAAGCCATCCGCCAGCAGTTCCTTGACGAGGCCCCCGACACGCACGAGCTGGCCATCGAAGCCCGCCAGGTCGCGCAGATCGGCATCGGGGACCGGTGGGACGCTGGGAGCGGCATGGGCCGCGTCGTCGGCGGCCTTGCCGGTCGTCGCCGCGGGACCGCTGCTTCCGCCCACACTCGATCCCGCACCGACGGCGCCGATGCGGATGTCGCCAGGCCCGCGCGGCAGGAGCGACGGCCGACGATCCGCGGCGCTCGGAAAGGCCAGCCGAACGATCCCGGTGATCGTCACGCTGGCGCCTTCCGGGAGGCGCGCCCGGTCGATGCCGGCGCCGGACTGCCCGATGACGACGATCCGCTCCAAGCCCACGGACACCTCCGCCCGCCAGCGGTCACCGAGCTTGCGGACGTTCTGGACCCGACCGGTCACGCTCACCAACCGCCACGCGTGGGTCGCATCGAGCTGGCCGCGGACGACCAGTGGCGCGGGGACGCCCGCGGTGCCGAGACGCTCGACGCCCGTCACACGCAGGCGCGGGGACCCGTACGCGGCGCCCATCCGACCGGTGACGCGCAGGCGAGCACCCACGCCCGGAGCCGGCTGATCCGCGGGGAGGAGCAGTTCTACTGCCGCACTGGCGTCCTGGACCACCACCCGTCGCCCCGACGCGTCGAGCAGCGTGGGCCCCGCGGTCACCACGCCCTCGACCCGCACGTCGCGGGCATCCTGGGTGAGGGCCGCGGCGATCGTGGAGATCACCCGAATGTCCTGGCCGGCAGCTTCACCCGACCCCGCAGGGGACGTGGTGGCCGTCGGCGACGGACCGGCCCCGGTGCCCGGGATACGCGTCACGTCGCCCGCGTCGCGCAGCCACATCCGATAGCCATCCAGCGCGCCTTTTCGACTGGCCCGCTGCCCACCGACGCCGACGAGTCGATAGGTCTCGCCCTTGTTCACCGACGCCTGGCCGAGCCCGCTCGACGCATCGGCCATGATCCTGACCCGCAGACCGCCCGACGTCTCGACATCGAACGAGATGTCGCCGCTGGTCGCCTTCGTGGCCTTCGCGAGGACCGTGGCCGTCACCGTGACGAGTCGCGCCTCCGACCACTCGCCGAGTCCGCCTGGCCCGACGGCCGCCGGGAATGGCAGGCCTTCCTGGCCGAAGTCACGCACGGCGTCCGCGGCGGGCGGCCGAACCTCGAGTTGCCCGTACGGGTCCGCGAGTGCGCCCCGGACCTCGACGACCCGGCCGCGGCTGGGCCGGATGGCGCCGTCCGGGAGCTTGACGACGATGCCGCCAGTGGCATCGGCGAGTGCGATGAGTGGCGGCGTTCCGAGGCGTCCGGCTTCGGCCGTGACCACGCCACGGACCAGGACCTCGGTGCCGACGGGCATCTCCCGGGCGGCCGCGATGGTCAGGGGCATGTCGTTCGGCGGCGTCGGGGTCGGCGTCGGGGTCGGAGTGGGAGTTGGCGTCGGCGTCGCGCTGGGTGTCGCCGTCGCCGACGGGGAGGGCGTGGGTGTGGCCGTTGGACTCGGGGTCGGCGTCGGGGTCGGCGTGGGTGGCGGGAGGATATCCAGGTCCGTCTCGATCGTCACGTACAGGCGGTAGCCCGCGGCGCCCGTGCCGGTGCTATCGCGCTGGCCGAGCGGCCCGGCGGCGCGCACCCGAGTGCCGGTGGGAAGCAGCCGCCCGGCCTGCGCGCCAGGCGTGATCACGAGGCGGACGGGGCCGGATCCGTCGTCGATGGAGATCGCCAGGCCATCGGCAAGCTGGTCGCTGCCGGACAGGACCGTGCCCGCCACTTCGAGATGCAGGCCTTCAAGGCCTTCCCCGGTCTCTCCGGTCGCGACGACGAGCGGGTCCGGAACGCCGGGCGCGTCCACGACGGTGACGGCCGACTCCGCGACCTGAAGGACGCGCTGCGCGTACCGCGACTCCACGCGGCCGGTGAGCCGGATGCGCGTCCCCGCGACGAGCGGATCGGTGACGGCCGCATCGAGGTAGATCCCGATCCCGGCGGTCGAGTCCTGGATGAACGCGGACCGGCCGGACTCAAGTGCGCCAAGGGCGGTCGTGAGGATCCCCTCGACGGTCACGACCGTCCCATCGGCCGCCAGTCGCGCCGTGACGATCTCGGCGATCGGCCTTGGTGTCGGGGTCGGCGTCGGCGTCGGCGTGGGCGGTGGCGTCGAGGTTGGGGTCGGTGTCGGGGTCGCGGTCGCGGTGGGGGCTGGGGTCGGCGTGGGGGTTGGCTCCGGATCCGGGACCGGCATCGCGGCGAGCCCCTGTGGCCCCGGCGTGCCCTGGACGAACCAGTCGAACGCGTTCTCGTTCGTATCGAACCCGTTGCCCTCCAGGCCACCGGGCAGGCGCTCCAGGCTGGAGCCGGCCGGCGGCGCCGGGGCGACCATGCCCTCCACGAACGCGTTCGTCGCGTCACCCCAGCCGACGGCGTCCACCACGCTCCCGCCGATCACTCGCAGCGCGACCGCCCCGCCGGTCGCGGCGAACCCGCCTGCGTAGCCGAGATCGGCCGTTGAGGCGTAGGCACCGGACGTGTTGGCGATGAGCGTCCGTCGCCCGGGCTCCAGCACGGTCGACGTGGGCCATGAGGCCTTGCGCGTGACCGTGGAGCCCGTCGACGTGGCGTAGACGACCTCGAGGCCCATCAGGTCCACCGCCGCGGGGCCCTGGTTGGCGATCTCGACGAACTCGTCCGAAGCGGAGGCACCCCCGGTCTGGACCTCAGAGATGACCAGCGTGGACGTCGGCCAGTCGACGGGTGCTGCGAAGGCGGGTGACCAGGTCGGAGCGAGCGATGACGAGGCGAAGAGGAGAGCGAGCGCGGTCGATCCCGCGCGCCGTGCGCGACCCATGCGTGACCTCCCGGCGGGGTGGGCGGGTGTTGCGACGGCGGCGGGGGCAGTCATACCAGACGGCGCTCACCCCGCACTTATCGACTACGATGGCCGCCACCCGTCACCCGACCCACCAGCCCAGGAGCAGCCGTGGCCCGCGCCAAGAGGACCGCCCGAGCCGAAGCCCGTCGCCGGCATCGCGCCGATCACGGGCTCGACCCCCAGACCATGGACGATGTCGGCGACGACGCCGACCTCGGCGCGACGTCCGGGTCACGCCCGACGCGTGGCGATGGCGTGGCCGGGGCGGCCGTGCCACAGGGCCGCATGGGGATCGGCGAGGCGTTCCGTCGATCGTTCCGGCCCCTCGACATCCGTGGCGATCTCCGCGACCTGCCCTGGATCGCGACCCGGACGAAGGCCCTCTGGGTCCCGATCCTGCTCACGCTCGTCAGCACCGCGGTCTTCTATACGACGCAGGGCGAGGACATCGTGACCCGGTTCGTGTTCGCGTACTTCATCCAGACCCCGGCCATCGGCGGCGTCTTCCTGGCGGGTTTCCTGGCACCGAAGGCGTCGTGGCTCCTGGGCGTGATCGTCGGGCTGGTATCCGCGGCCTGCTACGCATTCCTGCTGCTGACCGTGTTCGCGGCCGTGGCCGCAGCTTCGCCGACGCCAGGGATCGTCCAGGACGCGATCGTGTCCGGGTTCCTGCTCTCACCGGTGATGGGGGCGCTGTTCGCGTCGGCCGCCGCCTGGTACCGGCGCTTCCTGAACCTGTCCAGCCCCAACCGAGGCCGACAGCGACCCGCCGCCCGGCGCGGCCCCGACGGCAAGTCCCGAGGCGGCAGCCAGAAGGCATCCGCCCGCCGCTGATCCGTTGCGGCCGGCCACGGACCAATCCGTCCGCGCCTTCCTCGCGAATGAGGAGGTGGATGCGCTCCGACTTCGTCGGGTGCGACCACCGGACGCGGAAGCTCGGGCCGCCAGGGTGTTCGCGCTCCTCGCGTGGTGGGAGCCATCCCTGAACGCCGGAGCCGGCCCTTGGGTCGACTCCGGCGTTCGTTCGCGCCACACGGTGCTCGTGCGCACGCCGCCGCCGCGGCGCCGCGTCCGAGCGCGGTGATGCAGCCGACGTGGATCACACACCACCATGCTGCCCGGCGCTTGATCACGCACCAGGGTGCCGCCGCGCCGCGGCCACCTCGGAGAGCGGCCGGACCCCGCGCGCCACGAGATTGACGACCGACCCCTCCCGCTGCAGGTCCCCATCCACCAGCAGCAGCGCGTGCCGCCGAACGACTCCCCGGAGCCGCTCCCATGTGGACGGCCAGAGGGTGACGTTGACCATCCCCGTCTCGTCCTCCATGGCCAGGAAGACCGTTCCCTTGGCGGTCATCGGATGCTGGCGAGTGACGACCAGGCCGCCCACCCGGACCCGGCCCGGCCGACGGTCGGCCAGCGCGGCGTTCGACACCGCCCCCAGTCGATCCAGCGCCGGCCGGAACAGCTCCACCACATGGCGACGGGCATCCACGCCCAGCACCGCGTAGGAATCCCCGATCCGCTCCGATTCGGTGATCGGGGGGAGTGATGGAGCGGTCGTCGGCGGCAACCGAAGGTCCATCGGACGGTGGCCGCCCCGAGCCGGCGGCCGGACCGAGCCCGCCACCTCGCGGAGCTGCCACAGGAGCTCCCGGCGAGGACGACCCAGCGAGTCCAGGCCCCCGGCACGGATGAGCCGCTCCATGACCTCCTCGCCGAGACTCGTCCGTTCCACGACCTCGGCCAGCGTCCGGTACGGACCACGGGCACGTTCGGCGTCCAGCCGCTCCGCCCGTTCCTCGCCGATCCCCTTCACGAGATGCAGGCCCAGCCGCACGCCCCAACCGGCGATGGCCTCCGGGATCCAGCGCTCGCGGGCGGCCGCGGACGGGACGACACAGCCGGACGAGGCGACCGGGGCTGGCTGCCCGTCGCGCCCCACCCATTCCGTCGTGGTCCGGTACGAGGAGGCGTTGATGTCCACCGGCAGGACCGCCACCCCATGGCGCTTGGCGTCATTGACCAGCACCTCCACCGGGTAGAAGCCCATCGGCTGCGCGTTGATCAGCCCGACCAGGAACTGGGCCGGATAGAACAGCTTGAGGAAGGCCGACTCGTAGGCCGTCCGCGCGAAGGCCGCGGCATGCGACTTCGCGAACCCGAAACTGGCGAATGCCGCGACCTGGCGGAACAGCTCCTCGGCGTCCGCCTCCGTCATGCCCGGCTGGCGCAGCGCCCCATCCACGAACCGGCGGTGGAGCTTCTCCATCTCCCGGGATGAACGCCAGGTGCCCATCGCCCGACGGAAGCCATCGCTCTCCCCCGGGCTGAAACCGGCGACATCGATGGCGATGCGCATGACCTGCTCCTGGTAGAGGATCACGCCCATCGAATCCTTGAGCACGGGCTCCAGGCTGGGGTGCAGGTAGGTCACGGGCTCCAGGCCCTGTCGCCGCCGCAGGAACGGGTGGACGGCGTTGCCCTGGATGGGGCCCGGCCGGATGATGGCCACCTCAACGACCAGGTCGTCCAGGTTCCGGGGACGCGACTTCGGCAGGGTCTGCATCTGCGCCCGACTCTCCACCTGGAAGACGCCGACCGTGTCCGCGGCCTGGAGCATCGCGAAGACCTCCGACACGTCCTCCGGCAGTCGGTCCAGGTCCAGACAGACCCCGCCGTCGTGCTGGATGAGCTGGAGGGTCTCGTCCATGGCGGCGAGCATCCCGAGGCCCAGCAGGTCCAGCTTGATGAGCTTGAGCGTCTCCACGTCGCGCTTGTCGAACTGGACGACGACCCTGCCCGGCATCGTCGCGCGCTCCACCGGGGCGATGTCCACGAGCGGGGCCGCGGTCACGAGCATGCCGCCCGAGTGGATGCTGAGGTGCCGCGGGAAGCCATCGATGCGCGCGCAGAACTCCAGCCAGCGCTCCCACGGCGGCAGGCCCACCGTTGAGCCCCCGCGGGCCGTGGGGCGCGACTCGGGCTCCATCCGCGCGACCGAGCTCGACGGCGCATCGTCCCAGGGGCTGGGCCGACCCAGTCGGTCCGTCCGCCGTGCCGGGGACTCCGGCTGGCCGCTCTCGGGGTCCACCGGCACGTAGCCCGTGCCGCGACCCGCCCGCAACCACGCGACGCTGGCGGGGGTGTCGCCGGGTCCGCCCTCGTCATCGGACGTGCCGCCGGCCCGGATCGGCGTGCGCGGCGCGAGTAGGTCGGGATCGCCCGTGACCCCGCCGGTTTCGGTGCCAGCGTAAGAACCGGGGCTCCGGGCCGCATACCGCCCGGATCCGGCGGATGGTCGTGCACGATCCGCCTCGTCCACGCTCGTTCCCCGGGCTCCGGCGACCCGTTCCGCCCCCAGAACGCTCGATTCGTACGCCCCCACCGAAACCG
>JBBEBL010000036.1:40555-42245 GCA_040882345.1 Chloroflexota bacterium
CCGGCGACCCGTTCCGCCCCCAGAACGCTCGATTCGTACGCCCCCACCGAAACCGGGTGGCTCAACTGGCCCATCCGGTCCGTGAACCCCTGCGCCTCCGCCACCGCGACCGGCGCCACCTCCGCCGCGGATGGCGCCCGGAAGAACTCGGCGAAGCCACCGTCCGCCTCCAGGTCGCGTCGGACCATCACCGAGTCGTACGTCTCGAGTGCCTTGGCCACCCGATCCACCAGCGGCCGCGGGAACCCCAGCGCGTGGCCCACCTCCCGCACCGCGGAGCGGGCCCGGTACGTGACGAGGCTGCAGACCATCCCCGTGTGCGCCGGGCCGTAGCGCTCGTAGACGTACTGGATGACCTCCTCCCGGCGCTCGCTGGAGAAGTCGATGTCCACGTCCGGGTACGTCGTCCGGCCCTCGTTGATGAAGCGCTCGAACAGCAGCTCGTGGCGGATGGGCTCCACGCGGCTGATCCCCAGCACGTACGACACGATGGACCCGGCGGCACTCCCCCGCCCCTGCGCCGGGATCCCGCGCTCCTTCGCGAAGCGCATGAGATCCCAGCAGATGAGGAAGAACTCGGCGAGTCCGGTCCGCTCGATGACGTCGAGTTCGTGGGCCAGCTGCCGGACCACGGCCGGGGTGATGGGGTGGTAGCGGCGACGGGCACCGTCCTGGCAGAGCGAGACGAGGTAGCTGAACGGCGTCTCCCCGTCCGGCACCGGGAAGCCCGGGAAGCGGTACTGCTCGAACTCGAGGTCCACCGAGCACGACGACGCGATCGCCACCGACCGCTCCATCCCCTCGCCCCAGGCCAGCCGGGTCGCCCGGTCGAACGAGCTTCCCAGCGTCGCCAGTTCCGCCCCCGACTTCAGGTACGACTCGCCATCCGGGCGGCGCAGGTCGGCCAGCGTGTCCAGCGTCCGGCCGTGGCGGATCGCGGTCAGCACGTCGTGGAGCTCGCGGTCCTCCTGGCGCGCGTAGTGGACCGCGTTGGTGACGACGATCGGAAGACGGACGTCCCGGGCCAGCGCCACCGACTCCGCCACGAGCCAGTCATCGTCCGGGCGCAGGTGATGTGACAGCTCGATACAGAATCCGTCCTCACCGAACGTGGCAGCCAGACGTTCCGCGGCGGCGCGCGCGCCCGCGCGGTCCCCGACCAGCAGCCGCCGACCGACCTCCCCATGGCGTCCCCCGGACAGCGCGACCACGGCCTCGTGGTGCTCGTCCAGCAGCGCGTGCCGAAAGCGCGGCATGCCCTTGGTCCCCGCCAGGTTGGCGGCGGACAGGAGCCGGCTGAGGCTCCGCCAGCCGGTCCGGTCTCGGGCCAGGAGGACAAGGCGTGGACCACGGGCCCGGCGCCCGATCCCGCGCAGGTCCTCGCGGACCGGGTCGCGATGGCCTGGGAGTCGGGCGCGGTCGGGGCGAGGACGGACCGGCATGCCGCTCTCGACCGCCGCCGCAGGGGCGGGGGCGCTCGACGGGCGCGACGGGCGCCGCGAGCGATGCGCCGGCACGACGATCCCATGCGGATCCGCGACCGCCACGTCCCCCAGCGTGATCTCCGCCCCGACGACCGGGTGGAGGCCAGCCTCCCGGGCGGCGGCCGTGAAGCGCACCGCGCCATACAGACCGTCGTGGTCCGTGGCGGCCAGCCCGGTCAGCCCCAGCTCCACGGCCCGGGCGACCA
>JBBEBL010000037.1:0-7194 GCA_040882345.1 Chloroflexota bacterium
CCCTGGACGCTCCGTCCGGGTGGCAGGAACGACCTGGACGATCGCCGCGCGATCGAGTCGCATCCGGGGGGTGGTTCCTGCTCGCCACGACTGCCGGGATGATGCACGCCGCGAGCCTGGTCCTTGCCAACGGCGCCTTCCAGCGACCGCCTGGGCACACCCTGCTCCGCCGCGATCCTTGACATACCGACCGGTCGGTATAATATCCGGGGCATGACGAGCACGGACGTCGCCGAACTGCGCCAGGAGCGGGCGCAGCGGACCCGGGCCCGCATCCTCGAGACTGCCGCAACGGCATTCGCCGAGCACGGCTACGACGGTGTCTCCCTCAACGAGGTGATCCGCGCGAGCGGCCTGACGAAGGGGGCCTTCTACTTCCACTTCCCGTCCCGCGAGGCGCTGGCGCTGGCCGTGTTCCGGCACAAGCAGGAGCAGCTGCTGGCGCGAATGTCCGACGAGATGGACGATCGCAAGGCCCCGTTGGATCGTCTTGCGGAGGGCCTTCGCGTCCGGGCTCGGCTCCTTGCCGAGGACCCGTCGCTGTTCGTGGTCGTCCGGCTGGGCATCGACCTGTCGGCACGCCCCGCCGCGAAGGCGGTATATGCCGGCTTCATGGAGCTGCCGGTCCAGGCACTTGAAGCGATGGTCCGGGACGGGCAGGAGCGCGGCGAGATGCGTCGCGACCTCGGCGCCCGCGCCGTCGCCGAGCAGATCTTCGCCGGGATCCTCGGCATGGACCAGGCGGCCCTGCTGCTCTCCGGGACGATCGACGTCGTCGAGCGCACGGAGCACCTGCTGGCCATCCTGCTGGGCGGCCTTGCCCCGCGGCCGCCCACCGAGCCTTGACAGACGGAAGGAGCGCACTGACCGATGGGTCGAAGCCAGCAGCCCAGGGCCGACTCGGTCCCCAACCGCGTCCGCATCCAGGCCTTCGCCTCGAAATACCTCACGCGTCCGACGCCGCACCGGATCCTCTACCGGCTCTCCGGCGGCCGCCTCGGGGGCGCGCTGCCCGGCGTTCAGCCTCGTGTCCTGCTCCTGACGGTCGTGGGGCGACGCTCGGGCCGGGCACGGACCTCACCCCTCGTCTACTTCACGATCGACGGCGACCTCGTCGTCGCTGCGACCAACTCGGGAGCCGACACTGACCCGGCCTGGATAGGAAACCTGCGTAATCGGCCTGACGCCGAGGTCCAGATCGGTGCGGCCAGGCATCCCATCGTGGCTCGCGAGGCGGAGGGCGACGAGCGGCGACGACTCTGGAGCGAGATGAAGCGCCGCCACCCGCTGTTCGAGCTGTACGAGCGGGGCGCCGTCCGCCAGATCCCGGTCGTCGTCCTGGAGCCTACGGCCGTGCCGGGGAGCACCAGATGATCGACCGTTCGCCCCCGTCCGCTCCCGCCGTCCTCACGACGTCGGCGATCGCCGCCGGCGGGATGCTCGCCCACAACGTCATGGAGTTCGGGCCACCCTTCCTCGTCGACCCACAGACGCTCATCCCGCTCGCGATCTTCGCGATCCTGGCGATACTGGCGGCACGAGTGACGGCCGGGCGGGCCACCTGGATCGCGCTGTTGGCGTGGTCCGTCCTCAACCTCCTCGCCGGCGGGATCCTGTCGGTCCTGCCGCTCGGCTTGTTCCCGTTCCAGCCCGACCAGTCGCTGGGGCACTATGGCGCGCACGTCGTCTATGCGGTTGCGGAGGTGCCCCTCGTGGTGGTCGCGTGGTCAGGTGTCCGAGCCACGGGGACGAGGCGGGCCGGGGCGAAGGCCCCGGAACATCCCGATGTCCGATGAGGCGCTCGCTCTACGACGTTCTCTACCGCTTCGGCGCCCCATGGGACGGGCCGCCGCGAGCCGAGCTGGTGTCACTCGTCGAGAGCGGCGCCTTGACACCGGCGCGGTTGCCGCCCGGTCGCGCGATCGATCTCGGGTGCGGCACCGGCGCCAACCTCCGCTACCTCGCGCGCCACGGGTTCGAGGCGACGGGGGTCGACTTCTCGCGGGTCGCGCTGAGGGTCGCCCGCCAGCGGGCGGCCGCAGAACATCCTGGCTACTCGATCCGCTTCGTGGAGGGTGATCTCACGGCGACCGCCATCCCGGGAGTCGAGGGGCCGTTCGACCTGTTGATCGACTACGGGACGCTCGACGACCTTGATCCGGATGGTCGGCTCGCGATGGCTCGTCTCGTCGCGGGCCTGGCCCGCCCCGGGGCAGCCTTCCTGCTGTGGTGCTATTGGGCCCGACGGGCCGACCTGCCACGCATCAGCCTGACGGGGCCCTCGCGCTTGATCCCGGTCATGGTGCCCGGGGAGGAGGCAAGCCTGTTCGGCGATGCATTCGCCATCGAACGGCTGCCCGAGCCCGATCCCGTGACGCACACGGCCTGCTTCCTGATGACCAGGCGGTGAGTGCCTCGATGCGCTCGGTCCACTGAGCCTTGAAGGCATCGACGAGCTTCTGCGGGTCGATGCTCTGGCGCTCGGCGATCTGGGCAAGAGAGAGCCCGTCCTGCCGGAGCTCCATCACCTGCGCCTCGGTGAGGCCCAGGATCGCCGGGATCGCGTCGCGGTCACGGACCTGATCGCCGGCAGGGCCGGAGCGCGGGCCAGCCGCGGCCACGGCCCCGGCCAGGACGAGCACCGCGCGATCGGTGGACGGGCGCCATGGTGCCGTCCTACGATGGCCGCGACGATCCGTCCGTGGAGCCTCCTTGTCCAGCGACGCCCGGTACGACACCGAGACCATGGCAGCCCGCATCCAGGACGCGACGCTCGGTGCCTTCGACATCGCGACCGTCTATCTGGGCGTCCGTCTTGGCCTGTACCGCGAGCTGGCAACGCACGGGCCGCTGACGGCGGGCGAGCTCGCCACGAGGACCGAGACCCGGCCACGACTCGTGCGGGAGTGGTGTGAGCAGCAAGCGGTCACGGGCATCCTGAGATGCGTTGACCCCGAGGTCGAGCCCGACGCGCGGCGGTTCTGGCTGCCGCCGGGACATGCCCAGGCCCTGGCCGAGCGCGACAGCCCCCACTACGCTGCGGGCGGCGTCCACGGGCTCGTGACCCTGCTCGCGACGATCATCGACATCGAGAGCGGCGTGCGCGCCGATCCCGCGTCCGGGGTCCTCGACGCTGCCCAGGGGCTCGAGACGACCGGCGAGACCAACCGGCCGTTATTCCTCCACCTCCTCGCCGGGTGGCTGGCCGCGATCCCGGACATCCACGAACGGCTGCGCGCCGAGCCGGCCGGCCGGGTCCTCGACATCGCCTGTGGAGCGGGGTGGTCAAGCCTGGCGATCGCGCGGGCCTATCCCCGGGTGCGGGTAGACGCGATCGACATCGACCCGCAAGCCATCGCCCTCGCCGAGCGACATGCGCTCGACGCCCACCAACGGGGGCGCGTCACCTTCCTTGTGGCCGACGCCGCGGACCCTGGGCTCGAGGGTCCCTACGATCTCATCACCTGCTTCGAGGCGGTCCACGACATGGTCGACCCGGTCGCGGTCCTCGGCCGGTGGCACCGTCTCCTCGGGCCGGATGGCGCCTGCCTCGTGGCCGACGCGCGGGTGGAACCATCGTTCACCGCGCCCGCCGGTCGCCTCGATCGGCTGGCCTACGGCTGGAGCGTGCTGGATTGCCTACCGGCCGTGATGGCGACAGAGGGATCCACCGCCACCGGCGCCGTGATGCGGCCCGCGACACTCCAGGCGTACGCGGCGAGGGCGGGCTTCAGCGGCTTCGAGATCCTCCCGATCGAGGACCCCGGCTGGCGCTTCTACAGGCTCCGCCGCTGAGGCCGGATCCCGCCGACGGTGCCGGGGCGGGTACCTTCGTCGAAAGGTCTCAGCTCGATGGGCCAGGATCGATGGTGCCGACCTGCTCCCCGCGCGATCCGGGCTCCGGGCCGACGGCCGTCCGCAGCGTGTCGAGGAACTCGTCGAGTGGCACCCGGTGGATCTTCGCTGCACGTTCGACTGTGATCGCCCTGGTGATGAACGAGCGGAACGAGTAGCGGGCCACTCGCTTGACGCCGAACACCTCCATCACGTCGGCGATGTCCCCGTACTCGCGCAGGATTTCCGAGACCCTCGTGTCCTTGGTGATCTCCATCACCGGCTGGACGCGGGCTCGGAGCCCACCCTGACCGCAAGGAAGGCCAGACGGGTCTCAGCTTCGATCCCGCGCGTTGACCCGGCCGGGGCGATGACCGTGGCACCGGCGGTCAGCGGATAGCGCTCACCGTCGACGGTCATCGACCCGCTGCCCTCAAGGACGTGATAGATGGCCAGTCGCTCGGGGTGCGCTGGGACCCGACCACCGGGTTCGAGCCCGACGAGGATCGCCCGGGCGCCCGGATCGTCATGGAGGATCGTTGGCTCCGGGCCCGGGTCTGCATAGCGGATCCGTTCACGCCACGCCGGGAAGTAGTTCGTCATGTCCATCGGTCTGAGGCTCCTTCTGTTCGTATGTCATCGGGTCCGACTCTGTCCCTTCGCCGGCCGAAAGGAGCTCCGTGAGCGACGCCTCGTGCGCCGGTCGCCCATGTGGCAGCCAGATCGCGGCGACAAGGCCGATCCCGGCCAGGGCCACGGGGATCCAGAACGCTGTCTGGAAGGCGCTGACCTGGGCCGCAAGCTGGGTCGCGGACCCGCCCGAGGACCCGGCTGCCGCTGCGAGATCGGCCGCGAGCTGGCTCGAGAGCACGGTCGCGGTGATCGCCACCCCGATCGAGGCGGCGACCTGCCGGCTCACGTTGAAGAGCGACGAGGCCCGGGCGGTGCGCCCATGCGGCACGTCACCGAACAGGGCGAGCTGGCCCGACACGAAGACAAGCGCCATCCCGAAGCCGCGCATCGCCATCCAGACCCGGACGTTCATGAGGTCCACGTCCGGTGTGATGCTCGTGAACAGCCACGATGAGAGCATCACCAGCGCCAGTCCCACGAGCACGAGCGCTCGAGTCCCGACGCGTCCATGGAGTTTCGCGGCGAGAGGCATCCCGACCAGGATCCCGAAGGCCTGGGTGAACGTGACGAGACCCGACTCGAGGACGCTTTCGCCACCGGGTCCCTGGAGGAACAGCGGGATCAGGAAGAGGCCGGCCATCATCGCCGCCATGGCGACCGCGATGACCGTGTTCGCACTGAGGAACGAGCGGATCCCGAGCAGGCGGACGTCGAGCATCGGCTCGATCGCTCGGACCTCGACGTAGGCGAGCGCAGCCAGCGCCAGCAGGCCGGCGGCGATGGTCCCGGCCACCTGCGCGCTCAGCCAATCGTGGGTGGCGGCCTGCGATAGACCGAAGAGCAGCAGGGTGAACCCCGCGGCGCTGAGAGCGAAACCGCGGCCATCGAATCGGTGGAACGGATGGACTCGGTCCTCCAGCAGCCAGCGCCAGCCCAGGAACAGGCCGACGATGCCGATCGGCACATTGAGCAGGAAGATCCAGTGCCAGCTCTGGTACTCCACGAGATAGGCGCCGAGGACCGGACCGAGCGCGGGCGCGAGTGCCGCCGGGATGGCGACGAAGGCCGACGCGATCGCGCGCCGGTCGCGGGGAAACGCCCGAAAGACCATGGCGATCCCGACCGGTGTCAGCATCCCGCCACCGGCGCCCTGCAGGAACCGGAAGGCGACCAGCGACTCCAGGCTCCAGGCGAGGCCCGCTCCCAGCGACGCGACGGTGAAGATGGTCAGTGCGAGCATGAAGGTGCGCTTGCTGCCGAAGCGATCGGCGAGGAAGCCGGCCACCGGGATGAACACTGCCAGCGCCAGCAGGTAACCCGTGATCACCCACTCGATCTCGGACAGCGATGCGTTGAAGTCCTGCTGCAGGGTCGGGATGGCGACGTTGACGACCGTCATGTCGAGCAGTTCCATGAACAGCCCGAGCAGGAAGACGATGGCTACCTTGTACTCGTAGCCGAGCCGAGATCGGCGCCCGGACGGTCGGGCGCCGAGGGTACTCGTCGGGCTGTCGCCCACGTCAGTTGCCGTGTCGGCGCTGGCAGACTCGTCGCTTGATCGCGAGGATCGGGCAGTGGTCGGCGTGGAATCGGCGCAGATCGCGCATGGCTCGGTCTCCTTGAGGTTCGCCGCAGACGGGCGGCACAAGGACCGTCTCACGAGACCGGCACCCCCGACGTGGAACTGGTTCCACCCCCGAGCGGGTGATCGCCGCTACCGAGTCGAAGCTGCGTCGCTGTCGTCGAGGCCTGCCGCTGCTCGGAGACCGACCGGATCGAGGAGGACGAGCCCCGTCGCGCCGACTCGAGCGATGAGGCCGCGCTGCTCGAAGTCGCGGATGACCCGTCCCGCCATCTCTCGCGACGTGCCGGCAAGGTCGGCGAGCTGCGGTCGCGACAGGAGCGGGCGTTGATCGTGGAACAGGATCGCCCGCCGCATCCAGAGGATCATGGCAAGCCGCCGGTAGACGGTGTCGAATGAGACGTGCTGGAGCCGGTTCAGGAGCCGTGCCGCGCTGTTCAGCGCGTGGTCGAGGAGCCCGACAGCGAGGCCCGCGTCGACCCCTGCAAGCGACATCACCGCATCGCCCGGCCAGAGTGCCGCGACGCCTCGGTCCAGCCCGACGAGGTCGACCGGTGGGGCGTCCCGCCGCAGCGACAGGACGCTGACGAACTCACCCGGACCGACGATCGTGATCATCTGCTGGCGGCCCTCGGCGTGGGATCGAAAGGCGCCGAGATGACCATCCACGACCAACGTCAGCAAGGGGTCCTGCGTCTGGGACAGGACACGCTCATGGCGCCGGAAGGGCCGGACCTGCGCCTGACGAACGAGCGCGGCGAGCGACGGTCCTGCGGCCCCCGGTAGCGCGGCCGGGAGGAGACCCTCGAGCGCCAGCCGACCGTCGTCCGCGGAGCCCGACAGCGAAGCGGGAGGCTCAAGATGCGTCATGTCGCTGATCGTGACACACCGGGACCATCCGGACGTCCGAGTGGGCAGCCGGTCGGCCTCACCTTCCGCGTCCCGGCGACGACTGGGCTCGTGTCGGCCACTGGCAGCAACCTCCCGGCCGCGATCAGGGCCGGCGATCGGGTGCCTTTCACCCAGGTCGTCGCGGCGCACACCGGGTAAGAACAGGGTCGCCAGGCTAGGGCTGAGGTCGAACCTCGATGAAGCCCGCCGCGCTGAAGTCGCCGTCGAAGGCCAGTGCCTCCCCGAGGCGCTCC
>JBBEBL010000038.1:0-1265 GCA_040882345.1 Chloroflexota bacterium
CCGCGGTCCGCGATGGGGGCGCCGACGCGGTGCTCGCCGCGTCGATCTTCCATCGGCGGATCCACGCGATCGCGGACGTCAAGGCGGCGATGGCAGCGGCCGGACTGCCCGTTCGCCTCGTCCCACAGGCAGTGGCGTGATGACCGTGGCCGGCGGGGGCGCGTCGCCGGTCGGCCGGCGCCGGGAGCTGCCGGACCTTCGTTACGACGAGCGCGGCCTGGTGCCCGCCATCATCCAGGATGCCGCCGATGGCCGGGTCCTGATGCTCGCCTGGATGGACGCCGCAGCGCTCGAGGCCACCCTCGCCACCGGCGACGTCCATTTCCACTCCCGGTCGCGCGGTCGCCTGTGGCGCAAGGGCGAGACGAGCGGAAACGTGCTGCGGCTCGTCGACCTCGCAGCCGACTGCGACGGCGACACGTTGCTGGTGACCGTCGATCCCGTCGGCCCGACCTGCCATCGCGGAACACGGAGCTGCTTCGACCCCGACGGCGCGCCCGCCGAACGGTCCAGCCAGGGATTCGCGTGGCTCGAGACGCTTTGGACCACCATCACGTCGCGAGCCGCTGAGCGGCCCACGGGTTCGTACACGGCCAGCCTCCTGGCCGGCGGCGTGGATGCCGTCGCGCGCAAGGTCACCGAAGAGGCGACGGAAGTGCTCATCGCCGCCAAGGACGACGCGCGAGCCGAGGCTGCGGGCGCCGACCGTGCGCCAACGGGCGAAGCCCTGGTCGGCGAGGCCGCCGACCTGCTCTACCACGCCCTGGTGCTACTGGAGGAGCGGGGCCTGGAGCCTGCGTGGGTGGTAAGCGTTCTCCGCGAGCGCCACGCGAGCTAGATGCCAGCGGGGCGGAACAGTCGCCCGGGGACCGGGATGGCTCCGGCCCCGCAGCCTGGCCCTCAGCCTCCCCGGCGGCCGATCTCGCGTCGACGCTTGCCGATCCGGACGTCGAGCCACTCCCCGGCGATCGGGTCCGGGACGAGCAGCGGGTCGGTGACCCGCGTCCCGTTGAGGGTCACCCCGCCGGCGGCGATGGTCCGGCGCGCTTCGCCGCGTGACGAGAAGAGCCCGACCTCCGCAAGGAGCACCGCGATCCCCGCCTCGAGCGACGCGGCCGCGAACGTGAACCCGCCGCTCCCCTCGAAGAGCGAACGCAGGACCGCGGGATCGTCGATCGACCCGGACGCGAACCGGGCCGCGGAATCGGCCATCGCCTGGGCCGCGGCCGCCTCGCCATGCGTCCGGGCGGTGATGTCACGGGCGA
>JBBEBL010000039.1:0-1262 GCA_040882345.1 Chloroflexota bacterium
ACGCCCTGGCCTTCGCCGGGGCACTGGTCGCCGCGTGGGTCGTCTTCCGGCTCGGAGGCTCCGGCGGGCCAGGCGGCCTGACCCGCCTGTTGCTCACCGGCTATGGCATCGCGTCCATCCTGACCGCCCTGATCACGATGGCGATGTACGTGTCCGGCTCGGAATTGCGCCAGATCTTCGCGTTCCTGCTGGGCGGTCTCGCCGGCGCATCGTGGGCGCGCCTGGCCGTCGCCGCGCCGCTCGTCGCCGTGTCGTGCGGCCTGATCGTGCTCCGCTCGCGGTCGCTGGACGGGATGCTGCTGGGCGACGCCGCCGCGCGGCACCTGGGCATCGATGTCGGTCGCGAGCGCGGCATCCTCCTGGCACTCGCCTCCATGGCGACCGCCGCGGGCGTCGCGGTCAGCGGGCTGATCGGCTTCGTAGGGTTGGTCGTCCCGCACCTGGTCCGCCTGCTCGTCGGCCCATCGGCGCGACACGTGCTGCCGATCTCGGCCATCGTCGGGGCGTTGTTGCTGGCCAGCGCCGACCTCGTCGCTCGCCTGGCCGGAGACGTGCCCGTCGGCGTGGTCATGGCCCTGCTCGGCGCGCCGTTCTTCCTGTTCCTGCTCCAGCGGATCCGCACGGGGTACGAGCTGTGAGCACGGCGATCCTGGCCGCCGATGATGTGACCGTGGCCTACGGCGGCCGGCGCATCGTCGATGCCGCGTACCTGTCGATTCAGGCTGGCGAGCGGGTCGCCCTGGTGGGCCCGAACGGTGCCGGCAAGTCCACGCTGTTGCGCGCCCTGACCGGCGTGCTGCATCCGCGCGAGGGGGTCGTGCGCCTGTGCGGCGACCCGATCAACGGTCTGGACCGGCGCGCCGTGGCCCGGACCATCGCCGTCGTGCCCGAGCTCGCCCAGCTGCCCTTCGCGATGCCAGTGCACGAGGTCGTCGCCCTGGGGCGCCTGCCGCACGAGCCACCGCTGACCGGATTACGGCCAACGGACCACGCGGCCGTGGACGCGGCCCTGGAACGGGTCGGGATCACGGCCCTGCGTGCCCGCGACGCGCGCGAGCTGTCGATGGGCGAGCGCCAGCTGGTGTTCATCGCCGTGGCCGTGGCCCAGGGCGCACCGATCCTGGTCCTCGACGAACCGACCGCGCACCTGGACATCCGCCACCAGGTGGAGGTCATGCGCCTGCTCGTGGACCTCAACGAACGCGACGGGACGACGATCCTGGCCGTCCTGCACGACCTGGCGCTGGCGGCCCACTTCTTCG
>JBBEBL010000040.1:0-7119 GCA_040882345.1 Chloroflexota bacterium
GAACGCCAGGCCACCTCGAACAGACGGACCGGCTCATCGAAGCCCTTGAGCGTGAGGCGGCCGCGCTTCTGAAAGTCGAATCGCTTGCCGATGGCCAGGTCGCGGACGGCGCCGGAGACGAGGATGGAGCCGGACGCGGCGCGATCGCACAATCGCGCCGCCAGCTGGACGGCAGCCCCGAACAGGTCGTCCTGCTCCTCCAGCGGCTCCCCTGCGGCGAGTCCGATGCGCACGCCCAACGGATGCTCGGCGGTCTCGTTGCGCGCGGCCAGGTCGCGCTGGATGGCGACGGCCGCCTCGAGGGCGGCGCTGACGGCCCTGAACGAGACCATCATGCCGTCGCCGGTGTGCTTCACGACCGAACCACCGTTGGCGTCGGCGGCGCCTCGCACGATCACGTCGTGGTCGTGCAGGACCGCCATGGCGCCGCTGTCGCCGAGCCGCTGGGTCAGGCGGGTCGAGCCCTCCATGTCCGTAAACAGGATGGTTCGGAATGCGGAGTCGACGTACGCCTGGCCGGTCGCATGCTCGGGCGGAGGGCCCAGGAACCGACCCACGTCGTTGCGGTCGACCTCCGTCACGACGTTGGCAACGCCGCCGTGGCCCTCGCGGTGCACGGCGATGACGGCCTCTCGATCCGGGCCGTCGGCCAGGCAGAAGGCCCGCTGGCGGTCGTAGTCGAACCAGTAGGTCAGGTAGCGCACGCCGTGGCGGTCCTGCATCGCGACGTCATCGACGTGCGCAGCGGCAACGTCGTCGGCGCTGGCGCCATGGAGGTCGTGGCGATCAAGGAAGTACGGCACGTGCCAAGGATGGCCTACCGCCGCCCTCGCCGACAAGCATCGGCGCCGTGAGCAGGGTCAGGCGAGCTGCCAGAACGGACCGGTCAGCCCGAGCCGGTCCAGGATGGCCTGGTTCTGCTCGCGGGTGTGCGGGCGCCAATCCGGCGCCAGTCGATCACCCCACCACGCGTAGGCCAGGTCCACGAGGGTGAGGACGGGTAGCACGGCGCCCTTGCGTCGTCCCTTGAGCCATGTATCGAGGTGGCCTTCCGACCGGAAGAGCAGCATGGCCCTTCACGTCGAGCCGATATCCACCCACCATTCGGCGGCCGGCACCGGCACGTGGAAGACGAGGTCCGTATCGTTGGGGCGGCCGTCCGTCACGACGAGATCCAGCGGCTCATCACAGTCGGCGCAGGTCGTGTGGATGGTGCTGTCCACCCCGAGCGCGGCACCGATCCCGAACCCATCCCAGCCACAGTTGGCGAACCACGAGCGCCCGTCCGCCTCCACGCGAAACCCCGTCGGGACGCCAGCGAACGGGTTGGCCATCCGGATGGCCCCGACATCGTCGAGGACCAGCGCGTGGGCATCATGGAGACGTCGCCAGCCGTCCGCGACGTCGCCGGCGTCACGGCCCAGGGTCGTCGCCACCTCATCGGTCGTCGGCGCCCGGCCGAGCTCGACGAACCGTCGATACGTCGCATTGCGCAGCTCGATGTCAGCGTCGTCCACGGGCCGGACCGTACGCCGTGTGCGGCCGCGCGTCAACGGTTCGGTTGTCAGGCGCTCGAACCGCCCGACGGGTCGAGCACCCGGACGCCGGTCCCCGACACGTCGCGAACGTTCCGGGTCACCAACACCAGGTCGTGGACGAGCGCGGTCGCGGCAAGCAGGCCGTCGACGGTCGGCACGGGATCCGGCACGTTGAGCGAGCCCCAGCGGTCCGCGATCCGGATGTCGACGGGGAGGATCCGCTCTCCGAATCCGGCCGCAAGATTCACCAGCCACTGCTCCAGGGCCAGGGCCGATGATCGATCCCGTCGACGGATCGACTCGATCCCCCGTCGGATCTCGCCAAGTACCAGGACGCTCGTGTACAAGTCACGGTCATCAGTCGCTGCGAACCACGCCTGGATCCCTCGATCCGCTCTCCGTCCCTTGCGCATCTCGGACAGGATGTTCGTATCGACCAGCCAGCTCACGAGACGGGGCGCGGGAGGTCACGGTCCACGACGAAGTCGTCATCGCGGCCCACATCCGGCATGGAGGCGAGCGCCGCCTTGAACGAGCCGGCCTGCATCTCCGCCCGCAGCGCTTCGCGCAGGATCACGCGGTGCTCCGCCTCCGCCGACCGACCGTGCCGCGCCGCGCGACGCTTCAGCGCGGTGACGACGTCGGACGGCACAGCACGCACGATGAGCTGCCGGTTCCCGGGGTCGTCTTCCATGGTGATATCAACGATATCATTCGCTTGGATGTCGTCAAGCCCTCAGGGCTCCAACGGTTCGATGCGGATCGAGTCGAGGGCGACACGACGCCACGTGGCAGACGTGCGCGCGGCGGTGCGGTCCCATCCTGTCAGGTCGCGCCCGGGGCACTCCTGAAGGGCATTCCGACGTCCCGTGGCTGTTCAGCGCTTGCCTTGGCCAGCAGCAGATTCGTTTCGGCCTCCGCCCAGGCGTTCTCGCATCGATCGATGAGTTCGGAGAGCAATCGCCACTCGACCTCGTTCCGGCCTGGACCTTCTCTGGCCGCCTCGAACCTGACCAGGGCCGCGGTCGCGGCGCGCATGTCGGCGGCCGCAGCACCGGCGAGGGACCGGGCGTCATCCACGATGCGGTGCACCGAAGCGGGACCGGCGCAGCGCGCCGTAGTCGTCTGAACCGTATCCAAGAGCACGCAACCTTTCGCGGGTCTGGTCGAGGGCCACTATCACGCGCGGACGGTGCGTTGTCATGACTGTCCGTCATGCCGCAGTGAGGCGGTGGGCTCCTGGTTGCACGAGGTGACGATATGGGCGTCGACCGAGACCCCGCGGAGGCTCGCCCGGTCGGAAGTCGGCACTGGGGGCAAGAAATGGACGGAATCAGTCCACCGGAGCCGACCCGCCGACGAGAGCGGTCATGGGGTGCAAGGATGCGACCGTCATCCCGGCCGGAGTGGCCGATAGCGTCACCGGGTGCAAGGCCTCCGGGCGGGTTGGCACCAGGTGCAAGGAATCGACGCACGAACCGCCGGCGGCCCTCAGCCGCGCCGGAGGTGGACCGTCAGAAGCACCTGGCTCGGTTCCCGGGCGCTGAGGTCGTGGCGCACCCCGGCTGCCAGGACCAGGAGTGATCCAGCGCCGATCGTGTGCGTCGTCTCAGGCGTCGCCACGTCCACCATCCCCGCGATGACGTGGATCATGACCAGGCCGTCAGCCGAGTGGTTCGGCAGCTGACCACCCGCCTCGAAGTCGAACAGGATCGCGGTGACCCCGTCATCGTGCACGAGGGTGACCTGGCGATGTCCGTCCCTGGCCGGCTGCTCTTCGCGCCGCAGGTCGTCGGCCGCGGCGGCCAGGTCGAACAGGTGCTCGTCGCCGGCGAATCGATCCTCAGGCTCTTGGCGCTCAGTACCGGTCATGTGTCGCTCCTTTGTGATTCGTCGAGGATACTGGACCGATGCAGATCCTCATCGTGGGCGCCAGCGGCTACATCGGTGGTCGGCTCGTGCCGGCCCTGCTCCGCCTGGGGCACGACCTGACCCTCGCGAGCCGCGATCCCGGGCCCCTGGCCGAGCGGTTCCCGGCGACGCGCGTCGTTCGCGCGGACCTGTTGGATCCGGACAGTCTGGGACCCGCCGTCGAGGGCATCGAGGTCGCGTACTACCTCGCCCACTCGATGGCGGCGGGCGCGACCGGTTTCGCGGAGCGTGACGTCCAGGCTGCCCGCGCGTTCGCGACCGCGGCCGCGCGCGCCGGCGTCGCACGCATCGTGTATCTCGGCGGTCTGGGTGACGACACGGAGGCGCTCTCGCATCACCTGGCCAGCCGCCACGAGGTCGGCGCTGAGCTGGCGCGCCACGGGGTGGCCGTGACCGAGTTCCGGGCCGCGATCGTCATCGGGTCCGGCAGCGCCTCATTCGAGATCCTGCGCCACCTGACCGAGCGGCTGCCGGTGATGATCACCCCGAGATGGGTATCCACCCGCTGCCAGCCGATCGGGATCGGTGACGTGATCGCCTACCTGACCGCGGCACTGGACCATCCGGAGACGACCGGCATCGTGGAGATCGGCGGGCCGGACGTCCTGTCGTACGGCGACATGATGCTGCGCTACGCAGCGTTACGCGGGTTGCGGCGCCTGATGATCCCCGTGCCGGTCCTGACGCCCCGCCTGAGCTCGTACTGGGTGAACCTCATCTCGCCCGTCCCGTCCAGCATCGCCCGTCCCCTGATCGAGGGGCTGCGGAACGAGGTGGTGGTGCGCGACCCAGCGCCCGCACAGACCTACGGCCTCACTCCCCTCTCCTACGACGAGGCGCTGGCCCAGGCGATGGACCGGTCTGGCGATGGCGCGCTGGAATCCACGTGGTTCGATGCCCGCGTCCTGCGCGACCGCCAGCCGCTGCAAGGTGTGGAGACCAGCGAGGGGATGATCATCGATCGACGCATGCGGCTGGTCCTGGCGTCTCCGGATGACGTGTTCACGGCCGTCGAGCGGGTCGGCGGCGCGGGCGGCTGGCCCTACGCCAACGTCCTGTGGCGACTACGTGGCCTTGCGGACCGCATCGTCGGCGGCGTCGGCATGCGGCTCGGGCGCCGGGATCCCGACCGGCTTCGAGCGGGCGATGCGCTCGACTTCTGGCGGGTCGAGGAGATCCGGCGCCCCGCGCTGCTGCGATTGCGCGCCGAGATGAAGCTTCCCGGACGCGCGTGGCTCCAGTACGAGGTCGTGCCGGAGGACGGAGGAAGCCGCCTGCTCCAGACCGCGTTCTTCGAGCCGAAGGGCGTGCTCGGCCTGGCGTACTGGTACCTCCTGTACCCGGCCCACGCGGTCATCTTCCGCGGCATGCTCCGCGGCCTCGCTCGGCGCGCGGTGGCCGATCGATGACCTACTCGATCGTCGCACGTGATCCGGCCACGGGCGAGCTCGGCGTCGCGGTGCAGACCCGCTGGCCGTTCGTCGGCGAGACGGTGCCCTGGGCGGAGCCCGGTGTCGGCGCCGTCGCGACGCAGTCGTTCGCGGAGAAGCGGTACGGGCCGCTGGGGTTGGAGCGGATGCGTGCCGGCGCGTCCGCGCCTGAGGCCCTCGCCGCGCTCCTGGCCGAGGACGATGACCGCGAGGTCCGCCAGGTCGGGATGGTGGACGGGCGTGGTCGGTCGGCGTCCTTCACCGGATCACGGTGCGTGTTCGCCGCGGGCCACGTCACGGCGGACGGCGTCGCGATCCAGGCGAACATGATGGAGCGACCTTCAGTGTGGCCGGCGATGGCGGACGCGTTCGGCAGGGCGTCGGGCGACCTCGCCCACCGCCTGGTCTCCGCACTCCGGGCGGCCGAGTCGGAAGGTGGCGATGTCCGCGGCCGGCAGTCGGCGGCGCTGGTCGTGGTGCCGGCGGACGGGCCCGCGTGGGCGCGCCGGTTCGACGTCCGCGTGGATGACCATCCGGCGCCCCTGGACGAACTGGAGCGGCTCCTGCGTGTGGCGCGCGCCTACGAGGCGTTCGACCGGGCGGACGCGCCGTCCCTGGCCGGTGACTTCGCGGCGGCGGCCGCGGCCATGGAGGAGGCCCACGCGCTGGCGCCAGACGACGATCAGATCACGCTCTGGACGGCCCTCATGGTCGGAGGCAACGGGGATATGGATCGCGCTCGACGCCTCTTCGGCATGGCGGGAGTCGCTGAGCCGCGAAGCGCCGAGCACCTGCGTCGGTTCCTCGCCAAGGGCCACCTGCCGGATTCGCTGGCGGCGGTGATCGAGGAGCTGGAGGACTAGGGCGATCGCCAGTTGCATGCCGCGGCCGCGGGCGTTTGCACCGGGTGACGATACGCGCCGTCTCCTCGGGCTCGATACGGCTGGGTCGGTCGGAAGTCGTCACCAGGTGCAAGGGAATGGCGTGATCGGCCGGCCCGAGCTGGCTCGCCGGGCGTAGCGGTCATGGGGTGCAAGGTTGCGACGGGCATCCGAGCCCCGATGGTCGATAGCGTCACGGGGTGCACGACCCGGCTCGACGTTGGCACCGGGTGCAAGGAGTCGACCTGGTCGGTCAGGACGCCGCCGCGTACCAGCTGGGTCACCGGACGGTCGAGCGAGGCCCATGGGGTGGGCATCGTCGCGCACAAGTCCTATGCTGAGGCCGTCCCGGCGCGCGCTCCACGCACGGCGAGGCCCACGGGGTGGGCATCGCGCAAGTGTGCCGCCCGGGGACGTCCATACGACGAGGACCCGACCACCATGACGAAGAAGAACCTAGCGATCGCGCTGCTGGCGGGCCTCGTCGTGCTCGTCCTGCTGTTCCCCGCGAGCGGGATCGACCCCATCCCACCCGAGTGCTACTCCGTATTTGGCTATGTCGTGCCCTGCGCGGACGGACTGGCCGTCGGAGCGGCCATCGTGGTGGCCGTCATCGTCGGCGCGCTCCTCTGGCTGCGCGATCGCCGGCGAACGTAGGGACCCTGCCTACGGCTCGACCGCGAGCCGCCGCGCCATCCATGTCGGCCACGGCTCGGACGGTCGGAGGTCAAGCCGCTGGGCCTCGTCCCAGGCGGACACGAAGAACCGCGCCAGCTCGTCCACGGAGACGGACCGTGTCATCAGGTCGCCGATCCCGTGGTCGATCGCGTACGCCGCGTACCATCGCGGCCACGCCTCGTCGTAGACCCCGTCGAGCTCCTCGCGCTCGAAGACGGAATGGGCCGCTTCCGCCTGGACGAGCAGCGCCTCCAGGGCCTGGACCCGATCCGCTGTCATCGCTGGTCCCTCCGTTGTGACGACTCGATCTCAAGCGCGCGGTGCCTGGGTGGCGAGCCCCGATCCTCAGCCTACCGACTTCTTCACGAGGTCGACGATCTGCGCTTCGTCCGTGGCAGTCAACTCCTTCAGGGCGAACGAGGTCGGCCACATGGCGCCGTCGTCGAGGGTCGCCTCGTCGCTGAATCCGAGGGTCGCGTACCTCGCCTTGAACTTCTCGGCGCTCTGGAAGAAGCAGACCACCTTGCCGTCCCTCGCGTAGGCGGGCATCCCGTACCAGGTCCTCGGCGTGAGGGCTGGCGCGCTGCCTTTGACGATCGCGTGGATCCGCTCGGCCATGACGCGATCCGGCTCCGGCATCTCGGCGATCTTCGCGAGCAC
>JBBEBL010000041.1:0-41446 GCA_040882345.1 Chloroflexota bacterium
CACGCGGGGGCTGGGGATTGACAAGAAGGGCCTCGCTGGCTACCTTGCTACGAGTACTAAATTTAGGAACGAAAGGAAGTCCGTGAACTCCGTTCGCACCGTGTCCGTCGGACTGATCCGTAGCGTCAATCGCGCGTCTGTGCTCGCTCTCATCGGGAGCAGCGGTCCGATCGCGCGGGCGGACATCGCGCGACGGCTCGGACTGAGTCCGGCGACGGTGACCGCGGTCACGCGGGACCTCGTCGAACGGGGGATCTTGGAGGTCTTCGACCAGGTCCCGTCGTCGGGTGGCCGCCCGGCCCTCCGTCTCGCCCTCGTTCCCGATGCCGGCCACGTGCTCGGGGTGAAGATCTCGCCGGCTCACCTGGCTGGCGTCGTCGTCGATCTCGGGGGCGAGGTCGTCGAGTCTTTCGAGCGGGACTTCGACGCATCCCGCCCGGACGTCGTCGACCGGATCGAGGCGGAACTGCGCCCGTACGTCGACGCGCGGGGTGACGATGCGCCTCCCCTCCTCGGCGTCGGGCTCGGTGTCCCGGGGCTCGTCGGGATAGGGGCTCCAGGGACCGTCCACGCGCCCTCGCTGGGTTGGGCCGGTCTGGCACTCGGCAACGTCCTGCAGACGAGGCTGGGCGTCCCCGTGCTGATCGAGAACGACGTCAACACGCTGGCCATCGCCGAGCGGCTGTACGGCCGCGGTCGCGACGTCGCCGATTTCATCACGATCACGATCGGGCGCGGCGTCGGGCTTGGCATCGTCGCCCGCGGCGAGCTCTACCGCGGTGCGGACGGCGGTGCCGGGGAGCTCGGCCACGTGACCGTACGCAGAGACGGCCCGCCGTGCTACTGCGGTCGAAACGGATGCCTTGAGGCCCTCGTCGCTGATCCGGCGTTGCTGCGCGAAGCGATCGACAACGGAGTCATCCCGACGGACGGGACGGTGGACGACTTGCTGAAGCTGGCCGACGACGGCGATCCGACAGCCCGAGCGATCTACGCGACTGCCGGAGAGGCGCTTGGTGGGGCGGTGGCGACCGTCGTCAACCTCTTGAATCCAGGTCTCGTTCTGTTGAGCGGCGAGGGCATCCGCGCGTGGCGCCACCTGGGGCCGGCATTCATCCCGGTGCTGCGTTCGCAGCTGTTCGGACCCATCGCGGACGTCATGGTCGAGATCGATCCGTGGGACGAGACGCGCTGGGCGCGAGGCGCGGCCGCGCTCGTCTTCCGCTCCACGTTCACCGCCTCACTCGACGAGGATACGATCGACAGCACGGTCCGGGACCGCCTCGGGGCGACGCTTGGTGGAAACGGCGCACAGATTCGAGCGCCCGTGCCCGCTCCCGTGGCCGGAACGAGCCCGAACTGATGGTCGGGCAGCAGGGCTGGCGCCATCGGGGCGCGATCGCGCTCTTCCTCGCTCCGAGCCTCGTCCCGCTGTTGCTGTTCACCGTCGGGCCGATGGTCGCGTCGGTCGGTCTCAGCCTCGTCAGCTGGAACCTGCTGCAGCCACCGATCTTCGTTGGCCTCGACAACTACCAGCGTCTCGCCTCCGACTCGAACTTCCGTTCCGCCGTCCTCAACACGCTGACGTACGTGGCGGGCTATCTCCCGCTCGTGTTCGTCGGAGGGATGGGTATCGCGCTCGCCCTGAATCAGCGGCTCCGCGGCTTGTCGCTCATCCGGACCGCCTACTTCCTGCCCGTCGTCACGAGCTGGGTCGTCGTCGCCCTCATGTGGCGCTGGCTGCTCGATCCGTCCGCAGGGATCGTCAACTACGCGCTCGGGCTCGTGGGCATCGAGGGCCCAGGCTGGTACAACGATCCTGGGTGGGCGATGCCGTCCGTGATCGTCGCCTCGGCCTGGAAGGATCTCGGCTTCGTCATGGTCATCCTCCTCGCCGGGCTTCAGGCGATCCCGGAGGAGTACTACGAAGCCGCCTCCGTCGACGGGGCGAACCGCTGGACGCGTTTCCGCCACGTGACCCTACCACTGCTGACGCCGTCGCTCTTCTTCGTCCTGGTCATCAGCCTGATCAACAACCTCCAGGTCTTTGATCAGGTCTGGGTCATGACGAAGGGCGGCCCGGCCGGGGCGACGACGGTCGTCGTCGAGCAGATCGTGACGAATGCGTTCAGCTACGGGCAGATGGGATATGCCGCGGCGATGAGCTGGGTCTTCTTCGTCGTCCTCCTGCTGATCACCCTCGTGCAGTTTCGACTTCAGCGGCGCTGGGTGACGTATGGCTGAGCTGGCTGCCGTCACGCTCGCGACGACGGGCCGTTCCGGGATCCGGTGGCAGCGCGTCCTCGTGCGGGCACTGCTCTACGCGGTGCTGCTCGTCGGCGGTTTCCTGATGATCTTCCCGTTCCTGTGGATGCTCAGCACCTCGTTCCAGGGTGCGGGTGCCCTGCTGGTGCCGCCCCCCCGGCTCATCCCGTCTCCGATCGAGACCGGCAACTACGCGGAGATCGCGACCGCCTTCCCGCTATGGAGGTTCCTGCTCAATAGCGTCGGCGTCGCCGTGGTCTCGACCGCGCTTCAGGTAGCCACCAGCGCGATGGCCGCATACGCCTTCGCCCGGCTCCGTTTTCGTGGTCGTGACGCGCTCTTCCTCCTGTACATCGCGACGTTGATGGTCCCGCTCCAGGTCACGATCATGCCGCTCTTCGTCGAGATGAAGTACCTCGGCCTCATCGACACGTACCCTGGACTCGTCCTGCCCTCGATCGCCTCGGCGTTCGGAACGTTCCTTCTTCGGCAGAGCTTCCTGAGCCTGCCGCGCGAACTCGAGGAGGCGGCGTTCATGGACGGCGCCGGTCACCTGACCGTCTTTCGGCGGATCGTCGTGCCGCTCGCCCTCCCGGCATTGGCGACGTTCGGGATCTTCGCCTTCATGGCTAGCTGGAACAGCTTCCTGTGGCCGCTGATCATCGTGAACTCTCCTGACCTGATGACGCTCCCGGTCGGCCTGTCCAATCTCCAGGGCCGCTACGCAACGTCGTGGAACTTGCTGATGGCGGGCGCCACGGTCGCCGTGCTTCCGATCCTCATCGTCTATGCCGTCGGGCAGAGGTACGTCATCCGCGGGGTGACCCTGTCCGGTCTCAAGGGATGACCGACGAGGAGGGAAAGGAGGAGAACTGACGAAGCAGGCCGCGCACCGACCAGGGATCAGTGGATCCCGCATCCGCATCGTGGAGACACCAGACACATGAGACAGCCAACTCGAACACTCGTCGCCGCGCTTGCGACGACCCTACTCGTCGTCGCGTGCACCGGCGCAACGAGTCCGCCGACGGAGAGTCCAGCGGGCTCGACCGCACCCGCCACTGCTGCCCCAACCGCGACGCCGGCTGAGCCGGTCACGATCACCTACTTCACGTTCTCGGCGGCGCCCGATCATCTAGAGGACCTCGACGCGATAGTCCAAGCCTTCGAGCAGAAGAATCCGAACATCTCGATCGAGGTCCAGACGGCAGCATACGCCGACTACTTCACGAAACTCCAGACACAGGTCGCCGGCGGGATCGCTCCCGACACGTTCGAGCTCAACTACGAGAACTCGGTCGCGTACGCGAACTCCGGAGCGTTGCTCGACCTTAGTCCGCTTTCGGCCGCCGACGTCGATTTCGATTCGACCGTCTACTACCCGAGGGCACACGAAGTCTTCCAGGCTGACGGCAAGCAGTTCGGCGTTCCCGAGCAGTTCTCGGTCGTGCTCCTCTTCTACAACAAGGATCTATTCGACGCGGCCGGGGTCGAGTACCCGAACCCGTCCTGGACGTGGGCGGATGAGCGCGCCGCAGCCGAGAAGCTCACGGACCCGGCGAACGGCATCTGGGGCCACTTTCAGCCGATCCAGTTCTTCGAGTTCTACAAGGTACTCGCCCAGAACGGCGGCTCCTTCTTCAGCGCGGACCAGACGAGGGCGACGTTCAACGACGCGAAGGGTGTCGAGGCTGCTTCCTGGCTCATCGACAAGGTCGGCAAGACGATGCCGGGCGATGCCTTCGGCCCCGACCAGGACTCGGCCCTGTTCAAGTCCGGCAAGCTCGCCATGTGGCATACCGGCATCTGGCTGTTCCCGAGCCTGATGGAAGCGCCATTCGCATGGGACGTCTCCGTCGAGCCAGGCAATGTTCGCAAGGCCCATCACTTCTTCGCGAACGCGGTCGTCGCCTCGGCGACCACCGAGCATCCGGCCGAGGCATGGGCCTGGCTCAGGTTCCTGACCTCGTCACCTGAGGCGGTCAAGGTTCGGGTCGACGCGAGCTGGGAGCTCGCTGCCGTCTCCGACCAGAGCCTCTTCGCTCCCTACCTGTCGCAGTCGCCGCCGGACAATCGAGAGGCCGTCTTCGACGCCCTATCGGACATCGTCACGCCGCCGGTCATCGAGCAGCAGTCGCAGATGCAGGACATCGTGACGCAGGCCCTCGAGAAGGCGCGGCTGGGGCAGATGTCCGTCCAGGACGCCCTGAACGAGGCGGCGGCTCAGGTCGACGCCCTGCTCAGGTGACCGTCATCGCATGACCATGCGGGCGAGGCGCTCGCTCCTCCGCCGCCTCGCCCGCCACCCTCCTCCCCGGAGCCCTGAATCCCATGCCCGAAATCGACACGGATCGACTCCGTTCGCTCGCCATCCATAGCCTCGCCGTCATCCGGGGGAACCAGGCCCCGAGTGGCGCCTACCTTGCCTCGCCAACGTTTCCGGTCTATCGCTACAGCTGGTTCCGCGACGGCGCGTTCATCGCCGATGCCATGAGCCGTGCCGGCGAGGTCGGTTCTGCGGACGCCTTCTTCGACTGGTGCCGGCGCATCGTCGAGGATCGTGCTGGGCAGGTCCATGCACTCGTGGCGAGGCACCGGGCCGGTGATCGAATCCCGGCACGCGACTTCCTCCACACCAGATACACGGTCGACGGTACTGACTCGCCCGAGGAGTGGTGGACGTTCCAGCTCGACGGGTACGGCACGTGGCTATGGGCACTTGACGCTCACGCTCGTCGCCACGGTACCGACCTTGCGCGCTATGCCGACGCGATGGCATTGACGGTCGAGTACCTCGCCGAGTTCTGGTCCGAGCCGTGTTACGACTGGTGGGAGGAGCACGTCACGGAACGGCACACCTCGACCCTCGCCGCGATCCACGCGGGCCTGCACGCGGTGGCCGGCAGGATCGAGATCCCGGGGCCGCTCGCCGTATCGGCGGCTGAGGCCACCGACGCGATCGCCGCCGCGGTTCGCAGCCAGGGGGTCCACGATGGCCGGCTCACCAAGTGGCTCGGCGGCACCGACCTCGACGGGAGCCTCATCGCCTGCGCCACCCCGTTCCGTCTCGTCGATCCGGCCGGCACCACGGCACGCGCGACCGTGGCGGCGCTCGAGGCGGAACTCGCCCATGGAGGCGTTCATCGCTACGCGGACGATGTCTACTACGGCGGCGGTGAATGGCTTCTCCTGGCCGGATTCCTCGGGTGGCACTATGCGAACGTGGGACGACTCGACGACGCCCGGTCCCAGCTCGAGTGGATCGCGACCCACGCCACCGTCGACGGCGACCTTCCCGAGCAGGTGAGCGATCACCTTCTCCACCCGGAGACACTCCCGGAATGGACCGCCCGTTGGGGTCCGGTCGCGAGGCCGCTCCTGTGGTCTCACGCGATGTATCTGACGCTCGCACTCGAGCTCGGCATCGTGCCCCTTGAGGTGGTGTCGCGATGATCCGCCACCGCCCGTTCGGGCGTGGCCACGCCTACACGGTGGAAGCCGATCAGCGTGTTCCGCCCTGGCCCGTCGCCGGCGAGCCGGTCGAACTCCGGGTGACGACGCCAGCCGGAGTCGTGGGAGTGACCCTCGACCTCGAGGTCGACGATCATTCGACGTCGCTGCCGCTCGCCCGGTTCGAACCCGCCGGGGAGATGCGCGAGGCGGGCAGCGCCGCGGATGACGGTCATCTCGCCGCCGCAGCCGCCGCAGCCGCCGCCACCGATCGACGTGGTCGACAGCCGTGGCGCGTCCGTATCGCAGGCCTTCCCGAGGCTTCACTGCTTCGCTATCGGTTCCGCGCGTCGGACGGCTCCACCACGCGCTGGCACCAGGTCGCCGTCGCGAGCTGGCAGTCCACGGGGGGGCGCCTGGTCGGGATCGGCCCCGGATGGGCGGACCGAGCGATCCCGGGCAGCGTCGAGTACCTGGTCGCCGACCGGGCGATCCTCCGCGTTCGTTTCGCGCTTCGTCTCGACGACGGCGCCCACGTCGTCGGGTTCGGCGAACGGTTCGACTCCCTCGACCAGCGCGGGCGACGGCTCGACGCGGTCGTGTTCGAGCAGTACAAGAGCCAGGGCACTCGAACGTACCTCCCGGTACCGTTCGCGATCGTCACGCCCGCATCCGGTACCCGCGGCTGGGGCTTCCACGTCCGTACCAGCCGACGAACCTGGTATGACGTCGGCGCAACCCGCCCCGATCGGCTGATGGTCGAGGCTGCGCTCGACCCCACCGCCGACCTCCCGTCGCTCGAGGTGGCCCTCTACGATGGGGATCCGGGGGCGGTCCTCGCGGCGTTCCTCGGCGACGTCGGCCGGCCCGTCCTGCCGCCTCCGTGGATCTTCCGACTGTGGATGAGTGGCAACGAATGGAACACGGAGGCGCGGATCCGGGCCGAGGTGGAGCGGACGATCGCGGAGCGGATCCCGGCTGGCGTGGTCGTCGTCGAGGCCTGGAGCGACGAGACGACCTTCGCAGCCTTTCGGGATGCCGAATACGAGGTTCATCCCGACGGCGCCCCCCACCGCCTCTCCGACTTCCGGTTTCCGGCGGACGGCGCCTGGCCTGACCCGAAGGGGCTCGTCGACTGGCTTCACGAGCAGGACTTCAAGATCCTTCTGTGGCAGGTCCCCCTGCTCAGGACCGACGTGCGGGCCGACCCCCAGGCCGCAGCCGACGAAGCCACGATGAGCGCACGCGGGTACGGGATCCGCGAGGCCGATGGGCGTCCCTACCGGAACCGGGGCTGGTGGTTCCCCAGGGCGCTGATGCCCGACTGGACGAACGTAGAAGGGACGTCCTGGTGGCTCGAGAAACGGCGTTACCTCGTCGAGGAGGTGGGGATCGATGGTTTCAAGACCGACGGGGGTGAGCACGCCTGGGGCGACGACCTGCGCTACGCCGACGGTCGGCGCGGCGACGAGGCCAACAACGAGTACCCCGTCCGCTATGCGGCTGCCTACCACGAGCTGATGCGGTCGGGCGGGCGCGACCCGGTGACGTTCAGTCGCGCCGGGTTCACGGGGGCGGCCCACGTCCCGTGCCACTGGGCAGGCGACGAGAATTCGTCATGGCAGGCGTTCCGCGCCTCGGTCACCGCCGGACTGACCGCGGCCACGTCCGGCGTCTTCTTCTGGGGATGGGATCTGGCGGGGTTCTCCGGCGAGATCCCGGACCCTGAGCTCTACCTCCGATCCACCGCCATGGCCTGCTTCTGTCCGATCATGCAGTATCACTCCGAGTTCAACCACCAGCGCCAGCCATCGCGCGACCGAACGCCGTGGAACATCGCGGCTCGCCATCACGACCCGTCCGTCCTCGCCGTGTTCCGGCGGTTCGCCCGACTGAGGGAACGCCTCCTCCCGTACCTCGAGAGGGCGGCCGCGGAGAGCGTCGCGCTGCGACGACCGCTCATGCGTCCGCTTCTCTTCGACTGGCCGGCCGATGACCGGAGCTGGTCATATCCCTACCAGTACCTGCTCGGTGACGCCCTGCTCGTCGCTCCAGTCGTCGAGCCGTCAGAGAGAGCGGGCCAGGATCCAGATGGCGCCACCCCTGGCCGACCATGGGCCGTCTACCTTCCGGAGGGGGAGTGGGTCGACGCGTGGACCGGCGAGAGGCTCGATGGGCCGGTCGAGATCGAGCGTGCGGTGCCCCTGGACGAGATCCCCGTCTACGTAGCCGCCGACGCCTGGGCTCGTCTTCAGGCGATCTTCGAGGACGCCGATCACCGGGCTGTCCGAAGGTTGCCTGGCAGGATCGCTCGATGACGGGGACGACCATGCCGCAGCGCGTCCTCCTCGAACGGATCAAGGCCCATGCGGAGGCCTCGCCCGAGGTGATCGGGCTGCTGTTGTTCGGATCCTTTGCCACCGGCAACGAAGACGAGCAGTCGGATCTCGACATCGGCCTGTACATCGACGGGGACGCGTTCGAAGGGTTCGACCTGCGGCGATGGCTCGAGCCGATCGCGGACGTTGGGGCGATCTATGTCGATGAGTACTGCTCGACCGTCATCTTCGGGGATCTGACCCGTGCCGAGGTGCACCTTGGTCCTGCATCCGCCGCTGAGGCGTGGCCCCGTCTTGCCGGCGTCATCGCCTTCCCGAGTCTCGAGCGGATGGTGCTCCTCGACCGGACCGGCACGTTCGCGGACACCGTCGGACCCCTCATCGGCTCCCTGCCGGACCGCGGCCCCGCCGACGCAGCTCACGAATTCCTTGGCCTGGCCAACGGGTTGCTGGTGGCGGACGGGTGTCGACGACGTGGTGATCTCGCTCGTGCCCTAGCGCATCTCACGGCCGCCCAGAAGCACCTGCTTCGCCTCGCCCGGGTCGTCGACGGAGCGACGAACGAGTGGATCGCCCCGGAGCGAGGCCTCGCCGCCGATCTCACCGCCGCAGCGTTCGAACGATACGCCGAGGCGACGGCGTGGCTTGACGCGCAGTCGATCGCGCTAGGGATCGAACGGTCGTGGCGGTGGGGCCGCGAGCTGGCTGAGGACATCGGCGTTCATCCGATCCCGGCCGCGGCTATCCGCGCGATGGACGCCCGCTTCGCTGGACCGGGAGGAGGCTCGTGTCGGGCCAGGATTCGCTGATCCCAGGTAGCGTCCTCATCTCCGTCTGACCCGGACGACTCGCAGGCCATCGATGTCGCGCTGGCTGCGCAGCACGACGACCGGGTCGATCCCCTCTGCCTGAAGGACGGACCGGTCGACCGTCTCGCGGAGCCAGCCAAGCTGTCGTTCCACGACGGCCCGCCCCACCACCCGGTCGCGCGCCGCGTTGCGGGCATGGACGGTGGCCGGCGGCAGGTCCAGCACGAAGGCGGCCACGGCCATCCCGGCGGCTCGCGCCCGGGCCAGGAGTGGCCGGCGATGGGTCGCCCGCACGTTGGTGGCATCGACCACGGTCAGTCGCCCGGCCGCAAGCCTCCGCTCCACCTCGCGGTGGAGGATCTGGAACGCCGCGGCGGACGCGCACTGATCCGCCTCGTCGCCGGCGATCGCCGCCCGCAGCGCGTCGGACGACAGGACCTCGTCCGGGGTGAAGTGGCGGACGGCGATCAACGACTTCCCGGCGCCGGCGGCACCCACGAGGAGGACCAGTCCCGGGTCCGCGATCGTCACGGTGAGCATGGTGCGATGATGCCCTGCGATGCGTGACGACGTCCGGCGAGTGCCTTCACCCGAACGGACCCATGACATGGATCCGACCACGACGATCTCCTGGTTCCGGCGCGACCTGCGAGTCCACGACCATCCGGCCCTGGTCGCGGCCTCGGCGACCGCCGACCGTCTGGTGCCCCTCTACGTCATCGACCCGACGCTGATCCACGGCCGGTTCGTCTCGCCCGTGCGGACGTGGTTCCTGCTGGAGAGCCTGGGTGCGCTGCGGCGGTCGCTGCGCGAGCGGGACTCCGACCTCGTCGTCCGGGTCGGCGATCCACGTCAGGTCGTCCCGGCCGTCGCACGCGAGGTCGGTGCTGGCGCCGTCCACGTTTCGCGCGACCACGCGCCGTACGGCCGTGCCCGGGACGCCGCGGTCGCCACGGCGCTCGCCGCGGACGGCACCGCCTGGCATCCCCACCGGGGCAACCTCATCCACGAGCCTGACGAGGTGCTGACTCGTGACGGGCGCCCGTTCAGCATGTACTCCCCGTTCCGCCGCGCGTGGGCGACCCTGCCGGCTCGCGACGTCGTCCCCGCACCGGATCGGCTGCCCCCGCTGCCGGCTGGCGTGTATGGCACGCCGGCCACCGGCGAGATCCCGACCATCGCCGCGCTGGGTCTGGACCTGGACGCCGCCGTCGATCCGAGCCTCCTGCCGGAGCCGGGGGAATCGGCGGCGCGGCGTCGGCTGGAGCGATGGGCGGAGCTGGGCGTGGACGGCTATGCCGACAGTCGCGACCGGATGGACCTCGTCGATGGAACCTCTCGACTGTCCGCGGATCTGCACCTGGGGCTGCTCTCGCCGCTGGAGGTCGCCGTGCGCACGTCCGGAGCCGGCGAGGGGCGCCGCGTCTTCGCGAACGAGCTCGCCTGGCGCGAGTTCTACGCCCACGTCCTTGCCCACCAGCCGTCCGTGCGTACGGCCTCGTTCCGTCCCGACTTCGACTCGGTCGCCTGGTCGGACGACGACGCGGCCTTCCGTGCCTGGACCGCCGGTCGGACCGGCTATCCGGTCGTGGATGCCGGGATGCGCCAGCTCGCCGCGACCGGCTGGATGCACAACCGAGCCCGGATGGTCGTGGCGTCGTTCCTCACCAAGCACCTCCTCATCGACTGGCGGCGAGGCGAGGCCCACTTCATGCGCCACCTGGTCGACGGCGACATCGCGTCCAACAACGGTGGCTGGCAATGGGCCGCCTCCACCGGCACGGATCCGCAGCCCTACTTCCGGATCTTCAATCCCGTGCTCCAGGGGCGTCGGTTCGATCCGGACGGCGCGTACGTGCGGCGCTGGGTGCCGGAGCTGGCGCACGTTCCGACCCAGCGCCTCCATGGGCCGTGGGAGATGTCGAGCGCGGAGCAGGCGGCGGCCGGTTGCCGGATCGGGTCCGACTATCCGGATCCCATCGTGGATCACGCCCAGGCGCGCGCCCGGGCGATCGCCGTCTACGGGGCCGCCCGCCGGACCTCATAGCCGCCTCCGTCCACGGCCCGGATCTCGTACGCGGGCTGGTCGTATACGGACGGGCCCTGCCGCACCGCACCATCTGCCAGGCGGAAGCGGGACCGGTGCCACGGGCACTCCAGGCAGCCGTCGGCCGTGACCGCCCCCTGTTCGAGTGGCCCACCCGCGTGCGCACACACGGCGTGCAGGGCGCGGATCGTCGCGCCGACGCGGACGACCACGAGGTCGTTGATCCCCGCGCGCATCTTCGTCGGGGTCGCTTCGGGGAGCGCATCGAGGTCGGTGACGTCGCCGGTATCGAGGCGCACCCACTTGCTGCCGGGGCCGCGGAAGGCATGCCGGCTGACCATGTTGCCGAACACGAAGACGACGTCACCGCCAACGTAGGCCCCCCCGAGGACGACGAGGAAGCCGAGGATCAGGAGGCCGGTCGCGAGGCCCGGGTCGCCACCGTTGGATCGCACGATCAGCGATGCGGCCGTTAGCCCACCGCCGATGACCATGATCGTGCCGTGGATCGTCGCTCGCGTTCGGGCCCTGCCGTCCGTGTCCGTGTAGTCCGCGAGGCCCGTGAGGAGGGCGCCCAGGAACGCGACCTGACCGACGATCACGCCCCACAGGGCGCCATCGCGCTCGCCGACGAGGTCCAGGACGATCGCGACCGCGAAGGCTCCGATCGGTAGGTCCGTGATGGCCGGGTGGAGCGGATGGCCCAGCCAGGTGCCGTTGAGCAGGTCCTTGAGGGGATGGAGCGGCCGGCCGATCGCGGCGAGGGGAACGTGCAGGGCGTCCCCGAGCGGCTTCGCCCAGCCGTCCTGCATGCGGACCAGTCGGTCGAGGATAGAACGCATCGCGACCTCCATCGCTCCGTGGGTGCTCGGGCGCCAGTATCGCCCAGGCGCCTGACCGGCGCCCATCCACAGTCCGTCCACAGCGGTGGAGAAGTCGGGGATAAGTCGCGGACCGGCCGAGGCCACTTCGTGGATAAGGCCGTTGTGCACGGGACACGGCGGCGGCAGTATTGGTCTTGCCCGAAGGGGCAGGTGCGAACCGACAGACCGCACCGAGGAGTGATCCTCGGGAAGGTCCCGGGTGCCGGGTTCGATGGCTGCAAGGCCAGCGAGCGAGGTACTCGGGCGGCGCTCCGGAGACTCCGGACTTGTTCGGAGCCATCGGTGAGCCGGCTGGCCGGACCTCCCATCAGTTCCTTCGGGCGTTTTCGTGCGCGCGGGGCGGTGCGCACCAACGCCGCATCGCCCGAACCGCTAGCGTGGCGCCGTGCATCCCATGTCCCTCCCCGATGTCCCCCCGCGCCCGGTCCAGGACTGGCGCGCCATCGTCGCGATCTTCTGGATCACGTCCATGGTGGAGGGCATGGGCGTCAGCCAGATCTTCGCGCTGCTGCCCACCTACCTGCGCGAGATGGGGGTGGCCGAGGGGGACCGACTGACCTTCGTCGGCCTGTTCACCTCCCTGATCTTCGTGGTGGGTATGCCCCTGGTCCCGCTCTGGGGTGTCTGGGCGGACAAGTACAGCCGCAAGGTGGTCATCGTCCGGAGTGCGATCGTGGAGGCGGTCGTGTTCGCGGGCGTGGCGCTGTCCGTGGAGCCGTGGCAGCTGGCCCTGAGCATCCTGCTCATCGGCTTCCAGCTGGGCAACACCGGTGTGATGCTGGCGGGCATCCGCGACGTCGCGCCCCGTCGCCGACTGGGCACGATCATGGGCGTATTCGGCGCGTCGAGCGCCGTCGGGATGGCGCTCGGGCCGACGCTGGCTGGACTGCTCATCGACGGATTCGGCTGGACGCTGGCCGGCGTGTTCTGGCTGTCGGCCGCCCTGTCCGTCGGGACCGCGCTGCTCGTCGGCTTCGGCTCACGAGAGATCCGTCCCGAGGTCGTGCCGGAGGGTCGCGTCCTGACCCTGGCCTTCGGCGCCGTCCGCGGCGTCCTGTCAGACCGCACCGTGCTGCGCATCTTCATGATCTTCGGTGTCTCGTTCCTGGCCACCCAGATGAGCCGGCCGTATCTGCCGGTACGCGTGGAAGACCTCGTCGGGACCGGGCCCGGCCTCGCGTCGGCCATCGCCTTCGTGATGGGTACCGCGGCGCTCGTCGGCGGCTTGATCGGGCCGCTGGGCGGTGCGCTCGGCGATCGCATCGGGTTCTCGCGGGTCCTGACGGCCGCCCTCGCCGGCGGTGGCGTGGTGATGATGCTCATGCCGTTCGTGCCGGCCCTCGGCGTGCTCGCGTTGCTGGCGGTCGGGTTCGCGGCGGTGACGGCCACGGTCAGCGCCATGGTCTTCGGCCTGCTCGCCACGGAGATCCCGCCGGAACGGCGATCCGCGACCTTGAATCTCGTCTACCTGCCGCTGTACACCGCCGGGATCGTGGGCCCGGCCATCGGGGCCGGGGTGGCGACGGCGTTCGGCGTGGCCGGACCGTTCGTGCTTGGTGGGGTCGTTTTCCTTGCGGGAGCCATCGTGATCGGACAGCGACGGACCGCCTCGGCGTCCATGTAGCGGTCACGCCCCCGCGCTCCGCGCGTACCATGGCGCCGTGCCGAACCTTGGATTCCCGCGCAATGTCCGCCCGGCTCGCATCCGCCGACCCGATCAGGCGGTGGATCCGGTCGTGCCAGAGTCGGTCGCCGAGCCGGAGATCATCGAGGCGTCGGGACTGCGCTGGATCCATATCGAGTCGCCGCGCACTGCCGACCGCGAGTGGCTGGAGGAACACTTCGACTTCCACCCTCTGGACTACGAGGACGTCTACTCGCGCAACCAGCGGCCAAAGCTGGACCAGTACGACGACTACGTGTTCATCGTCCTGCACTTCCCGATGTTCGAGAAGTCGTCCGGCCGGATCCTCACCGCGGAACTGGACCTGTTCCTTGGTCCGGACTACCTGATCACGCTGCCCAACATCCCGTTGCCGCCGCTCGCGGCGATGTTCGAGCGCTACCGGGAGAAGGAGGATCTGCGGGAGGACGTCTTCTCCAAGGGTTCCGGGTACCTGCTCTACAAGATCGTGGACACCGGCGTGGACGCGTCGTTCCCGATGCTGCGCAAGATGGGCCTCAAGCTGGAGCGCCTGGAGGACGACATCTTCGAGGGCCGCTCACGCGAGATCGTCCGCGACATCTCCGAGGCCAAGCAGGAGATCATCAACTTCCGCAAGATCGTGCGCCCGCAGCGGGCGGTGCTGCGCGACCTGGAGCGCACCAAGCAGCGCTACCTCCAGGAAGAACTGGAGATCTACTTCGACGACATCTCCGACGCGGCGGAGCGGATCTGGGACACCCTGGAGAACTACAAGGAAGTCGTCGAGGGCCTGGAGTCCACGAACGAGAGCGTGCTGTCCCATCGCGTCAATGATTCGCTCCGGGTCCTGACCTCGGCCAGCGTCGTGGTCCTGCCGCTGACCCTCGTGGCCAGCATCTTCGGGATGAACGTGGAGGTCCCGGGCGAGGGGGAGATCACCGCGTTCTGGGCGATCATGATCATCATGGCCATCATGCTCGTCGCGATGGTCATGTACTTCCGGCGGCGCGGCTGGCTCTGACCCCGCGGCTCCGCTGGATGACGCGGCTCCCGATCAGCCCCCGCGGTCGTGTCCCATGGGGCGGCCCTAACGCCGAACGAACGCCCGGGCGGACCCGCTCCTTCGCTGATCCTCTCGCCGGGTGGGACACCCGTCGGGGAAACGGTCCTGGTGCCATGACCGATCGACGTTGGGACCGTGGGAGGGGACGCCGCAACACTGCCTAGGCGGGGAGGTCGCGCTCCGCTGGTCCCACGTAGTTGACATCCGGCCGGATGAGCCGATTGTTGGCCGCCTGCTCCAGGGCGTGCGCCGTCCAGCCCGCGTGGCGTGACAGCGAGAAGGCTGCCGGGAACAGGTCAGGCTTGAGCCCCACGCCCATCAGCACCGGGGCGGCATAGAACTCGACGTTGGTCTTGAGCGGCCGGTCCGGGTGCTTCTCTGCCAGCACGCGCAGGGCGACGTCCTCCACCTGGGTCGCGAGGACCAACCAGTCCGGCTTGTGCTCCATCGCCTCCGCGACCTCGCGCAGCGCGGCCGCCCGCGGGTCGTAGGCGCGATAGACCCGATGGCCGAAACCCATCAGGCGCTCACCACGGTCCAGGGCCTCCCGCACCCACGCCTCCGCGTGCTCTGCCGAACCGACCTGGCTGAGCTGGTCCACGACCTCCGACGGCGCGCCGCCGTGGAGTGGCCCCTTCATCGTGCCGATCGCACCGACGATCGCGGACGCGATGTCAGAGCGCGTGGACGTGATGACGCGCGAGGTGAAGGTGGAGGCGTTGAAGCCGTGCTCCGCCCCCACGATGAAGTACGCGTCGAGCGCACGAGCCGTGCCCGCATCGGGACGGACCCCGTTGAGCTGGTAGAGGAAACCCTCCACGAGATCCAGCGACGGATCCGGGTCGATGGGCTCCTTGCCGTCGCGAAGGCGTGCGAAGGCCGCGAGCGCCGACGGGGAGAATGAGGTGAGGGCCCGTGCCTGCTCCACGGTGGGCGGCCACGGCAGGTCCTGGGTGGCACCCCACGCGGAGACCGCGGTCCGGAGCGCGTCCATCGGCTTCGTCGCCGCCGGGAGCGCCTGGAGGACGGTCAGCACCGCGTCCGGTATCTGACTCGTCGGCAGGCGGTGGGCCGGATCCCATTCGCCCGACCACAGCAGATTCGCGACCGCGGGATACGAGCCGTTCTGCACCAGGTCTCGGATCCGGTAGCCGCGGTAGAGGAGGCGGCCCTCATCGCCATCGATGAAGGACAGGCTCGTCTCGCCCGCGACGATGCCCTCCAGGCCGGGAGAGTAGGGCCGGTTCGCCGTCGCGGCCTCGGCGGATGTGCTCATGTGACCATGGTAGCCCCGGGGCCCGGGTATCGTTCGCTCAGCGGTCGGCGAGGGCCTTCAGCACGAGGCGGACGAGGATGGAGCCCAGCACGGCTACCACGACCGCGGCGATGAATCCGTTCGGTTGACCGAGGCCCAACTCCCCGGCCAGCCATCCACCCAGGATCCCTCCCGCGATGCCGACCACGACGTTCGGCAGGCATCCTCGTGCCGTCTTGCCGCCCAGCAGGGCACCCGAGATGGCGCCGCCGATGAAGCCGACGACGATCCAGCCGACGATGCTCATGTCCATGGCGGCGAGTATCCCATAGCGCGATCACGCGCCGTTCGCGAGAAAGTGGGTCGCGGCCCGGACGACATCGTCCACGAGACAGGCCAGACGTCGCCGGCGTCGCTCACACGGTCGCCTCGTCCAGGGAGCTCACCAGATCGAGCCGGACGAGGATGCGCGAGTGGCCGCCGCTTCGCGCGCTGGTGACGAGCACGCGCCGGAAGCCCTGAGCGTCGAACATGGAACCGATGCCGACGAAGCCGGCGCGTTTCCGTGCGGATACCGACGCCGACCCACCCGACTGGCGCTCCGTCGAGATCGGCCAGGAATCCTGGCGCCGGTCCGGGCGCCGCCATCTGCCGCCGCAGGACGTCCGGCCGGGTCTCACCGCGCGCGCGCGCCTCGGCGTCGGTGCCGCGCCAGGCCTGGCACCAACACCCCTGCTCGCCGGTGCCGTCGAGGAGGCTGGCGACATCGGCCCATCGGTCCGGCGTCGCGGGGACGACGCGGATGGACTCGGGCGGAGTCGTCATCGGGAGATGCCGGCTGCGGCTCCCTCGTCCAGGATCCAGGTCGCATTCGCCCCCAGGGCCAGCTGCGCCGGCCACCGCGGCGCGTCGTGGATGTCGCCGAACACGTCGGCCAGGATCCGGGCCTTGCCCGCCCCGGTCGCGACGACGAGCACCTGTCGGGCAACGCGCACCACCGCCGGATCCATCGTGACCCGCGGCACGTGGGGCTCGATGTGCGTGGGCGCCGGTACGTCTGCCGCCCAGTCGACGCGGTCCAGGCGGTCCGAGCGGTTGAAGATCGCGGAGCCCGGGAACACGGACAGGATGTGACCGTCCGCACCCACGCCCAGGACGACGAGGTCCAGGACCGGGAAGCCGTCACGGACGGTCGGCGCGGCGTCGGCCAGCTCAGCCGCGAGCAGGCGCGCGACGGAGGCCGCGTCGCGACCCGCGCCGATCGCCTCGCCGGACCGGAACGGATGGAGGTTGGCCTGGGGAAGCGGCACGTCCGGAACGAGGATGTCGTCCAGTGGCTTGACGTTGGACAGCGGGTGATCGCGCGGCACGAACCGATCGTCACCCCACCACACGTGGACGGCCGCCCATGGGACCTCGTCCCGAAGCGGCGGGGCAGCCAGCCGGCGGTAGATCCCTGGCGCGGTGGACCCCCCGGTCGTGGCCCAGTCGGCACGGCCGCGCGTCGCCACGGCGCCGCTGAGGATGGCCGCGATACGGGCGGCAGCGACGTCCGCAGCAGCGTCGGGGTCGGCGACGACGACGATCTCGGCGGCGGTCACGCCAGAGGCTCGTCGGAGGCCGTCAGCGCGGCCGCCGAACGCAATGCGCCCTCCGCTACGGTATCCCGACGGCCGGACTCGATCGCTTCGGCGAGCAGGTCGCGGTCGCTCCGGCGCGCGGCGAGGAAGAGGCGATCCAAGGCTTCCACGCCATCTTGCCAGACGCGGACGTGGACGCTCTCCGCCTCCGCCGTCACATCGGCCCGCAGCTCCGACCCGCGGCGTTCCGCCAGTAGTTCGACGCGCAGGGTCGTTCCGGCGGGCATCGCTGAGACCACAGGTCGGATGGACACCGCGACCGCGGTGTGACCGTCCATGAGCGTCGCCGCCATGCCGCGTCCCACGACCGGTCGGCTGCCGGCCGCGCCGCGAGCCGGCTTCGCGCTGGAGCGGGCCGGGCTGCGGTCGGCAACGGCATGGAGCGGCGCGCTGACCCGCAAGTCCAGGCGCGATGCCAGCCACGCGACGTGGTAAACGGGCTTGACGAGGTTCGCCGAACCTGGAGCCGCCGTCTCGTCGTGGGTCGCGTAGGTCACGGCGATGCGCCGGAGGGAGTGCAGGTACGGCAGGAAGTCCGGGTCGTCGAAGATGGACGCGATGGCCTCGCGCCAACGCGACTGGCGAGCGAGCGCGAAGTCCGTGATCGCCATGCGCGAGCTGTCCACGAGATCCGCCATCTCGCGGAGACGACGCAGGCCGTCACCGGTCCAGGTGGACCCATCCACGATCAGGCGGTCGGCACCGGCCAGCAGGTCGCGACAGGGCCGGGACGTGAACGGCGGTTCGCCCAGCCACCACACCGCGACCGGGAGGTCGTGGATGATCAGCGGGGTCACGATCGCCGACAGGTGGCGTCCGCCCTCGCCGCCGGCCGTCAGATGGATGGTCTCCGCGCAGGTCTCCGGCGCGTCGTCGCGGGGCAGTACGCAGTGCGCCTCCACGCGAGCGTCCAGCCACGATGGACCGTCCGGGTCGGCGGATCGCACCACGATCGTCCGCGACGGGTGGCGGCCGGTGAGGGCCTGGATGGTCGCGGCGCTGCGCTCCGCGAGCTCCGGGGTCCGGGCGATGACCACCAGGTTCATCACGCTGGTCCGCGCCGCGATGTGGCGCCCGGGCGAGCCGTCCATGTCCGCAGTCAGGTCCGGCTGCGCCCAGATCCGGGCGAGTACCTTCTCGATCTCGGCGATGCTCCCGGCGCGGCCCGACCAGCGCAGGACCGGCTCGGTGTGGGCCTTGCCGGGTGCGACGGAGATGGTCATGCCGTGCCGACCCTCAGATCCTGCGCCAGCGGCGGCCGTCACGGGCCAGGAGCTCATCGCCTTCCGGCGGGCCCCACGTCCCGGCGTCGTAGTTCGGGAACGATGGCGCGGGTGCGGCCGCCCACGCTTCCACGATGGGGTCCACGATGCCCCACGCCTCCTCCACCTCGTCAGCCCTCGTGAACAGCGAGGCGTCCCCCTGGAGGGCGTCCAGGATGAGTGTCTCGTAGGCGTCCGGCGAGTCCTCGTTGAACGCGGACCCGTACGTGAAGTCCATGGTCACCGGCCGGATGGCCATCCCGAGACCGGGCACCTTCGCCCCGAAGCGGAGCATGATCCCCTCGTCCGGCTGGATACGGATGGCCAGCAGGTTCGGCTCCGGGTCCGCGGCCGCGTGCCGGAACAGCGGGTGGGGTACCTCGCGGAACTGGATCGCGATCTCCGTCGCGCGCTTCGGCATGCGCTTGCCGGTGCGGACGTAGAACGGGACGCCGGACCAGCGCCAGTCGTCGATCGTCAGCCGGGCCGCCACGTACGTCTCGGTCTCCGAGGCCGGATCCACGTCAGCCTCCTCCCGATATCCCTTGACCTGCGTCGCCGCGACCCAGCCGGGGCCGTACTGGCCGCGCACGACCTGCGTGACGGGGTCGGACGGCATCGTGCCCATCGCCCGCAGGACCTTGACCTTCTCGTCGCGCAGGGCATCGGCCTCGAAGGTCGCCGGTGGCTCCATGGCCACGAGGCTGACGACCTGGAGGAGGTGGTTCTGGAGGACGTCCCGCGAGGCGCCGGTCTCCTCGTAGAAGGAACCGCGGTTCTCGATGCCGATCGACTCCGCAACGGTGATCTGCACGTGGTCAACGTAGCGACGATTCCAGAGCGGCTCGAAGATCCCGTTCCCGAATCGGAAGACCAAGAGGTTGCGGACCGTCTCCTTGCCGAGGTAGTGGTCGATGCGGTAGACCTGCGACTCGCGAAAGACCTTGCCGACCTCGCGGTTGAGCTTCTTCGCCGACTCCAGGTCGTGGCCGAACGGCTTCTCGATGACGATCCGGCGCCAACCGCCGTCATGCGTCTCGTGGTCCAATCCGACCCGACCCAGCTGGGCCACGATCTCGGCGAACTGGGAGGGCTGGGTGGCGAGGTAGTAGCAGCGGTTGCCGCGCGTCCCGCAATCCGCGTCGATCTCGTCCAGGCGCGTCGCCAACTCGCCAAATCCGGTCGCATCACCGAAATCGAGGCGGTGGTAGCGGATGTGCTCGGAGAACGATGACCACGCCGCGTCGTCCATCGGCAGGACTCGGCTGAACTGCTCCAGCGAGGTGCGCACCTCCGCACGAAACGCGTCGTCGTCGTACTCCCGACGCCCGATGGCAAGGAGCACGAACTCGTGGGGCAGCAGGTTCGTCCGCCACAGCTGGTAGAGGGCCGGGATGACCTTGCGATGGGCCAGGTCGCCGGTGGCCCCGAGGAGCGCCAGCACGGACGGATCCGGGACGCGCTCCAGGCGCAGGCCCTCGCGCAGGACGTTCTCTGCCGGCCTTGCCCTGGATGGCTTGCGGGCCTGTCGGGTCTCGCGCAGCTCCTTCATCGTGCGGGGCACGTCCCTGGCGCGCGGGGCAGGCCGGGCGGGTATGGGCGGATCGTCCTTCGTCGGCTTGCCGGCCACCGCGGCCTACTCCGTCTTCACCGCATGCCCGCCGAACTCGTTGCGCAGCGCGGCGAGGACCCTGGCGCCGTAAGAGTCATCCTGGCGGGACCGGAAGCGTGTCAACAACGAGAGCGTGATGACCGGGGCCGGCACATCCTTGTCGATCGCCTCCTGGACGGTCCAGCGACCCTCCCCGGAGTCGGCGACCCAGCCCTTGAGCTTGTCCAGGTCCTGGCCGTTCGCCCGGAACGCCCGGCCGGCGAGTTCCAGGAGCCACGAGCGGACGACGCTGCCCTGCATCCACAACTCGGAGATCGCGGCGAGGTCCAGGTCGTAGTCGCTCGCATGCATGATCTCGAAGCCCTCGGCGTACGCCTGCATGAGGCCGTACTCGATGCCGTTGTGGACCATCTTCACGTAGTGACCGGCGCCCGGACCGCCCACGTGCTGGTAGCCGTTCTCCGGCGCCAGCGAGCGGAAGACCGGCTCCAGCGGCTCGACGGCCTCACGGTCGCCACCGACCATCAGGCAATAGCCGACCTGGAGGCCCCAGATGCCGCCGGACGTCCCGGCATCGACGTAGTGGATCCCCCGCTCCGCGAGCGCGGCGTGCCGGCGCACATCATCGTGGAAGTTCGTGTTGCCGCCGTCGATGATCGTGTCGCCCGGTCCCAGGTGCTCCAGCAGTTCGTCGATCTGCGCCTCTGTCGCGTCGCCGGCGGGGACCATCACCCAGACGGCCCGGGGCGCCGGCAGGGCCGCGACCAGGTCCGCGATGGAATACGCCCCGACGGCGCGGTCCAGTTCCGCGTCAAGCTCCTGCGTCCTCTCCGGCGTCCGGTTGTGGATGACGATGTCATGGCCGTCCAGGACGAGCCGGCGGACCATGTTGGCCCCCATCCGTCCGAGGCCGATGAATCCGATGCGCATGGGCTCAGTCCTCCCGGGACGTGGCGAGCGCGGCGGACAGCGCACGCTCAAGGGCAGCCAGGCCGGCATCCACGTCGCCGCCGAGGTGGACGCGCAGGATGGGCAGGTCGTGGGACTCGATGGCGGCGAAGTCGCCGGCCGCCTGGGCGTCGATGAGGCGACCGAAGGTGTACGGCCAGCCGGGGATCCGGTGATCGTCCGGATGGTCGGCGGTCACGTGCAGGAACCACCCGCTGGGCGTGCCGCCCTTGTGCAGCTGGCCGGTGCTGTGCAGGAAGCGCGGGCCGTAACCCGCCGTCGTGGCCCGGCCGGTCCCGGCCATCAGGACCGCCCGGATCCGGGCCAGCGCCTCGTCCCTGGCGCGGGTCGGCGCGATGAAGGCTTGCACGGCGAGATACGCGTTCGCGGATCGGCGGGCCAGGTGACGTGCCAGCTCGGCCTCGACCCCGCCATCTGGCGTCGTGAGTCGCATCGGGGCATCCCCGATGAGGGTCAGGCCGTCGCCGGTCGCCAGCGGCGTCGGCGGGGCGGGCGGGGCCTCGCCGCGCTCGGCTGCGGCCAGCACCTCCCGGGTCAGCTGCTTGGCCTCCTCCACGTTGGGCTGGTCGAACGGGTCGATACCCAGGACCGCGCCGGCGATCGCCGTCGCGACCTCCCAGCGGACGAACTCCGCGCCGAGGTCGATGGGGTCGGCGAGCGTGATCCGGATGACCGGGTGTCCGGCCGACTGCAGGGCGTCAGCCAGGGCGTCACGTCGCGCATCGGCGGGCGTGCCGGCGAGGGACAGGCGAACGAACGCACGGTCCGGCCCGTAGGTGGCGGGATCGGCCAGGGGCTCGAGATCCACGGGGATGATGCCCAGACCGCGCTTGCCGGTGCTCTCCGCGATGAGTTGCTCCGCCCACGCCCCGAACGCGGCGATCTCGTCATCGGCGAGGAACGTGAGCTTGTCGCGACCAGCCTGGGCGAGCGTGCCGATGGCGAGGCCCAGGGAGACGCCCGGGTTGGCGGCCGGATCCGGCTCGCGGCAGGCACCCAGCATCGCCGACGCCGACGCAAGCAGCGCGTCCAGGTCCAGGCCGATGAGCGAGGCGGGCACGAGGCCGACGTAGGTCAGCGCGCTGTATCGGCCGCCGATGTCCGGCGGGTTGAGGAAGACCTCGCGGAAGTCATCGTGATGGGGGAGTGCCTCAAGGCTCCGCCCCGGATCCGTGATCGCCACGATGACCTCGCCCGGCGTTCGATAGGGGCGGTGGTCGGCGGCCTTGAGCGCCCGCTCGGTCCGATCCCATGCTGCGGCGAGGAAGGCATTCGGTTCTGTCGTCGTGCCGGACTTTGACGCGACGATGATGAGCGTCCGGAGCGGGTCCAGGTCGTCCAGGGTGGCGGACACGTAGGCCGGATCCGTGGAATCGAGGATGCGCAGGTCCAGGTAGCCCTCCTGCGAGCCGAACGTCCGGTGCAGGACGTCAGGCGCCAGGCTGCTGCCGCCCATGCCCGCGACGACGACCGTCGTGAAGCCGGCCTCCACGATCCCGTCACCGAAGCCTTCCAGGGCGGGGATCCGGTCCGTGAAGTGAGTGGGGGCGTCCAGCCAGCCGAGGCGGTCCGCGATGGCCGCCGCGACACGCTCATCACTGGTCCACAGGGTGGTATCGCGATCGAACAGGCGCGTCGCCCACGCTTCCTCGAGCGCCCGGTGTGTCGCGTCCTCGTAGGACCCGGTGGCGGCACCGAGGGCCATGTCGGGGACGGCCAGCGTGGTCGTGGCGGGGTCGGTCATCGGTTCTCCGAGGGTCGGTGGCCGGGCACGGCGGGCGCCAGCGCGACGCGGTCCTGTCATGGTACGCGTCGGTCGTCGTTCGCGGGTTCCGCGACGGGTCCGTCCCGCCCGACCCCCCCGGGCGGCGGCTTCCCGCAGCAGTTTCACCGTCGATGAACGTTTGCAGGCCGTAGCGTCATTCCGCGGGTGGTCGGAACACGCTCCGCCCGTAACGTTCACCGACCACGAAGGCGGCGCGTCGGATCAGCGCCGCGGTGGTGTTGCTCCCGTTCGTAGGGCGGCTTCGGCGTGCCAACGTTCAGTCACCGTGAAGTGACAACGGCGGCCGGCCGGTTCCGCGCCGGTGCTTCGGTGTCGGTGCGTAACGAAGACCGCCGAATCGGGTCCGCCTACGCCTCGCCCGGCCCGGATCCAGCCGCCTCGATCGCCAGCACCTTGTCCAGGCGCCGCTGGTGGCGTTCTTCGCCACTGAACGTCGCGGCCAGGAACGCGATGGCACACTCGTAGGCGGGCTCTGGCCCGATGACCCTCGCCCCGAGCGTGAGGACATTCATGTCGTCGTGCTCCACGCCCTGGTGCGCGGAGTACGTGTCGTGGCAGACGGCCGATCGCAGGCCGCGCATCTTGTTGACCGCGACGCTCGCCCCGACCCCGGACCCACACACGAGGATCCCGCGCTCGGCATCACCACGCTGGATGGCCAGGCCAAGCCGATGGGCGAAATCCGGGTAGTCGTCCGTCGGGTCGGAACCGTCCCCCCCCAGGTCTATCCAGTCGTGCGGGAGATCCGTCCTGGAGAGCCGCGCCATCAGCTCGTCCTTGAACGCGGCTCCCGCGTGATCGGCCGCGAACGCGATGCGCATGGAGCAAGGATACCGTCGCCCCGGAGCGCCCGCGGCGATCGCCCTCCCGCCCCGGCCGCCGCCACCGCCATCCGCCTGCCGATCTCGGTGCCAGCGCAACACCAGCGCGTCCGGGACGCGCAAGCCTGGTCACGGCCTCGATCCGCGGGCAGATCCGTGCGTGATCGTTCGTTTGCTGGCCGCGCAGCCGGTCGGTATCGGGTTGGAAGCGCCAGTTCTTGCGCTGGCACCGAAACGCGACGACGGAACGGCCGGTCAGCTGTGCCCGGGGTCGGAGGCGGACGTCCGGCCCACGCCCGCCTCGCCCTCGTCGATGGTGGGGTGCCCGCCCTGCTGGCCGAAGTGGCCACCGTCCAGGGTGGGGACCCGTCCGCGGAGCCCCTCGCGCACGACGCGCCGCCCCACGTCCGCGACGCGGTCCGCGGTGAACCCGAACTTCTCGAAGATCGTCCCCGCCGGGGCGGACGCCCCGAAATGGTCCAGCGCGATGATCGCCCCCTCGTCGCCGACCCAACGATCCCAGCCCAGCGAGACGCCCATCTCCACGGACACGCGTGCCCGGACCGCCGGTGGCAGCACGGAGTCGCGGTACGCGGCCGACTGCGCGTCGAACCGCTCCCAGCAGGGCAGCGACACGACCCGCGTCGCGATGCCGTCCTCCTCCAGCGCCTCCGCGGCGGCGACCGCAAGCTGCAGCTCTGACCCACTGGCGATGAGGATCAGTCCCGGTTCCTCACCGGTCTCCTCGCTGGAGGCAGCGCGCAGGACGTACCCGCCGCGAGCCACGCCCTCGCGAGCCAGCCGGTCCGTGCCGCCCAGGGTCGGCAGCTTCTGCCGGGTGAGGGCCAGCGCCACGGGTCCGTCGCCGCGCGACACCGCCAGCGCCCAGGCCGCGGCCGCCTCGTTGGCATCTCCGGGCCGTACGAACCACAGGTTCGGGATCGCCCGCAGGGCCGCGTAATGCTCCACCGGCTGGTGTGTGGGCCCGTCCTCGCCAAGGCCGACGGAATCATGCGTCCAGACGTGGATGACGTGCAGACCTGCCAGTGCTGACAGGCGGACCGCCCCGCGCATGTAGTCGCTGAACGTGAGGAACGTGGCGTCGTAGGGGACGAAGCCGCCGTGGTAGGCGATGCCGTTGGCGATGCCGCCCATGGCGTGTTCGCGGACACCGAACCGGATGTTGCGACCGGCCTCCGTCGCGGAGAAGTTCGGCTCCCCCTTGACGTCCGTCAGGTTCGACTCGGACAGGTCGGCCGCGCCCCCGAACAGCTCAGGCACCCGCCCGGCCAGCGCCTGGATCGCGTCCTGTGACGCGTTGCGGGTCGCGACCTCCGACCCCGTTTCGTAGACCTTGAGCCCGGCGTCCCAGCCGTCGGCCAGCTTGCCGGCGAGCCGTCGACGCAGTTCCGTCGCGAGCGCCGGATGGTCGGCGGCATAGGCCGCGAAGCGCGAGTCCCAGTCCGACACCAGGCGTTCGCCCGCGGGCACGGCGGCACGGAACACGGCGGAAGCGTCGTCCGGCACGTGGAAGGTCAGGTCCGGATCCCAGCCGTAGGCCTCCTTCGTCAGGCGGACCTCGTCGGGACCCAGGGGCGCGCCGTGCGCCTTCTGCGAGTCCTGCTTGTTGGGGCTGCCGAACCCGATGTGCGTCCGGACCGCGATGAGCGACGGTCGATCGTCGGCGCGGGCGGCCGCGATCGCCGCCTGGATCGCCGCGACATCGTTGCCGTCCTGGACGAGCTGGGTGTGCCACTGGTACGCGTCGAACCGCGCCCGCACGTCCTCCGACCAGGCCATGGCCGTCGGCCCATCCAGCTGGATGCCGTTGTCGTCGTACAGGACGATGAGTCTGCCCAGCCGGACGTGGCCCGCGAACGATGCCGCCTCGGACGCGATGCCCTCCTGGAGGTCGCCGTCTGACGCGATGACGTAGGTGTGATGGTCGATCACGGTGTGCCCATCACGGTTGAACTCGTGCGCCAGACGCCGCTCCGCGACCGCCATGCCGACCGCGTTGGTCAGGCCCTGGCCCAGCGGGCCGGTCGTGGCCTCCACGCCGGGTGTCAGGCCGTACTCGGGGTGGCCGGGCGTGCGTGAGCCCCACTGCCGGAACGCCTTGAGGTCGTCCAGGCTGAGGTCGTACCCGGTCAGGTGCAGGAGCGAGTAGAGGAGCATGGACGCGTGCCCGGCCGACAGGACGAATCGGTCCCGGTCCGGCCAGTCCGGCCGCGTCGGCGCGTGACGCAGGAACCGCGTCCACAGCGTGTACGCCATCGCGGCGGCGCCCATCGGGGCACCCGGATGGCCCGAGTTCGCCTGCTGCACGCCGTCGATGGATAGCGTGCGGATGGTGTCGATGGCGAGGCGGTCGAGATCTGGCGTCACGTCGGTCATGGTCGCCATTGTAGGTGGCATCCGCGCGGTATCCTCGGGTCCCCATGCCGTCGCTCCGTCCGCCGCGCGCCCGCCGCCCGCTCCAGCGCCAGGTCCACCGCGCCCGGATCGTGGTCGTAGGGGACCTGATGATGGACGTCGTGCTCGCGCCCGACCGCGCCCTTGAGAGCGGCTCGGACGTGCCCGGCCGGGTCAGCCTCGTCCAGGGCGGCTCGGCCGCGAACACGGCCCGCTGGCTGGCCCGCCTGGGCGCCCGGTCATCGCTGGTCTGTGCCGTGGGCCGCGACGCCGCGGGTCGTGCCCTCGTGGACGCGCTCCGCGGTGACGGCGTGACCCCCCGAGTGTCGCGGGTGGCGGCGGCCCGCACCGGCCGCATCGGCGTCGTCGTGGCGCCGGGCGGTGAGCGCTCGTTCGTGGCGGACCGCGGCGCGGCGGATCTGCTGGTCCCGGACGACCTCCGACCCGACTGGTTCCGGCGGGCAGACGCGGTCCATCTCCCCGTCTACTCGCTCCTGGGTGAACCGCTGGGCCAGGCCGGCCAGCGAGCCGTGGCCCTTGCCCGCGAGGCCGGCGCGCTCGTCAGCGTGGACCTGGCCTCCATCGTGCCCCTGCTGTCCAGAGGGCGGCGAGCGGCCCGCGCGCTCATCGAGAGCACCGCGCCGGACCTGTTGTTCGCCACGGCTGCGGAGGCGGAGGCGCTGCTGGGGCGCTACTCGGTGGAGGGCCTGCTGGACCTCGCGCCGGTCGCCGTCGTGAAGCGCGGCTCCAAGGGCGCGACGGTCATGGCCCGCGAAGGCGAGGATCGCCTGCGCTTCGAGGTCGCCACGCAGCATGTCAACGCGACCGACACGACCGGCGCCGGAGACGCGTTCGACGCCGGGTTCCTCGTCGGATGGTTCGCGGCTCGCAAGACGGGCGGGTCCACGACGGCAGCCCTGCAGCGGGCCGCGCTGGCCGGGCACCGCGCGGCGACCCGCCAGTTGACTACGGCACGTCCGGAGCTGCCGCTCGGGTGAGCGTCAGCTAGCGGCGGTCTGCCCGAGCCTCGTCCCAGGCGTCGACATACGCCGCTTCGAGCTCACCGACGCCGGGCTGGAGATCGCCGGGCATAGGGCTCTCGACCGCAAGGCCCAGCCGGCGAGCGCCATCGGCCATCCGCACATCGAAGGTGATCACCACGCCGAGGTCGTCGCCGACGGCGAGCGCCGTCGCGAGATGGATGGCATCGAGCGTGCGCACGACCGAGGGCTCAAGGACCGCGGCGGTATCAAGGATGCGGTCGTCGATGGCGATCAGATCGACGCGGCGCACGCCGTCGCGAGCCGCGGCGATGGCCGCGGGGCCAAGGTGTCGGACCGCCCGGATCGCCTCGGTCCGAAGCAGCGATGAGGACACGACGCGACCGCCTCGACCGGCCAGGTACGTGCGCAGGACATCGGTCTCGGGCTCCTCCACGACAAGCTTCACGAACGCGGAGCTGTCAAGGTAGTCGGCGGTCACTCCGCGCGCCCTTGGTCCACCAGCACGGATGGCGCGTCCTGATCCAGCCTGCGGGCGATCGGCCGGATGGTGTGTACGGCGCCACGTCCTCGCCGAAGCAGCCCCTCCCGCTCGAGACGCGCCAGACCACTGTAGGCGGAAGCGACGATGACCGCGACCGGACGCCCTCGGTCGGTCACCTCGATCGTCTCGCCGGCGGCGGCCCGCCGAAGGATGGCGCTTGCGTCGCGCCGGAGTTCGCGGACACCGACCCGTTCCATGTGCGACATGGTAGCACCTGGCCCATGGCTCCCCGATCAACCGGCCAGGTAGCGCTCGAACCAGGCGAGGATGCGCTCGTTGCGGTCGATGCGACGATCCGGGCGCCCGGCGGACGCATACACGTGGTACTCGTCCGGATAGAGGACGTACTCCACGGTCCGCCGGAGGTGCCGGAGGGCGATGAAGAACTGCTCGTTGTCGTAGTGCGGGCAGCGCACGTCCGCCTCCGCCTGGAGCATGAGCAGCGGCGTGCGCACGTTCGCGACGTGGCGGAGTGGGGACTGCCGCCAGAGTTTGTCCACGCCCTCCTGGCTGAAGACGTCGCCGAGCAGCGAGGCGCGGTCATACTCCGGGCCGCTGTCCGAGTTGGCCCAATCGGAGATCTGGTTGGTGACGCCGTTCTCTGACACCGCTGCCCGGAACCGGTCCGTCGTCCCGACCAGCCAGTTGACCATGAACCCGCCGTAGGACAGGCCCATCACGCCGAGCCGATCGGCATCGGCGAGGCCGAGTCCGACGACGTGGTCGATGGCGCTGTGGACGTCCGCCGCATCCACCCCGCCCCAGTCACCCAGCTGCGGCCGGATCCAGTCGCGGCCATAGCCCGCGGATCCGCGGATGTTGGGCAGCACGACCCGGTAGCCGGCCGACGCCAAAAGGATGACCTCCACGTGGGGTGCGGGCGCCCACGCGCCGAGCGGGCCGCCGTGGACATCCACGATCGTCGGCAGCATCGCGTCTCCGGCCCCCGCCGGCGAGCAGATCCACGTCTCGATGGGCCCGCCATCGCCGGGCGCCTCCACGCGGCGCATCTCGACCGGCGCGAATCGGTCCTGCCAGGCCGATCCGATCGTGGACCGGCGTCGCCGCCCACCGGTGGCGTCGGGATCCACGGTGTAGAGCTCCATCGCGCGTACGCCATCCGTGCCCAGGTAGGCGACGACGGGATCGGCACCGCCCTTGGCTTCGCCACGGCGGGCGACGGCCAACGTGTGCGTGACCAGGTCGCCGTCGAGGAGGCGCTCGTGGCCGCCCGCTGAGCCTTCCACTGGATCGATCCGGACGCGGTGCGGATGGGATCGCCCCCCATCCGAGATCGTCGCGATGAGCGTGCGCTCGTCCACCCAGACGGGACCGTGACGTCCGGACACCATCCAGCCGGTCAGGTCAGTGTCCAGCCAGTTGCCGATCGGCCGGTCCAGCCCGGGCAGCAGGTCCGAGGGCGCCGTGGCGGATGAGCCGTCGGCGCGCGCGAGCAGGATCGTGGGGGCGATGTCGTCCAGGGGCGCTGGCTCCAGGACGCCGATGGCGGCCACCCACCGACCGTCCGGCGAGATCGCGGCATGGTTCGCCCAGCCCCCGGGCGCCAGTATCTCGCGCGGCTCCGCGTCCGCGTCAACGTCCACCGCCCAGATCGTGCTGCGCGGCGCGAGGTCGGGCTCCGGCCCGCGGTCGGCGCTGAAGGCGACGGTCCGCCCGTCCGGGGACCAGGCGATATCGGCGACCCCCCAGTCGCCACGCGTGACCTGTCGTGGGCGGGCGCCCGGTCGAGCGTCCACCACGAAGAGGTGCGTCCAGCGATCGCGGTGTCCCTCCTCGTCCCAGCGCCAGTCGGCCCGCCTGATGTGCCGTGCCCGCGGGCTCTCGCTGGCCGTCCGGCCGACGCGCGGGGCCGGTCCCACGAGAAAGCGCGGCGGGTCCACCTCCGCGGTGAACGCGATCCGTCCTCCGTCCGGCGACCAGGCGATCTCCCCGACGCCGCCGTGCGCGCCCTGCCGCAACTGACGAGGGTCGCCGCCGCCGAGTGACAGCAGGTGGAGTGCGGCAGGGGCGTCGTCGTCCGTCGGGTCTGACCGAACGAAAGCTACCGTCCCACCGTCCGGCGAGACCCGGGGACGCGTGTCGCGCACCACCCCCCGCGTCAGCGCCCGCGGGCGACCGATCGCCGGCTTCCCGAGGGGCACGGCGAGCAGATGGCCCAGGTAGCGGTTCGCCCGGATGGTGCGCCGGACCACGACCGCCGTCGAGCCATCGGGCGTGAGATCCAGCTCCTCCACGACGACCTGGTGGCGGATGTCGGCGGGTCGCATCGGCGGGCGTCGGCGAGTCGGCATGAGCGACAGGGTAGGCGCGGCGGTACGCTTCCGGCATGCCCATCCCGCAGGCCGTAACGGATCGTCTGCGACTCGCCCCGGACGTCGCCGCGGCGCTCGTGGAGGGACGGCCGGTCGTCGCGCTCGAATCCACCCTCATCAGCCACGGCCTCCCGTATCCGCAGAACCTGGAGGTGGCCAACGCGTCGGAGGCGGCAGTCCGCGAAAGCGGCGCGGTGCCGGCGACCGTCGCGGTCCGCGACGGTCGGCTGCTGGTGGGCCTGGACGAGGAGGCCCTGGAGGCGCTCGCGACCGCACCGGCCGGATCCGTCCGGAAGGCGGCTCGACCGTCCCTGGCCGTGGCCCTGGCCGGCGGTGGCTGGGCCGCGACCACGGTCTCGGCGACCATGATCGCGGCCCACGCGGCGGGGATCCGGGTCTTCGCCACGGGTGGGATCGGCGGCGTCCACCGTGGGGCGCTGGGCGTGCCGGGCACGGCCACTCCGCCGACCATGGATATCTCGTCCGATCTGGAGGAGCTGGGCCGGACCCCGATGGCCGTCGTGTGCGCCGGCCCGAAGGCCATCCTGGATGTGCCGGCGACGCTGGAGTACCTGGAGACGCGCGGCGTGCCCGTGCTGGCCGTCGGCCAGGATGAGCTGCCCGGGTTCTACGCGCGCTCGTCCGGGATCGCCGCACCGAACGCTGTCGCGGACCTCGTGGCCGCGGGCCACGTGGTGGGCGCCCACCTGGGCCTCGGCCTGGGCAGCAGCGTGCTGGTATGTGTGCCCGTGCCCGCGGCCGTGGCCCTCCCCGACGACGCGGCCCGGGACGTGGTGGCGCGAGCGGTCGCCGACGCGCAGGCGGCCGGCATCGGCGGGCCGGCCCTGACGCCGTGGCTGCTTGCCAGGATCGCCGCGTTGACAGATGGCGCGAGCGTCCGAGCCAACACGGGTCTGATCGTCAATGACGCGCGGGTCGCGGGCGAGCTCGCCGTCGTACTCGCCGACCTTCTGGCCACGCCCTGATGGACCCATACGTGGCCACCCTCGGCGTGGTCGTCGCGCTGATGGTCGGCGTCTGGGTCGTCAGCCTCGCGCTCCGCGACGCATCCATCGTGGACCCGGTCTGGGGGCTCGCGTTCGTGGTCATCGCGTGGACGATGTTCGTGCAGATGGGTGGCCCAGGCGAGGCATCCGGCCGGGCCGTCCTCATCGTCGTCCTGGTGACGATCTGGGGTTCCCGGCTGGCCGGGTATCTCACCTGGCGCAAGGCCGGGGCAGCGGAGGACTACCGGTACGCGCGCATGCGCGAAAGGTTCGGGTCCGCGTTCTGGCTGGTGAGCCTGCCGGTGGTCTTCCTGCTGCAGGCCGGCCTCGCCTGGGTCGTGTCACTGCCGGTCCAGGCCGGCCAGGTGGGATCGGCCCCACTGGGCGGGCTGGATGCGGCGGGGGTCGGCCTGTTCCTGGTCGGTCTGGCGTTCGAGACCATCGGCGATCTCCAGCTCGCCCGGTTCAAGGCGGATCCGGCGAATGCCGGGCAGGTCATGGACCGTGGGCTGTGGCGCTACACGCGTCACCCGAACTACTTCGGCGACTTCTGCGTGTGGTGGGGGTTCTACCTCATCGCCGCCGCGGCGGGAGCGTGGTGGACGGTGATCGGTGCCGTGCTCATGTCCGTCCTGCTGCTCAGGGTGTCAGGTGTCGCCCTGCTGGAAGGGACCATCGGTCAGCGGCGCCCCGGCTACGAGGCCTACGTACGGCGCACGAGCGCGTTCTTTCCCCGGCCGCCACGACGCACGCCGTAGTATCGGCGTCGCACCCACGTATCAGCGGAGACGTCGCATGTCACCGATCCACCAGGAAGCCGAGTCCGTTCTCCAGCGGCTCCACGGCTCGATCACCGGACGATGCATCACGCCCGATGAGGCCGACTACGACGAGGCCCGAAGGGTGTGGAACGGGATGATCGATCGCGGGCCGCTGGCGATCATCCGTGCCGCCTCCACGGATGACGTCGGCCCCACGATCAATGCCGCTCGCGAACTCCGTGCCCCGCTGGCGATCCGCGGTGGCGGTCACAACGTCGCCGGCAATGGCACGGTGGAAGACGGACTGGTCCTGGACCTCGGCGGCCTGAACGAGGTGGCCGTGGATCCCGAGGCTCGCACGGTCACGGTCGGACCGGGCGCGACGCTCGCGGACGTGGATCGGGCGACCGCTCCGCACGGGCTCGCCGTCCCGACCGGGGTCGTGTCCGGGACCGGGATGGCAGGTCTCACCCTTGGTGGTGGCGTCGGCTGGCAGACGCGGGCCTACGGCCTCACCGCGGACAACCTGATCTCGGCCGAGGTGGTCAACGCATCCGGCGTGATCGTCCACGCCAGCGACCTTGACGACGCGGACCTGCTGTGGGGCCTGCGTGGCGGTGGCGGCAACTTCGGTGTCACGACATCGTTCACCTACCGTGCCTACCCGCTTGGGCCGAAGGTCTTTGCCGGCAACTTCGTGTATGGCCCGGACCGCTGGCGGACGGCCCTGCGAGCCATGGATGCCTGGGCGCGCGACCTGCCCGATGAGATCACCGCCATCACCACGACGTTGACCCCGCCGCCCGAGTTCGAACTGGGTGACGACCCGGTCATGCTCGTGGGATTCGCCTCGACCTCGCCGGACCGGGCGCGCGGCGAAGCCCTCGTCGCGCCGCTGCGGGACGCCGCCCAGCCGGATGCCGAGGTGCTCGACCCGGTCGACTGGCCGGCCTGGCAGTCGCAGGCGGACCTGCTCTTCCCGAAAGGCGTGCGCGCCTACTGGAAGAACACCTCGTTCGATCGACTCGACGATGAGGTGATCGAGGTCATCGTCCGCCGCGGACTCGAGCAGACGTGGTTCGGGACCGCGTTCGACATCCACCACATGGAGGGCGCCTTCGGGCGGATCGCCGAGGATGCGACCCCGTTCCCCGGTCGCTCCGCCCGGTACTGGCTGAACATCTACGGCTTCTGGCCTGATGCCGCGGACGACGAGGCGCGGATCGCGTTCGTCCGTGGTCTCGCGAACGACATGGCCCCATTCGCGAGCGGGGGGACGTATGTGAACTTCATGGGTCACGAGGGTCCGGGTCAGGATGCCCGAGCCGCGGCCCTGGCTGTGTACGGGCCGGCCAAACTCGCCCGTCTCCAGGCCCTCAAGCAGCGCATGGATCCGGACAACCTGTTCCGACTGAACCACAACATCCCACCCGGCTGAGACACGGAGATCTAGAGGCTGACGGCGGACGAACCTCACGTCCAGCCCGGCCCCGGACAGCGCGACCATCGTCCTCGTCTTGCTGGCGACCGGGGCGGTGGTTACACTCGCCGCGACCGGGGTCTTCCGGGCGAGCGAGCGCCGCGCCAAGGATCGCGGGCTGCTGGACCGAACCACCGGGTCCTGAAGGAGGCCCAGTCCGCATGCGGATCTACGAGGGAAGCCCGCGCCAGGACTTCGAGGAGGTCTTTCGATCCATCGGCGCCTTCCTGGACCAGCGACACATGAAGGACGTCCTGCTCCTTGAGGCGCCGGATGGCTTCATCGTCCAGGGCCTGGTCGTCGCCGGCGCCAGCGGCGGGACCTGGTCGGATGCGCTCGGATCGCAGGTCAAGGAGACGCTGACGTTCCTTGACGACGACATCGCCCGGTTCATGGAGGAGGCTATCGCGCGGCGAGGGCGGAAGCCGCCGCCGCCCGTCCACGAGGCCGGCTATTACGAGATCGCCTTCCGCGTGCTCGGTCGCTATCTGGACGAGCAGAAGCCCAAGGACGTCTTCTTCTTCGAGCAGGGCGGCGCGTTCGTCGTCCGCACCCTGAAGGGCGGCCAGGCGGGCGATCGCCACGAGATCCTGGAGTTCACCGCGGACGACATCACCCAGATGGTCGCCGCCGCACCGGCCAAACGACACCCGGACGCGCCACCCGCAGCGGAACCGGCGACCGGCGGCTGACTTGGAACCCGTCGCTCGACGCCGTCGGGTGGGCGTCCGACGAACATCGGCGATACTGGACACCCACTGATCTGGAGGTTGTCATGAAGGCTCTCAAGACCGTTGCCGTGGCGCTGGGCATCACCCTGGCTGCGCTCATCGTCATCCCACTCACCGTGCTTGCCGGGCTGTTCGTGTGGCTGAAGCTGACCGAGGAGGCGGACGAGGAGCTGCTCGAACTCGACCGCGACGGCGCCTGAGCGACCCCGCGCGGGTCGTCGCGTCGTTCCCGACGCCGACACCGACCCGACGATCGCGAGCATGACGCCCGCCGAAGGATCGGCGGGCGTCCGTCTGTTCGCCGACCGACGCGCGGCCGAGATAGCGGTCCTCGCCGTGATGGCCGTGTGGGCCGCGAATTTCATCGTCGTGAAGGACGTCATCTCCATCCTGCCGCCGGTCGCCTTCACCTTCACGCGCTACACGCTCGCCTCCATCGCGTTGCTCGCGATCCTGCGCTGGACGGAGGGAGCGATCCGCCTGCCGTCGCCCGGGGCGTTCCGGATCCTGCTGCTCGGTGGCCTTGGGTTCGGGGTCTACCAGATGCTGTGGACCGTGGGCCTCGTGTCCATTGCGGCCGGGGACTCCGCCCTGCTCATCGCCGCGAGTCCCGTCTTCACGGCGGTCATCGCCGTCCTCATCGGCACGGACACGCTCGATCCGCGCAAGGCGGTCGGCGTCGTCCTGTCGTTCTCGGGTGTCGCCCTGGTCATCGGCGCCGGCGTCGGGTTCGAGTTCTCGGGAGCCCCGATCGGCTTCGCGATGACCCTCGCCGCTGCCGTTTGCTGGGCGGTCTACACGGCCGTCGGGGCGCGGGTGATGCGCCGTCACTCGCCGCTGGTCCTCACGACATGGGCCACGATCGGTGGCACGCTGGTGCTCGCGCCGGTCGGCATCGGTCAGCTGCTGGCGCCGGGCGCCATCGGCCCGGATCAGGTGGAGCGCCTGCCGTCCATCGTGTTCGCGGTCATCTACTCCGGCGTGTTCGCCGCGGCGCTGGCCAACGTCATCGTCTTCAACGGCGTGCGGATGCTGGGACCCACCCGCATCTCCGCGGTGCAGTCGCTGGTGCCGGCGCTGGCGGTCGTGCTCGCGTTCTTCGTCCTCGGTGAGGCCATCCGGCCCGGCCAGGTCCTGGGGGGCGTGATCATCGTGACCGGCGTGGCGCTGACCCGCTATGCGTCACGGCGGACCGCGGCGCGATCCTCGACCCGTGTGACATGAGGGACGGTACGGACGTCCAGCCGCCGGTCCCACCGCTGCGTGACGGTGAGCCGCCGCTGGCCCTGCTCATCGACTACGACGGCACGATCTCCCTGACCGACGTCACGGACGAAGTCATGGCGGCCCATGTCCCGGGGGTGTGGGAGGAGGCCGCCGCGCTGTACGACGCCGGGCGCATGGGGTCGCGCCGGCTGATGAGCTGGGAGATGGACCTGGTCAGGGCTGACCCGGCTGCGCTGCTGGCGACCGCCGCACGCCAGCCGCACGACGACGGCTTCGTGCCGTTCATCCGCCGAGCGCAGGCGTCCGGGATCCCGGTGGAGGTCGTGTCGGACGGGTTCGGGTTCTTCATCCGACCGGCCCTGGAGCGACTCGGGGTTGGGGAGCTTCCGGTGGTCACGGCGCGGACGACATGGGACGCCGACCGGCCGCGTCTGGAGTTCCCCAACGGCCATCCCACCTGTCACGTGTGCGGGACGTGCAAGCGGCACCGAGTGCTGGCCCATCGCGCCGCCGGTCGGCAGGTCGTGTTCATCGGCGACGGCGAGAGCGACCGCTACGCCGCGGGCTACAGCGACACGGTCTTCGCCAAGCGACTGCTGGAGCGCATCTGCCTGGATGCCGGATGGCCGTTCAAGCGCTGGACGCGATTCGCGGAGATCGAGGCGTGGCTGGCGACCACGCTGGAGGCGTGGGCGGCCGACCCGGCGACGCTGCCGCCAGTCCCGACCGGCGCGCCGCCCCCGCGTGGCTTCTTCTGTGGCCCGGAGATCTGGGGTGATGGCCTGGAGGATCCGCCCCCGGGGAGCTGGCCGCCACCACGGAGCTGAGTGACCGCCCCGTCAGCCTTGTCCGCCCATCCCGATCACCGCCCGCGAACACACCGGCGTGAAGTCGCAGCCGAGTGCCGCACGTTCACCCACCACGAATGCATGCACGCTGAAGACCCCGGACGCGACCCTTCACACGCAGCTTGCGGCCCTCGACATCACTCACGGTGAAGGACCCGCAGGGAACTCGTCATCGGAACGGCTTGGAGGCCGCCTGGGCGTGTCGACGTTCACGGACGGTGAAGACGCTCCGAACGACGGAAGGCGAGATCCTTGTCGTCGGAAGGGTGTGGCGCGACTCGTGACCCTACCGCGAAGGGAGGGGTCGTGCCACCACCGGGGGCAGCCTCGTTTTCCCAGTCCTCCTGACAGGGGCCCGGACCACGGTCGTTCACCGTCCGCGAATCGATCGCCGGAAGGACACCGCCGATGATCGCGGGTTCGACCACGGTGAACGCGGGCACGCTGAGGACCCAGTGAGAGCGCAGCCACGGGCGGCTCCCTGCCCTTCCTTCACCCACGGCGAAGGACGCAGTGGCACGGGACCGACACGGCGCCCGGCAGGACCGGCCCTCACGCCCTCGACCTGCCTACGTTCGCCACGGCTGAAGCCACCGGTGAGCGCGGGCCATCGAGGACCCCGACCACCCGTGGCATTCGCGGTCGGTGAAGCGCCCGCCGTGGGTGGTCCAGGAGGGCGGCGGCGGCTCCCGGACCACGTCCCGGCAACCCGCCGATTGGCGCCCGGGGCCGGGATTCTGTAGCATCAGAAAAACCCCGGAGGAACCTGCGACCCATGGCGAAGTATGTCTTCGTGACCGGCGGCGTCACGAGCAGTCTCGGCAAAGGCATCACGGCTGCCAGCATCGGGAGGATCCTCAAGGCGCGCGGCCTGCGGGTGTCCATCCTGAAGCTGGATCCCTACATCAACGTGGACCCCGGCACGATGTCGCCGTACCAGCACGGCGAGGTGTTCGTCACGGACGACGGCGCCGAGACGGACCTGGACCTCGGCCACTACGAGCGCTTCATCGACGCCAACCTGTCCCAGCTCTCCAACGTCACGACCGGGCGCATCTACCAGGCGGTCATCGCCAAGGAGCGCCGCGGCGACTACCTGGGCGGCACGGTCCAGGTCATCCCGCACATCACCAACGAGATCAAGGAGCGCATCGGCCGGGTCGCCCGCGACGGCGAGCCGGACGTGGTCATCGTCGAGGTCGGCGGGACCGTCGGCGACATCGAATCACTTCCGTTCCTCGAGGCCATCCGCCAGATGCGCAAGGACGTGGGTCGGCGCAACGTGCTGTACGTGCACGTGACCCTCCTGCCCGCACTGGCCGCCACCGGCGAGCTCAAGACCAAGCCCACCCAGCACTCGGTCAAGGAGCTGCGCGGCATCGGCATCCAGCCGGACGTCATCGTCCTGCGCTCCGACCACCCGGTCACGGACGAGATCCGCGAGAAGATCGCGCTGTTCACGGACGTCGCCAGCGAGGCGGTCATCCCGGCCGAGACAGCCAGCACGATCTACGAGGTCCCGCTCCAGTTCGAGGCGTTCGGCCTGGGCCGGCTCATCGTTCGCGAACTGTCCCTTGGCGACGAGGAGGTCGAGCCGGATCTGACGACGTGGCGTGCCCTTGTCGCGCGGATCAAGGCGCCCAAGCCGGTCCTGGAGATCGGCCTGGTCGGCAAGTACATCGAGTTGCCGGACGCCTACCTGTCCGTGACGGAGGCCCTCCGCCACGCGGCATGGGCGCACGGTGTGGACGCGAAGGTTCGCTGGGTGGACTCGGAGGCGCTCACCGCAGACAACGTCGGGGAGCACCTCGCCGGGGTCGCCGGTGTCCTCGTCCCCGGTGGCTTCGGTCACCGCGGGATAGAGGGCAAGGTCCTGGCCGCCCACTACGCCCGAGATAGGCGCATCCCGTATCTGGGCCTGTGCCTCGGCCTCCAGTGCGCGGTCATCGAGTTCGCCCGGGATGTCGTCGGGACGGCGGACGCCAACTCGACCGAGTTCGACATGTTCACCGAGCATCCGGTCATCGACTTCATGCCGGACCAGCGCGACATGGAGGACAAGGGCGGCACGATGCGCCTGGGCCTCTACCCGGCCAAGCTGACCCCGGGCTCCAAGGCCGCAGCGGTCTACGGGCAGGAAGTCATCTACGAGCGCCATCGCCACCGCTTCGAGGTGAACAACCGCTATCGCCAGACCCTGGAGGCGGCGGGCATGATCCTGTCCGGCCAGTCACCGGACGGCCGGTTGGTGGAGATCGTCGAGCTGGCCGACCACCCGTGGTTCGTGGCCAGCCAGTTCCACCCCGAATTCAAGAGCCGTCCGGAGCGGCCGCATCCGCTGTTCGACGGGTTCGTGGGCGCGTCCATCGCGGTCGCGGACGGCCGTGAGCCGGAGCTGCGGGCCCGCGCGGACGCGGCACCCGTCCCGGTGATGGCTACGCCGGCCGAGGCTGCCCCATAGAGCCAGGTCGCCGTTCAGCGGTACGATAGGCGGCCCCGAACGCTACGGAGCCGCCCGATGAAGATCTTCCTCGACACTGCCGATATCAGCGAGATCCGCACCGTCGCCCGGTGGGGCGTGCTGGACGGCGTGACCACCAACCCGAGCCTGTACGCCAAGGTCGGGGGCTCGTACGAGGACATCCTGCGCGAGGTCTGCTCCATCACGTCCGGCCCGGTATCCGCGGAAGTCGTGGCGGACGACGTGGACGGCATGCTGGAGGAGGGCCGGCACTTCGCCAAGATCGCCCCGAACATCGTGGTCAAGGTGGCGATGAGCGAGAACGGCCTGGAGGCCATCAGTCGCCTGGCGGACGAGGGGATCAAGACCAACTGCACGCTCATCTTCACGGCCAACCAGGGCCTCCTCGCGGCCAAGGCCGGAGCCAGCCTGCTGTCGCCGTTCGTCGGCCGGCTGGACGACATCAACCAGGACGGCATGATCGTCATCCGCGAGCTCGCGGAGATCGTCGCCATCCACGAGCTGGACACTGAGGTCCTCGCTGCCTCCATCCGGAACCCGCTGCACATGACCCAGGCGGCACTCGCCGGCGCCCACGTGGCGACCTTGCCGTTCAAAGTCCTGCAGCAGATGGTCCATCACCCGCTGACGGACAAGGGCATCGTCCAGTTCAAGAAGGACTGGGCGGCGGCCCAGGAGGCGGCCGATGAGAGCGACGGCGGCAAGAAGCAGGAAGTCGCCGCGACCGCCAAGAAGCCCGGCGAGTAGCTCCCGGCGCGGCGCTCAGCCGGGGCGCGCGTCCGGGTTCGGGAGCATCACCTCGCGGACCGCGCCGATGAGGTCGTGGTACGAGGCGATGAACGCGCGCAGCGTGCGGACGGTGGCCCCGTAGCCATCGAACTCGCCGATCGCCAGGCCGTCCGGTTCGTAGGCACGCCGGAAGTCCGGGATCCGCTCGAGGAGCTCGTCGATGAACGCCGGGTCCACCGGCTCGTCGATGCGCGGCTCAGGCGAGATGCCGCTGGCATCGAATCTGGCCTGCCACGGCTGCGGGATGGTCATGACCACGTCGCCGCCGACCAGCTCCGTCCAGTGCAGGCGGTGGCGATAGGCGGCGCCGAGCATGCGCGTCCGGTACCCGCGCTCGTCATAGAGCCGATACGCGCGCTTGAAGGCGGCGATCCCCGCCCAGTCGAGCGCATCCGGGTGGACGGCCAGCTTGTCGCGGTTCACGACCGCCCGCATCCAGTCGTCCAGCCGACCCATCATCAGCGTGCAGACCGGCGTCATCTCGGTCGGGTCACCGCCGCTCGCCGCGAAGGCGTCCAGGCCGCGTTCCACGGCCTCGCCGACGGCCAGCGCCTGGGGCACGGTGAAGCAGACCGTGGCGTTGATGCGCACGCCGCGGGCCGTTGCCACCTCGATCGCGCTGACGCCGGCGGCCGTGGTCGGGAACTTGACCTGCAGGTTCGGCGCCAGCCCCGCGAATCGCAGGCCCTGGGCCAGCATCCGCTCGGCGTCCCGGTACAGGGTCGGGTCGGTCTGGATGGACAGGCGCCCGGTCCGACCACCCTCGCGGCGAAAGACCGGTTCCAGGCGGGCCGCCCCTCGCACGGCCATCGCCTCGATGACGGCCCAGGTGAGCTCGGTCTCAGTCCACGTCGGGTTCGCGGCCGCGAGTTCGCGGATGCGCGGGACCCAGGCGTCGTGTTCCGCCTTGAGGACGTCGCCGACGATCGTCGGATTGGTGGTCGCGCCGGTCGCGCCGCGAGCGATGGCCCACTCGAGCTCCGCGACGGCACACGAGTCGTTCCAGATCTCGGTCGGCGTGCCGTGGACGGTGCGCAGCAGGGGACCGTCGATAAGATCCGGGAGAGCGGTGGCGGACACGATGCGGCTATCATAATCGATGATCGATGACCGCAGCGACCGGGAGCCTAGACACGGTGGACACCAGCGAGCCGATCCTTGGGCAGTTCCTTGGCGACGAGAGCTTCCCCGTGACCTGGGACGCGGAAGTCGAGAAGGACTTCTTCTGGGTCTACGATGATCTGCACATCCCGCACCCCGTCAGCCCGATGTTCTTCGACATCGGCGGCTGGTGGCTGAGCTGCGACCACATGTTCCGCCGCTTTGGGACGCCGTTCGCGGTGGACTGGCTGGCCAAGAACGTCAACGGCTACGTCTACACGACCGCCATCCCGGCCGACCCTGACCTTCACATCGAGGGCACTGAGTACAGCTCCCGCTACGGCGCCCGGGTGCCGCGCGACGCCGACTACGCAGCCACGATGGGCGCCTACCTGGACACGGTCCTGCCGGTCTACGGCCAGCGCTTCGCCGACTGGTGGCGTGATCGCCTGGTGCCGGAGATGGAGCGCAACTTCGCCTACCTGGAGGGCGAGTTGGACCGGGCGGAGGCGATGACCCTGGCGGAGGTCGCCTGTGTGCTGGAGGACGCGATCGATGTCCATGATCGCCACTGGAAGATCCACTGGATGCTCAACTTCGCCCAGCTGTCCGCCACGCTGAACCTGCGAGCGGTCATGGAGCGGACCCGCGGCGACGTGGACGAGCAACTCCTGGGTCGGCTCCAGAACTCCGCCTCGGACCGCAACTGGGATTCCATCGAGGCGCTCTGGCGCATGAAGAACGAGGTTCGCGACGACGACGAGCTACGCGCCGCGTTCCAGGCGGTCCGGGCGGACGAGATCGCCGAAGCGCTCCGGGGGAGCGAGCACGGCCGGCGCTTCATCGCCGAGCGGATGGAGCCGTACCAGCGCGAGTTCGG
>JBBEBL010000042.1:0-1425 GCA_040882345.1 Chloroflexota bacterium
CCTCGCCCCAGCAGTGCTGCCACGTGGTGGGCCACGCCCCGAACTTCTCGCCGTCATCGCCCATCATCCCGACCCGGTCGCCGGCCTCGGTGGCGTGGTCGCGCAGGTAGGCGATGACTTCGTCCACGGGTCGGAACGGGATCCGGTAGCGGAGCCCCTGCTCCGTCCCGAAGACACGCAGCAGGTTCCCCTGGTCGTCCGTGGTGTACGGCCCCCAGAGGTCCTCCTCCGGGATCGCCGCTGCCCGGAAGTGGGCATCGTCCAGGATCGTCCACCGGTAGCCCGCCGCGACCAGCGAGGTGGGAAGGTCCGGCTCCCAGACCCGTTCCGCGAGCCAGGCGCCCTGCGGTCGGCGCCCGAACCGGCGTTCCAGCTCGTCCGCCATGCGTCGCAGCTGCCCGATGCGGTCGCGCTCCGGCAGCGAGGCCAGGACCGGCTCGTAATGACCGCCGCCCAGCACCTCCACCTGGCCTCGATCGGCGAGTGCGCCCAGGCGCTCCAGGAACGCAGGGCGCTCCGCCGCCAGCCAGGCGAGGAGCGGGCCGGAGTAGTGGAGGGAGAGCCGGACGCCGGGATGGCGCTCCAGGGCGGCCAGCATCGGCTCGTAGGCCTGGCCGTGGACCTCCGCGAGGACCCACCCGAAGTTCCCCACGGGCTGGTGGTTGTGGAGGGCGAGCGCCAGCGAGATGCGGGGCGCCACCGCCGTCAGCCGGCCTCCGTGATGACCGGTTCGGGCGCGGCCCGGACGACCTCCACGCCGGCTGCGGGCAGGTACAGCTGCTCCGAGTACTCGTGGAGCATGCGCGTCGTGGAAAAGCGCCACAGGCTCGTGGCCATCGCGCGGCGCATCACCTCCAGCCATCGGTGCGGGATGCCGGCGGCGTCGCGGTCGTAGTAGCGCGGGATGAGGTCGTCCTCCAGCAGGCGATAGAGGTCCTGGGCGTCCGCCCAGTCCTGGGCGGCCTCGTCCGGATCCGTCTCGCGACCACCGATGGCCCAGCCGTTGTCCCCGGTGTAGCCCTCGTCCCACCAACCGTCCAGGACGCTCAGGTTCGGGACCCCATTCTGCGCCGCCTTCATCCCGGAGGTGCCGGACGCCTCCAGCGGCCGCCGCGGGTTGTTGAGCCAGACGTCCACTCCCTGGACCAGGAAGCGGCCGATGCGGATGTCGTAGTCCTCCAGGATCAGGACGCGACCGCGCAGCTGCGGTGAGCGCGAGCGCTGGAAGATCTCCTGGATCACCCGCTGGCCGGGGCGGTCCGCGGGGTGGGCCTTACCCGCGAAGATGATCTGGACCGGCCGATCGGCATCCCAGACCAGGCGCGCCAGGCGATCGAGATCGCTGAACAGCAGTCCGGCGCGCTTGTAGGTCGCGAAGCGGCGCGCGAACCCGATGGTCATGACCTCCGGGTCCAGCGCCTGCTC
>JBBEBL010000042.1:1525-3192 GCA_040882345.1 Chloroflexota bacterium
TCGCGAAGCGGCGCGCGAACCCGATGGTCATGACCTCCGGGTCCAGCGCCTGCTCGACCTCCGCCAGGACGGACGGCGATTCGCCGTGCCGGGCGAACTGGCTGCGGAATCGGCCACGGGCGAAGATGGCCAGTTCCCGTTTCTGGCGCAGGTGGGCCTCCCACAGCTCGTCGTCGGGAACGCGTCCCATTCCCTCCCAGTACGCCTCGCGATTGCCGCCCGCGTCGATCCGGTCCAGGTTGGCGCCAAGGTGCCGCTGGAGCAGCTCTTCCACGGGCGAACCGACCCATGACGGCGAGTGAACGCCGTTGGTGATGCCCAGGATCGGGTGATCCGTGATGCCCTGCCAGGTGGCGTTCGCGGTCTCCGCATGCAGCTGACTGACGGCGTTGGCGCCGTTCGTGAGCCGGAGGCTGAAGGCGGTCATGTCGAACTGGCTGCGGTCGCCGTCCATGCCGACCCCCAGCTCAAGCACGCGTTCCACCGGGATGCCACCGCGTTCCAGGGGCTTCGCCGCGATGCGTCGGATGAGATCCGCGTCGAACCGCTCGTTGCCGGCGGAGACAGGCGTGTGGATGGTGAAGACGCTGTCGCGCCGCACCCGGGCCCACGCGTCGTCCAGGGGCAGGCCCTCCGCCACGTACTCGTGGGCCCGCTCCGCGAGCAGGAACGCCGAGTGGCCCTCGTTGAGGTGCCAGACCGCCGGCGAGGATCCCAGCGCCCGGATCGCCCGAACGCCGCCGATGCCCAGGACCAGTTCCTGGTGGAGGCGCATCTCCCGGCCGCGGACGTACAGGATGTGGGTGATCGGCCGGTCCTCGACGGAGTTCTCCGCCACGTCGGTATCCAGCAGCAGCACCGGGACTCGGCCTACCTGGGCGAGCCAGACGGCGACGACCAGGTCGCGCCCGGGCAGCTCCACGGTGACCGTCAGCGGCAGCCCGTTGGCGTCCTGCACGCGAGACAGCGGCAGGCGCGCCAGGTCGTAGTCGGGATAGTTGTGCTCCTGGTGCCCGTCGGCATCGATCGACTGGCGGAAGTAGCCCTTGCGATAGAGCAGGCCCACGCCGATGAGTGGCAGCGCCATGTCACTGGCCGATTTCATGTGGTCGCCCGCGAGGACCCCGAGACCACCGGAGTAGATCCCCAGGGATTCGTGGATCCCGTACTCGGCGCAGAAGTAGGCGATGGGACCCGACAGGTCGTCGCCGTGGGTGCGCTGGAACCACTGGTCGGAGCCGTTGGCCATGTACGCGTCAAAGGCCGCGAGCGTGTCGTGGTACTCGGCCAGGAACTTCTCGTCATCAAGGACCCGCGACCATTCCGTCGGCCCGCTGATCACGGGGATGGGATTGCGGTAGCGGTTCCACGCCGCCCGGTCGATCAGGCTCCACAGATTTCGGGTGCGCGGATGCCAGGCCCAGTGGAGGTTGTAGGCCAGGCGACGCAGCCCTTCCAGGCGGGGCGGCAGCGGGAACCACGCCGCCGGCTGCGACGGGACGCGTATGGGATCCATGGCCGGGGATGATAGCCGGTTCGCTCGGGGCGGATGGCCCGGTCCACGGGCGCTGTCGGGCGCTGTCGCCTGGTCCGCGGCGGCCTACCATGAGGCGATGGGTCTGCGAATCGCCTTCCTGACCGCCGAATGCGAACCCTGGGCCAAGACC
>JBBEBL010000042.1:3292-6936 GCA_040882345.1 Chloroflexota bacterium
GATGGGTCTGCGAATCGCCTTCCTGACCGCCGAATGCGAACCCTGGGCCAAGACCGGTGGCCTTGCGGACGTGACGGACGCGCTCGCCCGCGCGCTTGGTCAGCTGACTGACGACATCGACGGGCCGGTGGACGTCTTCCTGCCACGCTATCGGGGTGTGCCGGAGCCGGACCCCGGCGCGGTCAGTGGCGAGCGAACGGTGCGCGTCCCGGATCCGCATGCCCGTACCGGCGTCACGGAGGTGCGCGTCACGGACGTCGTGGCGAACGGCTATCGACTGCGTCTGGTGGACCATCCACCGGCGTTCGATCGGCCGGCGTTCTACGGCGACGACGACGGCGACTTCCCGGACAACGCCTGGCGGTTCGGCCTGTACGCGCGAGCGGCGCTGGAGACGCTGCGCCTGGATGAACGTCCGGTGGACGTCCTGCACCTGCACGATTGGCAGGCCGGGCCCGCCGCGGTCTTCCGGTCCCTGCGCTACGCGGACGACCCGGTGGTGGCGCGGGCCGCCATCGTCATGACCCTTCACAACCTCGCCTACCACGGTTGGACGGCCAACGCGGCCTTGCCCCAGCTGGGCCTGCGCGCGGGCGATGGAGCTCCGGGCCAGAACGACGACGGGATCGACCTGCTGGCAGCGGGGATCGAGGCGGCCGAGATCGTCAACACCGTGTCGCCCGGGTTCGCGCGGGAGGCACTGACGCCCGACTTCGGGATGGGCCTGGACGGGCTGCTGCGGCGGCGCGGCGACCGGTTCATCGGGATCCTCAACGGACTGGATACGACGGTCTGGGATCCGGCGACGGACGGCGACCTCGCAGCGCCGTACTCGCGCGCGGACCGGACGGGGCTCGCGGCCTGTCGAGCGGATCTCCTGGAGCGCAACGGGATGGACCCAACGGATGGGGGTCCGGTCATCGGGATGGTCGGGCGCCTGGATCCCCAGAAGGGCTTCGACCTGCTGGCCGAGGCGGCTCCGGCGCTGCTGCGGATGGGGGCGCGGCTGATCGTCCAGGGCTCCGGGCACGCCTCGCTGGCGGACCCCTTCCGGGCGCTGGCCGCCGCGTCGCCGGGGCGGGTCACGTTCATCGAGCGGTTCGATCGGGCGATGGCCCGGCGCATCTACGCCGGCGCGGACGTGTTCGCGATGCCGTCGCGGTTCGAGCCGTGCGGCCAGGGGCAGATGATCGCGCTCCGCTACGGGACCCCGCCCGTGGTCCACCGGACCGGTGGTCTCGCAGACACGGTCATGGACGAGACGTCATCACCCGGGGCGGGGACGGGGTTCGTGTTCAACGAGCCGACATCGGTGGCGCTGCTGGACGCCTGCCGCAGGGCGTTCGCCCTGCGTGGCGAAGGGGGCGGTGCCGACAATGCCCTCTGGCAGGGACTGCTAGACCGCGGCATGGCGGTGGATTTCGACTGGGTCACGGGTTCCGCGCCGCGCTACGTGGACGCGTACCGGCGCGCGGTCGCGCTCCGGAGGGGTTGACCCAGGAGGGCACCCCGTCGCGTCGTCCCGCCCCATGGCCCTATCGTCGATCGATCGGTCGGGGAGGCCCGAAGATCCGGCTTCCTTCGACGCACGTCCCACGGGGCGGGAGGAACGTCGAGTGAAGGGCCGTGAGCCGGCGGTGTCGTGCGCTCCTTCGACGTTAGGGCCGCCGGGCGGGACGCAGCCGGGCGCCCGGCGCCAGGTGCCGGCGGTCAGTCGTCAAGGGCGTGCAGCAATGCCGCAGTCGTTTCCACGGGATGGGTCCGCTGCGGGGAGTGCGGGCCGCCGTGGATCGTGTGGATCCGGCCCCGTCCGATGCGTGCCTCGAACGCCGGAAGGGCATCGTCAAGGAGCATCCCGCCGAACGCCGGTTCGCCGCGCACGATGGCGATGCGGATCCCGGCGGCGGCCGGATCGGCGAGGTCCGCAAGGCCGCCGTCCCAGTCGCCGTTGTCGAGCAGGACGGAACGCGCAGCGGCCTCGTCCAACTGGGTCAGAGCCTCCGCCTTGGCAAGCACGTCGCCATCCGGCCATGCCGGGTTGTCGCGTCGGACGGCGGCGACGGCCTCGTCCAGGTCGTCATACGTGCGCTCATCGGGATCGGCCGCCATCTCGGAGATGACGGCGTGGGGAACGGCCGGCGGATCCAGCAGGACGATCGTCGCCGGTCGCAGGCCGGCCGCCGGGAGCGCCGCCGCGGTCATGGCGCCCCAGCTGTGGCCGATCACCTCCAGGTCCTCATCCTCCAACTCGGCGGCCCGGGCGAAGGCCGCCACGTCCGCGGCGTTATCGCGGAATCGGTGGTGGCCCGTCCAGTGGCCTGTCAGGCCGTGGCCCGGCAGGTCCACCGCGATGACCCGTCGTTCCGTGGCGGCAAGGGCCGGCCCCAGTCGCCACCAGGTGGCCGCGGACGAGGTCACGCCGTGGATCAGCAACAGTGGCCGCGCCCCGGGATCGCCCCATGTCAACGCGGACCATGGGATACCGGCCGCCTGGATCGTGATCCGCTCGCCGGGTGCCGGGTCGTCCAGGGAGGCCGCCGCGGCGATCGGTAGGCTCAGGTCGTGCATGCGCTGAACGTAGCAGCACCGGGCCTCGCCCGTGGCCGGGTAGAATCCGGCCTCGGCCCCGCCGTCACCGTCCGTCTCGCTGAAGGAGCCACACCGTCATGGCCAACCAGTTCGTGGTCCAGCTGAAGAACGAGCCCGGCGCGATGGCCACGCTGGCGGAGGCGCTGGCCGCCCGCGGGATCGACCTGCGGGCCATCGGCGGGGGGAGCATCGGCGACTCCGGCCACGTGATCATGACCACGGCGGATGATGACGCCACGAAGGTCGTCCTGGACGAGCAGGGCTACACCTACATCGAGGGCGAGTCGCTGGTCACCGAAGTGGATGACCGGCCAGGCGGCATGGCCCGCCTGTCGCGCGCCCTGGCCGACGCCGACGTCAACATCTATGGCCACCTGTTCCTTGGCCGCTGGGGCGATCGCGCGATGTTCGCGTTCGTCGTGGACAAGCCGGACGTGGCCCGGCCCATCCTGGAACGCAAAGGCTGACGGGTCAGTCCTTGAACGATGCCTTGATGTCCGAGGCCTTGACCGGGGCGTCGAAGTCGATGACCACGACCCGGTCGGCGCCCATGGCATCCGTGTTCGGGTAGGGCAGCTTCTCCGTGAAGGTGAGGGCATAGCCATCGCCGTCGCGGGCGATGTCGAGGTGGATGACCTCATCGGCCGACCAACCCGCCCACGTGATGCGGAGCGTGTCGGCGTCGACGTTCTCGACCTCGACGTCGTGCCAGCGGACTGACATCCCGTCACGGGCCTGGCCGGTCTTGACGTCCGTGACCGAGCCGCTGCCGTCCTTGACAACGACGGAGACGTCGTGGCCATCGGCGGTGTCGAGGTCGACGTCGAAGCCGCCGCTCGGGGCGGAAGGCTGGGCGGACGGCTGGGCGGTCGGCGACGGAGCCACGCTCGGCTGCGCCGTCGGTGTCGGAGCGCCCGGCGTCGGTGATGGGGTGGGCGTCCGCCCGGACGCCCCGGTCGCCATGACGGCGACGACAGCGATCAGGGCCAACGAGACGATGATGGCGGCAGCGCCGCGGGAGGTGGTTGATCGGGCCATTCGGGTGGTTCCTTAGC
>JBBEBL010000043.1:0-6925 GCA_040882345.1 Chloroflexota bacterium
ACCCATGCGCCTGCCGATCCCATCGCGCTTCCGCCATCGCCGCCGCTCCCGCGGCCAGAGCGTCGTGGAACTTGCGCTGATCCTGCCGCTCTTGCTGCTCGTCCTGCTGGTCGCCATCGACTTCGGTCGGGTGTATCTCGGGTGGATCAATCTCCAGCAGATGACCCGCGTCGCTGCGAACTACGCGGCCGACAACGCGACCGCGTGGGGCACGCCCGGTGATGAGGCGATCAGGGACAGGTATCAGACGATGATCAGGAACGACGCGACTCTGATCAACTGCCAGCTACCGGATCAACTTCCGGTCCCTCAAGTCGGCGATGGGTTGATCGGGACGCGAGTCGTGGTCAACCTGAACTGCGAGTTCGGTCTGATCACGCCGATCATCTCATCCATCGTGGGCAACACCGTCCTTGCCAGCGCGAGCGTGTCGTACCCCATCAAGGAAGGGGTCGTCTCGGACGGCACGGGCGGAGGAAACCCGATCGTGCCCCCGCCTGTGGCCGACTTCATCGGATCGCCGCTGTCCGGGTGGGCACCCCTGCCGGTCACCTTCACGGATGTCTCAACGGGCAATCCCTCCAGTTGGACCTGGGACTTCAGCGTCGGCACGCCGTCTGGGACAGGCTCAGGCAGCGTGACGACCCCCACGTCGCTGGCACGAGGACCACACACCGTCACGTACCAGTGCAGCGGTTCGCCCGGCGACTCGTGCACCTTCAGCGTCCGACTCGTCGCGGCTAATTCAGGCGGCTCGTCAACGGAGACCAAGACCGGCTACGTGACGGTGACGGTACCGCCCGAGAGCGGTCCGATCGCCGAGTTCACCGGGACGCCACGGTCCGGTGTCAACCCACTCGCTGTGAACTTCGCTTTCGACGAAATCACGTCCGGCGTCACGTACGACAGCTGGCTGTGGGACTTCGGGGACGGGACGACCGGATCAGGCCAGACCGTTTCTAAGACGTACTCAAGTCTGGGCAGCTACGACGTGATGCTGACTGTGAGGGAGTCTGGAACCGGCGCAACCAACTCGCTGACGAAGGTCGATTACATCGTGGTCGAGCGCCGGCTTTGTACCGTGCCCGACTTCGCCGGCGTCCGACGGTTCCCACAGGGTAACCAGCCCCATGCCCAGCAGGTCTGGGACGCGGCCGGATTCACTACCCAGGTCATCTCGCTGCCGGCAAACCAAGGACCCGCGAATGGCAACTACGTGATCCGGTACCAGTCGATTCTCGGCGGCACGATCGACCCGCAGCCTGCCGGGTGCGACTCGGTCATCACGGTCGGCCCATGACGGGCCTAACCACACGTCGTCCAGTGATCCGAGGCCAGGCTCTGGTCGAGTTCGCCCTCGTCTTGCCGATCGCGCTGATCCTGATGCTAGGCGTGTTCGATATCGGGAGGGCGATCTTCCTCTACAACGGCCTGACCAACGCCGCCCGCGAGGGTGCCCGTATGGCGATCGTCAACCAGGACAAGGGAGCGGTGGCCCTGCGTGTGCAGGCAACGACCTTCGCTGGACCGGTCTCGAACCTCGCCGACCTGGATGACCTGGTCGATTACCGCCGGTCGAATGCAGATGGCACGCTTGGCGCGGCGTGCGCGCCCCTTGCGGTCGGTTGCATCGCGGTCGTGACGCCGACGTCCGAGTGGGCGGCGATCACCCCGATCATCGGGAACTTGATGGGGCCGATCACGTTCCAGGCTCGGTCGGAACTGCCCATCGAACTCGTGTGCCCCAGCGCCGTCTTCCCGACATGCCCAAAGCAGCCATGACAGTCCAATCCCATCCAAGAGAGGCGATGACATGTTGATTCGACAACGCGACCGCGGAGGTCGTGGGCAGATTCTCGTAGTCTTCGTTCTGGCACTCGTGGCCATGATCGGGATGACCGGCCTGATCCTGGACGGCGGCGCCGCCTTCGCCCAGCAGCGGGTGGCCCAGAACGGGGCAGATGCTGCGGCGACCGCAGGTGGCCTCGTGATCGCCGACCACATCGACCCCGCCAAGTCACGGACCGGGGCAGACGTCTGGAGCGCGATCAACACAGTGGCCGCGGAAAACGGCCTCGAGGATTGGACGGCCGTCTATACGGACGCGTTCGGAGAACCCCTCCCGGATGCGGTTGACGCGACCCTTCCTATCCCGGCCACCGCCTGGGGCGTACGCGTCGGCGGCGACCGCAATGTCGGGACGACGTTCTCTCGCGTACTCGGTGTCAACTCCTTCAAGGCATCAGCGGAGGCGACGGTCATCGCCGGCCCGACCAGCACGGAGTGTGTCGCGGAGGAAGACGGGTGCACGCTGCTACCGCTCACGTTCCCGGTCCGCGTATCGGAGTGCGACGCCCAGGGTGAGGTCGTCCCAGGAGGGACGTGGATCGGAGCCCCACCCCCAGGAGCGAACCCGGACGACACGTACTGGCCGAAGGTCGGTGCCGGTGGCCTGCCGTCGTCGACCAATCCGACCGGTGACCTGGACAGCATGGCGATCCTGCCGCTCTGCCGCGGATCGGGTGACTCGACCGGCGCATTCGGATGGCTGGACCTCGTGCCGGGAATGAACCTCTCGCAGGAGATCGTGGGACCACTATCGGGCACCGTCGTGATCCCGGACTGGTTCCAGACGCAAACCGGCAATCCGAATTCGGTCGAGGCTGAGCTTCTGGCCTGGCGCCGTACACCCGTGCTCATCCCCCTTCACAACCAGGCGTGCCGAGACGATCCGGGCGACACCGACATCTGCGGTGACCCCGGCGTCAACGGCAACAACACCTGGTACTACGTGCACACGCTCGCTGTCTTCTACATCGAGCATGTCTACGTGCAGGGCAACAACAAGAGCGAGTGCTCGAACCCGCCTGGGTCACCCACGGTGCCGGTCACCAATGGGGCCGGCTTCCTCGGGTGCCTGAAGGGATGGTTCATCGACTACCGTTCGTCCGGACCCGTGGTTCCAGGTGGCGAGGTCAGCCCAGGTGCGCCGATCGGCATCCAGCTGGTTCACTGATACGCAGGCAAGCCACCGCACGAGAGCCGCGCCGCGAGGCGCGGCTCTTTCGATTCGGCCTTGCGCGCTTGGAGGGTGACCATCGAGCCCGCTGATTGACCCATCCGGGCTATGCACCGGCGCACCGTTTCAAGGGACCGTGAAAGGTGCCCCGACCAACATCGGGGTCATGACACGAATCCCGCACACGGGGAACCGCTGATGCATCGACTCTCCATCGCCCGACGACTCCGCGGCCGCGACCGCGATCGATCCCGGGGCCAGTCGCTCGTGGAACTGGCGCTCATCGCGCCGGTCCTGCTGCTGCTCATGCTGGCGGCGGTCGACCTGGGGCGGATCTTCTACTCGCAGATCACGATCACGAACTCCGCCCGGGAAGGCGCCTTCGAGGCGGCCTTGGACCCGACCTCCTTCTCGCAGACGGCGTGCTCGGTCTCGAATCGGGTCATGTGCGCGGTGACGAGCGAGGCCAAGAACTCGTTCGTGACCGTCAGCCCCGCCGACGTCACCCGAACCTGCACGCCGGCCTGCACGGCCACCTATGGCAACCGCGTGACCGTGACCGTGACCGGCCACTTCCAGCTCCTGACCCCGCTCATCGCGGGCTTCACGGGCGGTCAGAACATCACCCTCGTGTCGGCGGCGACGGCGGACATCATCGTGACGCCAGGCGGTAGCGGCGTCGCCACGCCGGCCCCGACCCCCACGCCAACCCCGACGCCCACGCCAACCCCGACGCCTGCCGCCACCCCAACCCCGACACCGACCCCGACGCCGACACCGACGCCCTGCCCCCTACCGATCGCGGGCTTCAATTCATCGCAGCAGAACAAGAACAAGCCGGTGGACTTCACCAGCATCTCCACCCCGACGACGGGTTCCTGCGCCATCACCTATTGGCGCTGGGACTACGGCGACGGCACGACGGACGCGGGCAACCTGCCGAATGTCAGCCACGACTATCCGAGCAAGGGCACCGCCTACAACGTGACCCTGACCGTCACCAATGCCGGTGGATCCGTCTCGCTCCTCCAGACGATCGTGACGAAGAACTGATGCGCACGCTTCGAAGCGGCCTCGCGCGCTCGACCGCGAGGGGGCAGGCACTCGTCGAGTTCTCGCTCACGATCATCATCTTCCTCGTCCTGCTGATGGGCGTATTCGACCTTGGTCGCGGCATCTACATGTTCAATGGCGTGTCGGAAGCGGCGCGCGAGATCGCCCGGCGGACGGCCGTGTACCCGGGCGTCACCCTCGGGCAGTCCACCCAGACCCAGGCGGTCGTCGCCACGCAACGGGGACTCGTCCCTGCCTTCCAGACGCCCGACTTCCTGTGCGTCGACATCACCGGCAATGCCAACGGGAAGGTCCCGTGTCAGTCCGGTGACTACGTCCGCGTCACGGTCACGGCCACATACAGCCCGGTCACCCTCCTGGGCCTCTCGGGCCCCATCAACCTCACGTCGTCCAGCAGCATCCGGATCCCCTGAAGGAGTTGAACCCGATGATCAAGCACACGGCTCGCGCCCGCGAGCGGGAGCGAGGTCAGATCCTCGTCCTCTTCACGCTATCGCTCGTCGCGATCATCGCGATGGTGGGCCTCGTCATCGACGGCGGCAGCGCGTTCGCCCAGCGCCGGTTCGAGCAGAACGCGGCTGACCTGGCGGCTGTCGCCGGCGCGAATGCGTACATGAACGCCTCCGGGTCCGTGGCGGCAAAGTCGGCGGCCGCCGTCGCGGCTGCCCATGACGCGGCTGACCGGAACGGCTACGTGCATGGAACGGACGGAGCGGCCCTCAACGTGAACGTCGCGCTGCTGTCGTCCGGGGCCACCGTCCAGGTCGGATTGACGAAGCCGCATGCCAACACGTTCGCTCGCGTCGTGGGCCAGAACACGTGGGACGTGTCGGTGACGGCGTCGGCGATCGCCGGCTCCATCGACACGGCCGTGGGCGCGGCGCCCTGGATGATGCATATCGACGCATTCAACGGCGACGGCACCCCCAAGTACGGCACGCCGGGCACGGCGCAGGCGTTCGGGGAGCCACCTGGCAATAACACGGACTATCCCCAGGGCCAGTTCGATATCGCGTGGACGGACTTCAACGGCGGCAACAACGTGAACGCCGCGGAAGTCAAGCGGATCATCGATGGGACGAACATCGTGACCGCCACGATGGACTTCGACCAGTACGTCGGCCAGCACAACTCCGGTATGCAGACGACGATCTTCGATGATGTGGATAGCGAGCTTGCTGGCAAGACCCTGCCGGTGCCGGTCGTTGGTCCCTGCCCCGCCGACCCGTCCAACCATGGGTGCTTCAAAGGCTGGGTCCTGTTCACCATCGTCAGTGCGTCCGGCGGCAGCAACAAGACGATCACCGGCTACATGGCGGACGACTTCGTGAGCCAGCCACTGTCCGTGGGCCAGTGCACCACCGCCCAGCAGGCGGCCGGGACCTGCGGGGTCATCGGCAACAGCCCGTTCGACGCCTTCGTGGTCCGGCTCTCGGACTGACGACGTCTTTCAGGGGCTCAGCCCAGCCGATAGGCCTCCGGCCGTCGGTTGGCCAATACGGGGATCTGACGACGGACCGCGGCGACGCGGTCCGTCTCGATTCGGGCGGAGATGATGCCGACACCGTCCGGGGCCTGGGCGACGACCGTGCCCCACGGATCGATGATCATGCTGCGGCCGTAGGCGGGCTGACCGGGCGGCCCACCTGTCTGGGACGGCGCCAGGACGTAGGCGCCGTTCTCTATGGCGCGGGCACGCAGCAGCACTTCCCAGTGATCGCGGCCGGTGCGCTCCGTGAAGTTCGCGGGCACGGTCAGGACTTCCGCCCCGGCGAGCGCGAGCGTCCGGTACAGCTCCGGGAAGCGCACGTCGTAGCAGATCGTGAGTCCCAGTCGGACGCCGTCCACGTCCGCGGTCACGGGCTGCGTGCCCGCGGTGACGCGGGCCGATTCCGTGTCGGACGGGCCGGCGTCCACCGCGATGTCGAACAGGTGCACCTTGCGGTAGGTCGCGGCGATCTCCCCGGATGGGTCGATGAGGACGCTCGTGTTGTAGGGGCGTTGTGGGTCGTCGTCGTTCCGCTCGGCCACGCTGCCGACGAGGATCCATGCGTCGCGGTGTCGGGCGACCTCCTGGAATGGCTGCGTGGTGGGGCCGGGGACGGGACGGGCCGAGGCGCGGAAGCCGTCATCCGGTCCGCGGTACTGGAGGTATTCGGGCAGGGCCACCAGGCGCGCGCCGGCCGCGGCCGCCTCGTCGGCGAGGGCCGCCGCGCGGGCCACGTTGGCGTCCACGTCCCCCGTGGCATCGGTCTGCACGAGGGCGACCTGGAGTTGCATGGGTTCATGGTAGCGGTGGTCGTGGCGGGTGGCCTCCCTGGTCCCTCATCGCCCCGCTGCCACCCACAGTGCCCGTCCTGCCACGAGCGTGCGGGGCATCCCCAGAGTTCTGCGAGAATCGGCCACCCGCCTGCACGTTCATCCCGGATCCGCCACTCAGGGTGTCCGCCGGGGCGTGAGGGCGCGGTGAGGCCACCTCCCCGTTCCGCCCTTTGCGTCTAGAAGCGCCACTGCTACGGAGCGCGCTGGACGGCCCTCATCGTTCGCGGATAGAGCTGTGGCTTCTGCCAGGGCCCATCCACGGGTCCGCGCCGCCGCCAGCCGGCGATTCGCAGAGGTGTCAGCTCTAAACGCGATCCAAGACTGGCGGCGTGGAGAAGCGACGCTCAGCGGATGCCGGTGTCGTAATCGAGGCTGATCGGGGTCGCCGCACCGTCCACTACGGTGACCTGGATCGCGGCGGGGGTCCCCATCAGCCCCTCCACGGGCTGGGCCTCCACGACGTAGTCGCCCGGCGCCAGCTCCACGACGACGACGCCACCAGCGTCCGTC
>JBBEBL010000044.1:0-2305 GCA_040882345.1 Chloroflexota bacterium
GGGCGAAGGTGGCCGCCAGGCGCCGCGACGCCGCCAGGCGCCGCGACGCTGCCGCGACGAGCCCGGCCGACGGGAGCGACCCGCCCGAGTGACGGCCACGCCCCGGGAACGACACCGCGTCGTCGTGGTCGGCGGCGGCTTCGGCGGCCTGTATGCCGCGAAGCAGCTGGGTATCGACCCGGGGGTCGCGCTGACCGTCGTCGACCGGCGCAACTTCCACCTGTTCCAGCCGATGCTCTACCAGGTCGCGACGGGCGCCCTGTCCCCGGGCGAGATCGCCCAGCCCCTGCGGAGCATGCTGCGCAAGCAGCGCAACACGACCGTGATCCTGGGCGAGGCCGTCGGCCTGGACCCGGACCGGCGCGAGGTCCTGCTGTCCGATGGCGGACCGATCGGATACGACTCGCTCATCGTGGCGAGGGTCGGCGGCGGCCCGACGGGCGTGGAACTGGCCGGCTCGCTCGGCGAGATCGCCCGTGACACGCTCCGGCGGGGACTTCCTGGCGATCAGAACCGGGGAGACGTAGCGGTCATTGGCCGCCTCGCCGGGGTCACGGACATCCCATGGCTCGGCCCGCTGGGTCGCCAGGGCGGCTTCACCGCCTGGCTGCTTTGGCTCGGGATCCACATCTTCTACCTGATCGGCTTCGCCAACCGGATCGTCGTCCTGACGCGGTGGGCGTTCAGTTTCCTGACCCACGGCCGGGGGACGCGGCTCATCACCGGGGAGTCGCTGCTGCCCCCGATCGCGGCGCCGGAACCGCCGTTCATCCACGAACCGGAACCGGGTCCCGGAGAAGCCGTCAGCCGAAGTCGATGACCTGACGCGTGTACTCGCCGCGGCGCATGGCGGCGAAGGCGTCCTCGATGTCGTCGAGGCCGATCCGGCGGTCGATCAGGCGCTCCACGGGCAGCCGACCGTCAAGGGTCCAGGCGGCGTACCGGGGAAAGTCGATCGTGGGCACGGCGAACCCGTAGTTGGAGCCAAGGATCCGCCGGGAGCCATCCACGAACGGATAGACCTGGAACGACGCGCGTGCTCCGAGCGGGGTCATCCCGACCAGCACGGCCGTGCCCCCCAGCGGCAGCGCGGCGACGGCCAGCTCCACGGTCTCGGGACGGCCGATGGCCTCGAACACGAAGTCCGGGCCGCCGTCCGTCAGGTCGCGCAGGGCCGCGGCCGTGGCGGCGGCGTCATCGTCCGCGAGGACCGTGTCCGTGGCCCCGACCGATGCGGCCACGTCCAGCTTGGCCGCCACGCGATCCACGGCCACGATCCGCGACGCACCGGCGATCGCCGCGCCCATGACGCACGACAGCCCGACGCCGCCGAGGCCGATGACGGCGACGGACGCCCCGGCGGGTACGGCCGCGGTCTTGAGCACGGCACCCACCCCGGTCGTTACGCAGCAGCCGATGAGCGCGGCCACGGCCGGGTCCGTGCCGTCCGGAACGGGGATCGCGGCCGCGGCCGGGACCACGACCGCCTCCGACATCGTGGCGATGGCGCAGTAGGCCCGGATCGGCTCCCCGGTGTGGGCGGAACGGAACGGGATCTCGCCATCCAGCAGGGCGTGTCGGTACGACGGGGAGTCGGGACAGGCCCAGACGTGTCCGCGGCGGCACGATCGGCAGACGCCACACGGGATGAGCCACGACAGTGCCACCAGCTGCCCGACCCGTGGCTCGTCAACGCCCGGCCCAACGGATTCCACGATGCCCGCGCCCTCATGGCCCATGACGATGGGGGTGGGTCGGTCCCACTCCCCGTCGCGGACGTGCAGGTCGGAGTGGCAGACACCGGAGGCCAGCATCCGTACGCGGACTTCGCCGGCACGCGGCGCGATGAGCTCCAGGGCTCGGACCACGACCGGTTCCCCGACCGCGTCGAGGACCGCGCCGCGGACGTACGCTCGCGTCGGGCCGGATCCCGACCGAGCCGTCACGCCCTGTCGCGACGTCATGTCTCACTCACCCGGCGCCGCTCCGTCGGGTGCGCCGGAAGGTACGGCACGTACGACGGCCACCACATCGCCGCGTCCACGATCGCCTCGATGCCGCCTTCCGCGTCCGTGGGTCGTCCCGCTTCCTGCACCACCGCGATCGCGATGCGTCGCGACACGGTCCGCAGATGCGCGACAGGTGGATAGAGCGCCCCGCTCGCGAGTCGATCATCCGTGACCGCGTTCGCGAGTTCCCGGGCCGCCGCGAGGAACATCCGGTCCGTGACGACCGGCGCCTCCGCGATGAGCACCCCAAGACCCACGCCCGGGAACACGTACACGTTGTTGGCCTGTCCCACCTC
>JBBEBL010000044.1:2405-6903 GCA_040882345.1 Chloroflexota bacterium
GGCCGCCACCGCGAACCCGGCCTTGTCGGCGTCCAGGTCAGACCGCCCCGCGTGCACCAGCCCGATCGAATCGACCAGGGCGATGGCGTCACGGACGTGTGCATCGGAGAGTCCCGCCTCGCGCATCGCCAGGGACAGCAGCCGCGCGATCCCGATCCCGGCCGCGCCCGCGCCCACGAGCAGTACCCGCGCGTCCTGCAGCGTGCGGCCATCCGCCCGCAGGCCCGCCAGCACGCCCGCCACCACGACCGCCGCCGTCCCCTGGATGTCGTCGTTGAACGACGGGACGCGGTCCTGGTATCTATGGAGCAGGCGCAGCGCATTATGGTGCTTGAAGTCCTCGAACTGGATGAGGCAGCCCGGCCAGACCTCCTCGGCCCCCGTGACGAACGCCTCGACGAGCTCGTCATAGGCCGTCCCACGCAGTCGCGGGGCCCGATAGCCCAGGTACAGCGGATCCGCGAGCAGGGCCGGGTTGTCCGTCCCGACGTCCAGGGAGACGGGGAGGGTCAGCGATGGATGGATCCCGCAGGCGGCCGTGTACAGGGCGAGCTTGCCGATGGGGATGGCCATGCCACCCGCGCCCTGGTCGCCAAGGCCAAGGATCCGCTCGTTGTCCGTCACGACGATGAGTCGAACGTCCTCGTACGGGCCCTGGCGCAGGATCTCCGGGATGCGGTCCACGTCCGCCGGCGTGATCCAGGTCCCGCGGGTGCGGCGGATGATGTGGCTGAACTCCTGGCAGGCACGGCCCACGGTCGGCGTGTAGACGATCGGCAGGAACTCCTCCAGATGCTCCGCGAGCAGTCGATAGAAGACGGTCGCGTTGCGGTCCTGGAGCGCGGCCAGACCGATGTACTTCTCCAGGTCGTCGTGCTTGACGCGCAGGTGCTCCAGCTCCAGCGCGACCTGCTCCTCGATGGTCAGGACGCGGTCGGGGAGGAGGCCGCGCAGCTGGAACGCCTCGCGCTCATCCGTGGGGAAGGCGAGTTCCTTGGTCAGCAATCGACTGCCCAGCAGGGCCGGCCCGGCGAGGCCGATCCACGCGGGACGGCCGGCGGCGATGTCGTCGAACGGGGCGGGCAGGGGACGCACCACCCCAGTATCGTTGGTCGCATGGATGCGCCGCTCCCCGACGAGCCACTCCCCGGGGAACCGCTGCCGCCCGGGTTCCGCTGGCCGGACGGTATCCGCGCCGCGGCCATGTTCACGTTCGACGTGGACGCCGAGGCCGTGATGCTGACCGACCATCCGGAGACGGCCGACTACCTGGACGTGATGGCCCATCAGCGCTACGGACCCCTGGTCGCGGTGCCGCGAATCCTGCGGATGCTGGATCGGGTGGGCCTGAGGACGACCTTCTTCATCCCCGGCTGGGTCGCCGAGACGTGGCCGGACGTGGCCCGCTCCATCCGCGACGCCGGGCACGAGATCGGCCATCACGGGTACCTGCACGAGAGCGTCCGCGGGGTGGACGAGGCCACGGAAAAGGGCTACCTGCGGCGCGGCCTGGAGGCGCTCGACTCGGTCCTGGGCGTGCGCCCGCTGGGCTATCGACCGCCATCGTGCGACATGAACTTCCGGACGCCGGAGCTGGTGGCCCGCCACGGCTTCACGTACGAGTCCGGGCTCATGGATTCCGACCACCCGTACGTCCACGCCTCCGGACTCGTGGAGCTGCCGATGCACTGGTCGCTGGACGACTGGAACCGCTACAACTACGTCCCGGGGTACGCGTCGTCGCCGATCCTGCGCCCGTCGGAGGTGGCCGATGCCTGGGGGGAGGAGTTGGAGGCTCTGGTCGCCGTCGGCGGGTTGTTCGACCTGACCATGCACCCGTTCATCAGCGGACGGCCCGCGCGCGTCGCGGCACTGGAGTCGCTGATCCGCCGGGCCCAGGCGATGGACGGGGTTTGGGTGGCGGCCGGCGACGAGATCGCCAGCTGGGTGGCGGGGCTGGACCTGCCGCCGGTCACGAACGTGCCGGTCGTAGTGGACGGGCCGGCGTAGGGGCGACTGCGCCGCCCACTCCGGACACGAAGCGGGGGGGGGGGGGGGGGGGGGGGGGGGGGGGGGGGGGGGGGGCGGGGGCCGCGGAAAAGGGGAGGGAGGAGGAGCTACCCCTACGGGAGCAGCACCGTGTCGATCACGTGGATGATCCCGTTGGACGTCGAGATGTCCACGGACACGATCTTCGAGTCGTTGACGAACGCGCCGGACGCGGTGACGGACGGCTTGATGAAGCCACCGTTCAGCATGCGGATGCGGTCGGCGCCGACGACGGAGCCGGAGTCCCGACGGCCGGGCGTGACGTGGTACTTGAGGATGTTCTGCAGCGTCGCCTTGGGCAGGGTGCCCACGTTGCTGGCGTTGAGGCCGAGCTTGGCGAACGCGGCGTCGGTCGGGGCGAAGACCGTGAACTGGCGCTTGCCGTTCAGGACGTCGACGAGGTCCGCGGCCACGACCGCGGCGATGAGCGTGGAGAACTCGCCGGAGTCGGCGTTGACCGCGATCGCGGTCTCCACGATGGTCGGGCCCGAGCGGGCGCTGACGGGGGCGGCGATCAGCCCCATGATCAGTGAGCCGGCGAGCAGTCCGAGGGCGATTCGGCGCATCAGAGATACCTCCTGGTGGTGTGGTTCGCGTCGGTGGGGTGGGGTGACGCTCGACTTCTCTTCGGTGGACCCCGGCACCACGGATTGGTCGAAGGGGCTGGTCATGGTTCGCAGCAGCGAGTACGCTCGCGCGACGAAGGCTCCGCGTCGGACGAACCCAAGGGAGGAAGAGGTCCATGCGTCGATCCAGGGCCGCGGTCGCGACCGCCATCCTGACCATCCTTGCCCTGTTGCCACTGGCGGTCGCGCCGGTCGCCGCGGGCAGCGGCTCCGACCGGGCCGAGCGCGCAGAACGCGCCCGCGTCATGGCCTACTGGACCGCGGAGCGTGTCGCCAACGCGAAGCCGCGCGATTTCGTGCGCTCGGCGAACGGCACCTTCTCGCCGAAGGCCAAGCCGAGCAACCCGGGCAAGCCCGGCGGTGGCGGTGGCGGTTCTACGGGTGCAGTGACCGGTGCCTCGTGGACCAAGGGCGGGGCCATCAATGCCCGGTCCGGCAAGGTCCTGTTCACGATGGGTGGCAGCCAGTACGTCTGTTCCGCCGCCGTCGTCGCCGACACGCGCACCAGCAACTCGCTCGTCGTGACCGCCGCGCACTGCGCCTATGACGAGGTCGCGAAGCAGCACGCGTCGAACTGGATGTTCGTCCCGGACTTCGACGCCTCTCCGACGTTCACCTGCGGGAGCACCAAGTACGGATGCTGGACGGCGGTCGGGCTGGTCGTCCACAACGGCTATGCCACGGCCGGCGGCTTCAACACCCAGGCGACCGTCCACGACTACGCGGTGGCGATCGTCGCGGGTGGCGGCAAGACCACGACGTCCACCCAGCAGCTTGATTCGACCGTGGGCGGCGCATTCGCGATCGGCTATCCCGCCGCCTCCACCGGTGACCGGATCTATGCGTTCGGGTACCCGGCCGCCGGCAAGTACAAGGGCAAGGACCTCGTGTACTGCGCCGGGAACACGTTCAACGACACGAACAACAGCAACCTGACCTGGGGGATCGCCTGCAACATGACCGGCGGCTCGTCCGGCGGTCCGTGGCTGGCGTCCTTCACGGAATCGACCGGGATCGGGACGCTCACCTCGCTCAACTCGTACGGGTACAGCGGTCTGAGCAACATGTACGGCCCCAAGTTCGATTCGAAGACGCAGGCCGTCTGGACGCTCGCGAACAGCTCGACGTCGAACGGGATCGCCACGGGCGGGTGACGGATCACGCGCCGCGGAGCCTCATCGCCGCGATCGACCAGGGGACGACGAGCAGTCGCTGCCTGTTGTTCGATCGCGGCGGACGGATCGTCGCCGGGCACCAGCTGGAGCACGCCCAGATCACGCCGCGCCCCGGATGGGTGGAGCATGACGCGGACGAGATCCTGGAACGGGTGCGCACGTGCGTGCGCGTGGCCCTGCGGGAGGCGGACACGGATGCCCGCTCGCTCGCCGCGGTCGGGGTCACGAACCAGCGCGAGACGACCGTCGTCTGGGACCGGGCCACCGGTCGACCGGTGGGGCCGGCGATCGTCTGGCAGGACACTCGGACCGCCGACGCGGTCGCGCGCCTGGCGGGGGACGGCGACGGGGGCACGGATCGGTTCCGGGCACGGACCGGGCTGCCCATCTCGACCTACTCGAGCGCGCTCAAACTGCGTTGGATCCTGGACCAGAAGACCGCGCCGCGGGCAGATCTGCTGTTCGGCACGATCGACACCTGGCTGATCTGGCACATTACGGGCGGCCCGGCCGGCGGCGTCCACGTGACCGACGCCACGAACGCCTCGCGGACCATGCTCATGGACCTCGCCACGTGTCGCTGGGATGAAGGCATCCTGGACGAGCTGGCCATCCCGGCGGCGATGCTCCCCGAGATCCGCGGCTCGT
>JBBEBL010000045.1:0-6859 GCA_040882345.1 Chloroflexota bacterium
TCAGCAAGTTCGGCATCGACATCTGGATGACGACCTCCGCCCTGGCCGGCGGGTTCGCCGTGTGTCAGACCCGGCTGGGTGCCAAGATCCACGACCCCAAGGACCCGGGCTCCGACCTCGGGCCCATGTTCCGCCAGGTGGTCGGGACCATCCTGCGCCTGGCCGAGAAGCACGCCAGCCACTGGCTGGACATCAAGGGCAGCCACGACGTCCCGGTGTACGGGTTCGAGCGGATCATCGAACCGCCGCCGCTGGAGGTGAACACGCTGCGCCTTCTTTCCGAGTTCCACGCGGGCTCGCTGACCCTCGCCGACACGTGGCGCTCCATGCTCGCCCCGGCCACGGTGGAGACGGTGCTGGAGCTCGCCGCAGAAGCCGGCCGGCTGGGCGACCAGGCAGCGGCCAGGCTCGGCACCGGCGGGGACGTGGCATCCACCTCGGCCAGCACCCTGGAGATGGCCGAGGCGGTCAGCTCGTTCCACTTCCCGGACGACCTGTGGGCCCGCGTCATCTACGACCTGGTCGTGACCGCGCGCCATCCCGTGGCGCCGCTGGAGAACCTCGTCGCGGCACTCGTGCCCATCTACTTCGGGCGGGTGGGTTCGTTCGTCATCGAGAACCGACACATCACCACGGAGCAGGCGGAGGACCGCGTGGAGCGCCAGGCTCGGGAGTTCGAGTTGCTGAAGCCGTACCTGGTCGAGCGCTGGAATGCCGCCGAGGCACGCGGGTGAGCGCCAGGACGCCGCTCCCGGTCCGGATCCTCATCCCGGTCGCCAACCCCGGGACCGCGGAGGAACTCATCCGCCTGGGCGCCGCGATGCTGGACCCGCGGCAGGGTGAGCTGTCCGCGCTCGGCATCGTGGAGGTCCCGGAGGGGATGCCGCTGTCGGAGGGTGCCACGCGGGCGCGGCACGCCAGGCGGCTGCTCCAGAAGGTGCTCGACTACGCCCCGGAGGGCACCACGATCCATCCGATCGTGCGCATCGGCCGGCACGCGGCCGAGGGCATCATCGAGGCATCCGCGGAGCAGGAGGCGGATCTCATCATCTTCGGCTGGGGCGGGAAGTCGCCGGCCGCCGCGGACGAGCGATCCTCGCCCACCATCTTCTCGCCGACCATCGACGAGGTCGTGCGCGACGCCCCGGCAGACATCGCCGTCGTCAAGCAACGTGGTTCGCGCGACATCAAGCGCGTCCTGGTCCCCGTCCGCGGCGGCCCCCACGCGGAGCTGGCGCTGCGCTTCGCCGATGCCATCGCGAGCCACCACAAGGCCACGGTCGTCGTCCTCCACCTCGTCCCGCCCGGGATCACGATGGCCGTGCGGGCCCAGGCGGAACGGGCGCTCGCCACGTTCGTCAAGCAGCACCTGCGCGGCAAGGGCGAGGGCATCCTGCGCGAGGCCCCGAACGTCCGGAACGCGATCCTGCGCGAGGCGGACAAGTCGGATCTCGTGGTCATGGGTGCCTCCGCGGCCCCTGGCGGCGACGGCTCTGACACGTACCTGTTCGGGGCCATGCCGGAGGCCATCGCGGCCCGGGCCAAGGCCAGCGTCATCGTCGTCAAGACCCGTGAGCCCATCAGCGCCCCGACCTTCGATGTCCTCGCGTCCAAGGCGGAGACGCTGGCCGCGGCCGACCGCGCGGCGGAAGAGGCGCGCGCGGTCCCGACCCGCGTGGAGCGCTGGTTCGGCGAGTCGAACTTCCACCACGCCGAGTTCGCCGACCTGCGCCGCCTCGTCCAGCTCAAGGAGAAGCAGGGCGTCACCGTCAGCCTCGTGCTGCCGACCCTCAACGAGGAGGAGACCATCGGCCCCATCGTGCGCCGAGCGATGCGCGAGATGGTAGGTCGGGTGCCACTGCTGGATGAAGTCCTGGTCATCGACTCCGCGTCCTCGGACCGGACGCGCGAGATCGCCGAGGCGGAGGGCGCTCGCGTCGTGAGTCACCCGGACGTCCTCGCCCGCTACGGCTCGTTCGTGGGCAAGGGCGAGGCCCTCTGGAAGTCGCTCTTCGAGACGACCGGCGACATCGTCGTGTGGGCGGACACGGACGTGAAGCACTGGCACCACCGGATGGTCTACGGGACGCTGGGGCCGCTCCTCCACGAGCCGCGCATCCAGTACGTCAAGGGCTACTACCAGCGCCCCATCGTCACGGACGGCGTGCTCAAGGAAGGCGGCGGGGGACGGGTCACGGAGCTCGTCGCTCGGCCGCTCATCAACCTCTTCTACCCGGAGCTGTCCGGCCTCATCCAGCCCTTGTCGGGCGAGTACGCCGGACGGCGGTCGCTGCTGGAGAGCATCCCGTTCTTCACCGGGTACGCCGTGGAGATCGGCCACCTCATCGACGCCGCGGAGCGCGTGGGGATCGAGGGGCTTGGCCAGGTGGACCTGGAGCGGCGCATCCATCGCAACCAGGAGCTGGAGGGCCTGTCGCGGATGTCGTTCGTGATCATCCAGGCCGTCATGAAGCGGCTGGAGGAACGGCGCAAGGTCCGACTGTTCGCGGAGATGGGCTCCACGATGAAGCTGCCGCGCTCCGGCAAGGGTCGACTGGGCCTTGAGGTCATCGAGCTCGCCGACCAGGAACGCCCGCCGATGATCAGGATCCCGGAGTACCTGGAGCGCCAGCGCCAGGGTGGGACCGCCGGGCACGAGCCGCCCATCCGGTGATCCGGGCGCTGGACGCCGACGCGTACGAGGCCGCGATCCCGGGCCTCGCGGACCTGCTCGTGGACGTCGTCGCGGGCGGAGCCTCCATCGGGTTCATGGACGGGCTCGGCGCGGCGGAGGCGACCGACTACTGGGCCGGCCTCGCGCCGGTCGTCCGGGCGGGCACGACGCACGCGTTCGTTGCGATGGACCAGGAGCGAGTCGTGGGGTCCACGCTGCTCATCCAGGCTCGATTCCCCAACGGCAGCCACCGCGCGGAGATCGCCAAGGTGCTCGTGCTGCGGTCGCACCGGCGGCGCGGGGTCGCGGGCGCGCTCATGTCGGCGGCCGAGGCGAGGGCGCGGGCGATCCAGCGCTGGCTGCTCATCCTGGACACGGTCAGCGGCAGCGCGGCCGCCAGCCTGTACGAGGGCCTGGGCTGGCAGCGGGCCGGCGACATCCCGTGGTTCGCGACGATGCCGGACGGGGAACTCGTCAGCACGACCTACTACTGGAAGGACCTGCGATGACGGCGTGGCGGACGCCCTCTCCGTTGCGGCCCCCTAGCGCGACGCCCACCCCATGGGCATCGCCGTGCGTGATCGCGATCCCTGCAGACGATAACCATCGATCGCACGCTCACGACGCCCACCCGGTGGGCGTCGCGTGAGCGTCGGCGCGGAGACGCCCGGACCCCGCAGCGGTCGCGCCACGATCCTCATCGCGCCCGACTCGTTCAAGGGCTCGCTGACCTCCGTGGAGGTGTCCCAAGCCATCGCCGCGGGCTGGCGCCGGGCCCGTCCCGCGGACGACGTCCTGCTCTGCCCGCTCGCGGATGGCGGTGAGGGCACCCTGGAGGCCATCGCCGCGGCGGGCGGCTGGTCCTGGCAGGAGGCCCGGGTCCGCGACCCCCTCGGCCGCGAGATCCAGGCTCGCTGGCTCCGGTCGGACGACGGCACCCGGGCCGCGATCGAGATGGCCGCCGCATCCGGTCTGTCCCGCCTGACCCCGGCCGAGCGCGATGCCGTGGCGGCCACCTCGGTCGGGACCGGGGACCTCATCCGCGCCGCCCTGGACGCCGGCGTCACCAACATCGTCCTGGGTATCGGCGGGAGTGCCACCACGGACGGCGGCGCCGGTCTGCTCACTGCCCTGGGGGCCACGTGCGACCGGGACGGACCGGCCGCGGACATCGGCGGCCTGGATCCGCGGCTTGCCACGGTCACGCTCCAGGTGGCGTGCGACGTCTCCAACCCGCTCCTGGGACCGGACGGGGCGGCGGCCGTGTACGGGCCGCAGAAGGGCGCGACCCCGGAGCTCGTCGCGGACCTGGACGCGCGGCTGGCCCGGTTCGCCGACACCCTGGACACGACCGCCGGCCGCTCAGAACGCGAGACGGCCGGTGCCGGAGCGGCCGGCGGCGTCGGCTACGCCCTGCTCAGCACCCAGGACCGGTTCGCCGGGTTCGCGTTGCGGCCGGGCGTGGACCTCGTGATGGACGCGACCGACTTCGACGCCCGCCTCGAGCGCGCCGACCTCGTCATCACCGGCGAGGGCCGGATCGACGCCCAGACCGGCTTCGGCAAGACCGCGCTCGGGGTGGCCACACGGGCGCAGGCCGCCGGCGTCCCGTGCATCGCCGTCGGCGGCGGCGTGGAGGAGGCCGGGATCGCGGCCCTCGCCGAAGTCGGTGCCGTGGCCGTGCCCGTCGCGGAGCGCCCGCAGTCGGTGGAGGAGGCGATGGCGGCTGGCACGGCCCCGCTAGAGCGCTGCGGCGAGCGGCTAGGTCGGCTGGTCGGTCTCGTTGATTGACTAAGTCGGTGGACTAAGTCCATACTGCGTCCATGAGTCAGACCGTCAACATCCACGAAGCCAAGACCCATCTCTCAAGGCTGCTCGCGCTGGTCGAAGCCGGGGAGGAGATCACGATCGCCCGAGCCGGGAAACCGATCGCGCGGCTCACGACCGTTGCCGTGCGTCCGCCGGATCGCGTGCCTGGGATGGACAAGGGCAAAGTGATCATCCATGACGACTTCGACGACCCGATCCCGGAGCTGGAGGCGTACTTCTAGGTGCGGGTCTTGCTCGACACGCATGCATTCCTGTGGTGGAACGCGGACGATGATCGCCTGTCAGCCGAAGCCAGGGCGATCATCAGAGATGGGCGTACGGAGGTGCTCGTGAGCGTCGCCTCGATCTGGGAGGTGGCGACCAAGGTCGCGAAGGGCCGCCTGGACATCCCGGATGAAGTAGGTCGGTATGTCGCCGATCGACTGGACCGCAATCGCTGGCTGTCGCTTCCGATCGATGTGGACCACGTTGCGCGCGCCGCGGCCCTGCCGCTGATCCACCTTGATCCATTCGACCGGATGCTCGTCGCTCAAGCCCAGCTGGAGGGCATACCGATCCTGACGAAGGACGCCCTGCTCACGCGGTACGACGTCGAGACCATCTGGTGACCCCTGGCGCCGCCACGCGACGGCCGCGTCCACGCCCCCGGAAGCGGCGGTTCTCCGATCCGGGCGCGAGCTATGCCAGGCGCCTGGAGCGTTACCGACCGGGGATCGTGACGTTCACCATGGAAAGCCTGGCGGCCCGCTACGGACGACCCGTCTGGGAGCGCCGCCTGGACCCGACGAGCGAGCTCATCCTCACGATCCTCACCCAGAACAGCGCGGACACCAACGCCGAGGTCGCCTTCGAGGCGCTGCGGCGGGCGTACCCGGGGGGCGGGCCGGCCGCGCCGCACAACCCCGGCGCCGGCTGGGGCGGCGTCGGGCTGCCGGAGGGGACCGCGCCGGACTGGGCCGCCGTCGAGTTCGCGCCACTCCCCGAGTTGATCGACGTCATCCGTCCGGGCGGCCTCGCCCCGACGAAAGCGCCGCGCATCCAGTCGACCCTGCGCCACATCCGCGAGGAGCGCGGCGAGTACTCCCTGGATTTCCTGGGTGACCTGACGGCGCTGGAGGCACGGGCGTGGCTGACCGCGATCGACGGCATCGGCAAGAAGACCGCGTCCGTGCTGCTGCTGTTCTGCTTCGGCCAGCCCCTCATGCCCATCGACCGGCACGTGGAGCGAGTCATGCGCCGGGTCGGGATCCTGCCGCCCAAGGCCACCTTGGACGAAGGGCACGACCTGGTCCTCGGCCTGTTCGAGCCCGACCAGATGTACGAGGCCCACGTCAATCTCATCCAGCACGGCCGGAAGGTCTGCCACGCTCAGCGGCCAGACCACGGGGCGTGCCCCCTCCTCCCCCGCTGCCGCTTCGTGGACCCCAGGGCGCCGTAGTGGGAATTGACAGATCACTCCAGTAGAGTGATTGTCTGTCCATGTCGAGACTCGTCGCCTCGGAGAATGCGCTCCGCACGCTCGTGATCCTCTCGCAACGCGCGGGCGGCGATGACGGCCTGCGCATCTCCGAGGTCGCCGATGCGCTGGAGATCTCGTACACCGGCGCGCAGAAGGCGATCGACATCCTCGTCGCGGATGGCCTGGCGGACGCATCGAGTCATCGACACGCCGTGGGCGCCGGCCCGCGTGCCCAGGAAGCGGTCCGCTTTGCCCTCTCACGCCTCCCAGCTGACGTAGCGCTCGCGGCGCTGGCGCGCGGCAACGAGGCGGTGGAGTTTGCCGGCACGGATGACCGGGGATCGATCATCGTGTTCCGTCGCTTCTCGGAGCCTGGTGCAGAAGCCCGGATCCGCGCGGCGGTCGCCACCCTGCAAGAGTTCTCACCCAGCACGAGAGTCGAGTTCGTGCGCAAGGAGAACCTACGAAGACGCCTCGTCAGCGACCTTGCACCCCGCCGACGCGCCGCCGGGATGCGCGTACTGGCAGGCTCCGTTGATCGAAGCTTTCCTGACCGGACCCGTCACGGCGACTTCGACGCCCGCCCGCTCGGGCGTTTGAATGACGCGATCGCGGCCCCGGCCGCCCGCCGCCTGCGAGCGCTTGCGCGTGAGTATGGCCTTCGCCGGATCACGGCATTCGGATCGGCGACGCGGTCCGACTTCCGGGAGGATTCGGACATCGATCTGCTGGTCGAGGCGGCGGCAGGGCGCGAGCTCGGCCTCGCAGAGCGGGTGGGCTTGATAGGCGATGCTGAGCGGCTCTTCGGCCGAGACGTGGATCTACTGATCGCCCCTGTCCGCCGTATCTCGCTCGCGGAACGGACTCGTCGAGACGGAGTCGTCCTCTATGACGCC
>JBBEBL010000046.1:0-4206 GCA_040882345.1 Chloroflexota bacterium
ACATGCCAGCCTGTCACGCTGGAGATCGCCGGTTCGAATCCGGTCGGGTCCGCCATCGATCGCATTTTCCTACGCCCCGTCCGCCCGCCCGGACGGGGCGTTCCTCTTCTCGCGGCGGCCCTCTGGCAGAATCCATCGGTGAAACGCCTCCCTCTCGCCTTTGCCTCCGGCCTCCTCGCGATCGCGGTCGTCATCCCGGTCACGGGGGGCTGGCTGGACCCCGCGGGCGCCTCACCGCGCCCCGGCACTGGCGCTGGCCCGACCTCGACGCCGACGACCGCGCCCACGTCCACCGGCGTCGGGCCGGCCCCAGGCGCGTCAGCGCCGGCCCCCACGGCCTCACCGATCGCCACGCCGGCGCCCGTCGCCGTGGCGGACGTGGCCATCGTGCCCGTCACGCAGTTCCGGGCGACGCATCGCGTCGCCACCCCCGCGCAGGTCGCCGAGGTGCTGGCCGGCACGAGCACCCGATACGAAGCGCTCGTCCTGGTGGCCAGTGAGGCAGAGGCGATCCTGACTGCGCTCGGGATGGACCGCCCGGCGGACGCGGCGCGGCTCGTCCTCGTGGACTCTGCGGAGGACCTCGCCGCGGACATGAGCGCGCATCGCCGACGCCTGGGATTCCTGCGCGCCGACGCGGTCACGCCCGCGGTCCGGGCGCTCGCCTGGAACGGGTCAACGCTGTTCGGCAACGACCGGGTCCGGGACGTTGCCGGCTGGCCGCTGACGGCGAGCCTGCCGATCCCTGCGACCGGGACCGCGTTCGACGCGGCGACCACCTGGACCCTGTTCGCCGGCGGCGACATCCTCATGGACCGTGGCGTCCACGAGACCATCAAGGTGAAGGGCAAGGGCGTGGACTTCCCGTTCGATGGGGGCACGGCCGAGATCACCAGCCGCTACTGCTGCTCGTCCTTCGGCTGGGTGCTGCCGCGCACGAAGCGGACCGGCAACGCGAGCGCCATGCGTGAGCTGATCAAGGGCGCGGACCTGGCCATCGCGAACTTCGAGAATCCGGCGCCGGACAAGCCCCGTTGGCACACCTCCGGCACGGTCTTCTCCGCCGACCCGTCGTTCCTTGACGGCATCGAGCGCGCCGGCATCGACTACCTGGGCCTCGCCAACAACCACATCGGGGACGCCGGACGGAACGGCATCCTGCAGACCATCCGCAACATCGAGAAGCGGGGACTCGCCCATTCCGGGGCCGGCGAGAACGCCGCCGCGGCGCGTCGACCGGCGCTGCTGGACGCGAACGGCACGACGGTCGCCATCCTCGCCTACGACCAGATCGCGCGGTACTACGCCGCGGACAAGGACACCCCGGGCAGCGCCCGGCTGTCGGCGGGACGCGTCAAGACGGACGTGCGCAAGGCCCGCGAGGCCGGTGCCGACGTCGTCATCGTCTTCCCGCACTGGGGCACGGAGTATCGCGGTACGCCGACGGCGAGCCAGCGCGACCTTGCCCACGCGATCATCGATGCGGGCGCCGACATGATCATCGGCAACCACGCCCACTGGGCGGTGGCCATGGAGGTCTACGCCGGCAAGCCCATCTGGTATGCGCTGGGCAACTTCATCTTCGACCAGACATGGTCGGAGCCGACGATGGAGGGCATCACGCTGGAGCTGACCTTCCACGGTGCGGACCTGGTCCAGATCGTGATGCGGCCGCACATCATCCTGGACAAGGCCCAGCCCAACTTCCTCGCGCCGGCGGGCGATGGTCGGGTGGTCATGGACCTCGTCTTCGGCGGGCCGCCAGGGATGCTGCCCTGGTAGTCGGGCGTCGGTCCGGCCCGGCGGCTCAGGTCAGCCCGGCGAAGAGGTCACTCTCCGGCGGCTCCGTGGGGACCGCCGACTCGCGCAGGATGTAGGCCTCGCGCGACCAGGCCTCGCGCCAGCCGTCCAGCCCGAAGAGCATGAACGTCGACTCGTCGCTCATCTGGGTCCGGTGTTCGCGGATCGCGTGCCACTTGCGCTCCAGCGGATCGCCACTGACATCCACCCAGGCCGTGATCGCCTCGTCCGGGACGAGCATCTTCGACATGTAGGCCTCGAACTCCTGTAGCTGCTCCGGCGTCGCGTCCTCCGGCGGGGACCAGAAGCTGGGCTTGCCCATCGCCTCCAGGCGCTCCCGCATCGCCGCTCGCGTGGACGACGGGATGGCTTGCTCGTACAGCTTGGATGGGGCCCACGGCGTGAGGCCACCCTCCCCGATGGCCGGTCCGGTACCGCCGTGTTCCGGGGCGAGCTGTTCCGGGTACCAGGCCGGATCGCCCGCGCGCGGGAAGGCCCGGACGGTCACATCGTGGACACGGATGTGGTCCGGGTGTCCGTAGCCGCCGAACGCGTTGTAGGTCGTGATGACGTCCGGCTGGTAGCGGCGGATCATCCACACGAGGCGGCGCGCGGCCTCGTCCAGATCGGCCTGCCAGAAGGATCGCGGGTCATGGTTGCCCGGCCGTCCCATCATGTCCGAGTCGTGGTAGCCCAGGTTCTCCCACTCGGTCACGCCGAGGACGCCCATGGCCCGTTCCAGCTCCACGGCCCGCAGCTCTCCGAGGCGGCGGTGGTTGTCCGGGGTGTCCATCTCCGGGACGACGATCTCCCCCATCTCGCCGCGCGTGCAGGTCACGAGGACGACCCGCCGCCCCTCCGCGACGTACCTGGCCATCGTGCCGCCGGTCCCGATCGTCTCGTCATCGGGATGGGCATGGACGGTCATGAGGGTGAGGACGTGGGGGGTCGTGTCGTCGGTCATCCGGCGATGCTACCGCGCTCCGCCGACCGCGGCTGTCATGCGCCCGTCACGCGCGTGCGCGACCATGAGGGGATGACCGCCAGATCGCGCCACACCCTGCTGGTGACCCTCGCCACCGTCGCCCTCGTGGCCGGCGCCTGTGCCGGCGCGGATGGGCCGGCCACCCCGACCGATCCGCCCGCCGCGACCGCCGCGCCCACTGCGGCACCCACCGACGCGCCGACCGCCGACGGATCCGGCGCTTCGTCGTCACCCTCCGCGACCATGAGCGCAGCGCCCGTGCTTGAACAGGCATGGGCGACAGCCGAGGTGATCGACGTCGCGACGGGGAGCTCGTTCCGGTTGGCGGATCTGGCCGGTCGCACCGTGATCATCGAGACGATGGCCATCTGGTGCTCCAACTGCCTCAGCCAGCAGCGACACGTGTACGACGCCATGGCCCAGCTGGACCCGGACCGGGTGGTGTACGTCGTCATCGACGTCGATCCGAACGAGACGGCAGCGGCCCTCGCCACCTACCGCGATCGGAACGGCTTCACGGGCACCTACGTCGTCGCGAATCGCGACCTCGCTCGGGCGTTGGCGGCCGAATTCGGGGACCAGGTCCTCAACCCGCCGTCGACGCCGATGATCCTGATCGGCGCGGATGGACGGGTCACCCTCACGGACTACGGCCAGAAGTCGCCGGATCGCATCGTGGAGCTCGCACGGGAGCACGGCGCCTAGGGCGCCTCGGCGCCGCCGGTCGCTTGCCTGCCCGCCCGCCCCGGACCCATGGAAGGCCTCTGGCTCGCGTTCACCCTTGGCCTAGGCAGCGCGGCAAGCCCGTGCCTCCTCCCGCTCTACCCAAGCTTCCTCGCCTACCTGTCGGCGAACACCCGCACGCTGGACGGCCGGCGCGGGACCGGACTGCTGGGCCTCATCATCCTCGCCGGGGTGCTGACCACGATGCTCGTGGTCGCGGTCGTCCTCGTCGCCGTCGCCGTGCCGATCGGGTCGCTGCTGGGGTACCTGATCCCGCTCGTGGACGCCCTGCTCATCACGCTGGGACTGCTGCTGCTCGCCGGGCGCAACCCGTTCGAGCGACTGCCGGGTGCCTCCGTCCCGATCGTCGCCGACCCGTACCGACAGGCGTACCTGTACGGCCTGATGCTCGGGCCGCTGGCTCTCCCGTGCGCCGGCGCGTTCGCCCTGTCGCTCATCGCCTACTCCGTCGGGCTCGCGGAGACGCTGCCGCGGATCGCGACGTTCATCGCGTTCGGCCTTGGCTTCGGGGCTCCGCTCGTCGTCCTGTCCCTGCTCGCCGGCGCGCGGCGGCAGGCGATCGTGTCCGCGGTGACGCGCCACCACCGCGTGATCGAGATCGTGGGCGGCATCGTGCTGATCGGGGTCGGCGTCGGGGACCTCATCGTCAACCGCGAGCAGATCCTGCTGACCCTCGG
>JBBEBL010000046.1:4306-6825 GCA_040882345.1 Chloroflexota bacterium
CCGCCACGGAGGATGACCTGCGCGCCTTCGACTCGGGCTGGGCGGTGGACCCGGCCGAGCCTGTCCGCCCGTAGCGCCCCGGCCCTGCTCCAACGTGCCCCCAGCTCGTCGCGCTCACATCTTGCGTCTAGCGCGGTGGCTGCCACCGGGAGCTGATTCGGGCGGGATCCCTCCCACATAGAGCTGTGGCCTCTGCTCGCGGCGTGGATCACCCCCCTCGGCCTCCTGATCTCCGAGCCGTAGCAGCCACGCCTCTATATGGAGATCCTGGGCCGCGATCCCGGCGCTACCATCGCCGATATGTTCGCTCTCCCCGGTCCGCTCGCCGGCATTCGCGTCGTGGACGCCTCCGCCGTGCTGGCCGGCCCGTACGCGTCCATGATCCTCGCCGACCTCGGGGCGGACGTGGTCAAGGTAGAGCCGCCGGAGGGCGACGCGACGCGCGCCTGGGGTCCACCGTGGGTCGGGGACGCGGCCGCCGGGACGCGGACGGCGGCGTACTTCCTGGCGGTCAACCGCAACAAGCGCTCGTTGCGGCTGGATCTGCGCACGCCGGACGGCCAGGAGGTCCTAGGCCGCCTCCTCCAGGGCGCCGACGTGTTCATCGAGAACTTCCGACCTGGGAGCCTGGAGCGTCTCGGCTTTCCCGCGGAGCGTCTCCGCGACCTGGCTCCGGGGCTCGTCCACCTCGGCATCAGCGGGTATGGGACGGCGGGTCCGGCCGCCGACCGGCCAGGCTACGACTTCGTCATCCAGGCGGTCGGGGGATTGATGTCCATCACGGGGGCGGACGACGACGAGGGCGGTCGACCCACCAAGGTCGGAGTCGCGATCAGTGACGTGGTGACCGGGTTGTACGCGGTCATCGGCGTCCTTGCCGCGCTGATGGAGCGCGGGCGGAACGGCGGCGACGGATCCGGTCAGCGCGTCGAGGTGTCCCTCCTCGCGTCCACCCTTGCCGCGCTCGTCAACCAGGCCCAGAACGCGTTCGTCACGGGCAGGGCGCCCGGCCGCCGCGGGAACGCCCACCCCAACATCGTCCCGTACGAGACCTTCGCCACGGGCGACGGGGAGCTGGCCGTGGCGGTCGGTTCGGAGCGCCAGTGGCCGCGGCTGTGCACCGCGATGGGCCTGGCAGAGCTGGCCACGGATCCCCGGTTCGTCACCAACGGCGACCGCGTCGAGCACCGGACGGAGCTGCGCGGCATCCTGGCCTCCCGGTTCGTGCAGGACACCTCGGCGACCTGGCAGGCCGCCCTCGAGGCGGCGGACGTGCCGTGCGGCCCCATCCTGGACATCGCGGAGGCGTTTGCGTCGTCAGAGGCGACGGCCCTCGGGATGGCCACCGAGGTGGAGCACCCTGCCCTGGGCGTCCTGCGTCAGGCCGGCATCCCGATCCACTTCCAGCGCACGCCCGGCACCATCCGAACGGCTCCGCCCCTACTCGGCGAGCACACGGACGAGATCCTGGCCGAGCTGGGCTATGACCCCGGGCAGGTAGGGCGGCTGCGCGAGCGCGGGGTGGTCTGAGCCTCGGACAGGTTCAGGTGGTAGGTGATCGTCGTGCCATTCCGGTCGGCCGCGATGAGGTCGGCCTCGCGCAGCACGGTGAAGTGCCCGGACATCGTGGGCCAGGACAGCACGCAGCAGCGCCAGGACGCGACGGCGGGTGGGGTCGGCCAGGGCACGGTACACCTTGTTGATTTGGTAGGCCATGCGGTCGGCCCCCCGGATCGGAAATCCCGGATAGAGCTGTGGCCTCTGCCGCGCGGGCGACTCGGCCGACAGGATTCCCGCGTAGAGCTGTGGCCTCTGCCGGCAGCCCATATCGGCCCCCGGCGGCCCGGATACGGCCTCCACCGGCCGGGATGCGGCCAGGTGCCTCGCGCCGCAGAGCTGTGGCCTCTAAACGGGAATCCACGTCGCGGCGACGGGGGAGCCGCCATCCGAGACCATGCCATGCAGCCCTGCACAGGCGTGCGCGGTCTGACCTTGACTCGCTGCTAGACTCGGGCCCGACCCTGGCCGGACGATCCGCCGGTGCAGACCCCCTGGAGGCCCTCCGACATGACCGACGACCGCGAGCGCTGGGCGCTGATCCTGGGAGCCTCGTCCGGGATGGGCGAAGCGACGGCCCTCACGCTGGCGAAGGCCGGGTACCACATCTGCGGCGTCCATCTCGACTTCCGCGCGGCCCTCGCGCACGTGGAAGAGGTCAAGGCCGGCATCGAGGCGACCGGCGTCCAGGCCCTGTTCATCAACATGAACGCGGCGGACGACGAGAAGCGCGCGGGCGCCCTGGCGGCCCTGCGCGAGCGCTTCGACGCGTCGCGCGCGGCCGGTCGCGAGCCGTACGTGCGCGTCGTCATGCACTCGCTCGCCTTCGGGTCGCTGGTGCCGTTCCTGACCGAGGACCCAAAGGACGGCGTGGACCGCAAGAAGATGGAGATGACCCAGGACGTCATGGCCAACAGCCTCGTCTACTGGGTCCAGGACCTGTGGCGCGGCGGCTTCCTTGG
>JBBEBL010000047.1:0-6807 GCA_040882345.1 Chloroflexota bacterium
ATGCACACGACGGTGACGCTGGACCGTAACGGTGAGGCGCGCATCGCGTCATAAGGTCGCCCACGATCGCCACGCCCACAGTGAGGGATCGCCCGATGTCCACCATCGACCTCGCGACCCAGCGGCCCACGGAACGCCTCCCGAACCGCGAGCTCGTCCGACTGTCCGTCTACTGGCTGGGCCTGTCGTCCATCTTCGCCGGCCTCAACACGATCCTGGCCGGCCGCCTGGAGTACGACGCCCTGGTCGAGCCCGGCGCCGCCGGCCGGACCCTGTTCCTGCTGACCATCGGCGGGGCCATCATCGCCATGATCATCCAGCCCACGGTCGGGTCCATCTCGGACTACACGATCTCGCGCTGGGGCCGGCGCAAGCCGTACATCTTCATCGGCACCGTGCTGGACCTCGTCTTTCTGCTGGCCATCGCGCTCAGTTCCGAGCTGCTGGCCATCGCCGTGTTCGTGGCGCTCCTGCAGTTCAGCTCGAACTTCGCCCAGGGCCCGTTCCAGGGATACGTCCCGGACCTCGTCCCGGCACCGCAGGTGGGCCTCGCCAGCGCCCTCGTCGGGATGATGCAGATCCTGGGCAACGTGGCGGGCTTCGTCATCGCGGGCATCGCCGTGGCGACCAACCAGTTCGCGCTGGGCCTCATCGCCCTGGGCATCCTGGAGTTCGTGACGATGCTCGGCGTCGTCGTCCGCGTCCGCGAGGGCCGCCGGCCACGGGACCGCGCCGGCCGAAGTTGGGTGTCGGTCGCGAAAGAGGCGTGGGGCACGGACATCCTCAAGGAGCGCAGCTTCCTGTTCCTGGTCGCGTCGCGCCTGGCCGTGCTGATGGCCGGCGGCGCCCTGACCAACCTGGCGATCTTCTACCTCTCGCGGTCGCAGGGGATGACCCAGGAGGAAGCCGGAGGATCGTTCACGCTCCTCGTCGGTCTCGTCGCCATCGGCACCCTGATCACCATCGTGCCCGCGGCGCGGATCTCGGACCGGGTCGGGCGCAAGAAGGTCATCTACGTGTCGTGCGCGGTCGGGGCCCTCGGGATGGCGCTCGTCGCCGCGGCGCCTTCGTTCCCGCTCGCGCTCCTGGGGGCCGTGACCTACGGCCTGTCCGCGGGCATCTTCCTGGCGGTCGACTGGGCGCTCATGACGGACATCATCCCGAAGGCGGCGGCCGGCCGATACATGGGCCTGTCCAACGTGGCGACGGCGTCGGCCGGCGTCCTGGCCATCGCGATCGGCGGCACGCTCATGGACCTCGTGGGTGGTGGCGATGGTCCGCGGGCGGCGCTGTGGATGGCCGTTGCCCTGTTCGGCGCGGGCGCCCTGCTCCTGGTCCCGGTCGATGAGCGGCGGCGCGAGGACGAGCTCAGCGCGCCAGTGAACGTCTGACCGCGGCCACGGCGCCCCGGCCCCAACCGAGCCAGGTCGCCGGGCGAAGGACGTCCCACGGCTCGGGACGCCGGTAGATCCACGGGATGAAGGCCCACAGGAAGACCAGGTAGTCCAGGCGGATGGGTCGGCCGCCGAAGCCGAACAGCGTCTGGAACTGGACGATGGTCATCGGGAGCGTCACGACGCTGAGCGCGATGGACGCCGCCAGCCAGACCAGGCCCCAGCGTCGCGCACCCGCTGACAGCACCGGCCAGACGATGACCGGCGCCCACTTCATCCAGGTCGCCAGCGCCCACAGCAGTCCACCCAGGCGTGGGCCGGTGAACATCGCCGCCCACAGCATCAGGGTGAGTTGCAGGTTGATGTTGCCGGTGTCCAGGCTGGCGCCGATCGGGAAGGCCAGGAGCGCCACGACGATGGCCGTCGGCAGCGGCTGGCGGCCGTATGCCCAGTGGATCGTCCACAGCAGCAGGAGGATGGTCCCGACCCGCCACGTGAACCACGCGACGTCCCACGGCAGCAGGGCCCACGGTGCGAATAGCGGGAGCATCCATGGGGCGTAGACGTAGGGCAGGAACGGGCCGGTGGGAGTGTACGGGTCGGCGCCGTTCACCCACAGGCGCACCCCGGCCCAGTAGGCACGGGCGTCCGCGCCCGCCGCCTCGCCGCGTCCGATCATGCCGGCGATGATCAGCGAGAACGTGAGGCTCAGAAGCAGGATCGCCAGCACGCGGCGGCGGTCGCGCAGGCGGGAGGTCTGGCGCCGGAACGCCCGCCGGAAGACGCCGGCTCGGCGGCGCGTCGGCGCATCCACCATGTCCGCCAGGTCCACGGTGATCCGACCGTGACCATGGGCCGTGCCCGGGACGGGGTGGAGCTCCGGCGGTGGCTGGGCGTCCGACATGGCGCCCCGAATTCTCGCACGCGGCACGAGCCGGCCCGCGGCCGGTATCCTGACCGGCGACACGTACGGGAGTCCGATCACCCAGTGCCAGAGGGATCCGTCATCATCATCGGTGGCGCGGAGGACAAGGTCCGCGACCGCGTCATCCTGAGCCGCTTCGCGACCCTGGCCGGTGGGCCGGACGCGACCATCGCCGTCATCTCGACCGCGTCGTCGCTGGGCCTGGAGGCCGGTGAGCGCTACAAGGCCGTGCTCGGGGAGCTCGGCGTCGCCAGGGTCCAGACGATCCACGCGGTCACGCGCGCCCAGGCCAACGACGACACGACCGCCCGCATCCTGAGCGATGCCACCGGCGTATTCATGACCGGCGGGAACCAGTTGCGCCTGTCATCCATCATCGGCGGGACGCGCCTGGCGGACGCCGTCCTGGAGCGCTTCCGCCAGGGTGCCGTGGTGGCCGGGACCAGCGCCGGCGCGAGCGCCATGTCGTCGCACATGATCGCGTTCGGGGCCAGTGGTGCGACACCCAAGCACCGGATGGCCCAGATCGCCGCCGGTCTCGGCGTCCTGCCGGGCGTCATCGTGGACCAGCACTTCCAGCAGCGGAACCGCCTGGGGCGGCTGCTCAGCCTGATCGCTCAGAACCCGTCGCTGCTCGGCCTGGGGGTGGACGAGGACACGGCGGGCGTCGTGGGGCCGGACCACATCATGGAGGTCATCGGGCGCGGATCGGTCACGGTCGTGGACGGGTCGCGTTCCGAGACGGACGCCTGGGAGGTCCACGGCCACCGCCCCCTCATGATCAGTGGTGTCGTCCTCCACTCGCTGCCCGCCGGCTACCGCTTCGACCTGCGCCGCCGCGAGCGCATCGTGACGCCGACGCTCCACGCCATCGCCGGCGGCGAGATCGCGTCCAGCTAGCACCGCCATACACTGGCGGCGATCGACCGCAGGAGGGCAGCTTGACCGAGACGGCCGAACCAGCCAGGCGGACGACCCGCAGGCGGTCCGATGCGACCAGCGAGGGGTCCGCGGCGCCGCCGTCCGGCCCCGCCCCCACGCTGCGCATCCTGGAGACGCGCATCCTGCGCGGCCCCAACTACTGGGCCCGGGAACCGGTCATCCGGATGCTCGTGGACCTCGGCGTCCTGGAGGAGTTCCCGTCCAGCAAGCTGCCGGGGTTCACGGATGCGCTCGTCGCGCTGATCCCCACACTGGAGGACCACGCCTGCTCCCTTGGTCGTCGCGGCGGGTTCATCACCCGCCTGCGCGACGGCACGTGGGCCGGCCATATCGCCGAGCACATCGCCCTGGAGTTCCAGAATCTCGCCGGCACGGACGTGCGCCACGGCAAGACACGCTCCGCCGGTGCGTACGGCCAGTACAACTGCATCTACGAGTACCGCGAGGAAACGGTCGGCATCGAGGCCGGGCGGATGGCCGTCGCCCTCGTCAACCACCTGGCGTCGCCGGACGACGAGTCGGTCTTCTTCGACTTCGCCAACGAGCTGGAGCGGCTCATCCGCCTGGCCGAGCGCCAGGCGTTCGGGCCGTCCACGCAGGCCCTCATAGACGAGGCGGTGAGTCGGGACATCCCGTTCATCCGCCTGGACCGGCACTCGCTCGTGCAGTTCGGGCATGGCATCCATCAGCAGCGGATCCGCGCGACGATGACCTCCAAGACGAGCGCCATCGGTGTGGACATCGCCTCCGACAAGAGCCTGACCAATCGACTCCTGGACAGCGCCGGCCTACCGGTCCCGCGTGCCGACGTCGTGGACACGGAGGATGCGGCGGCCGCCGTCGCGAAGCGCCTGGGCTATCCGGTCGTGGTCAAGCCCCTGGACGGCAACCACGGCCGCGGTGTCCACCTGGATCTTCGATCGGAGGAGGCGGTCCGGGCCGCGTTCCACGGTGCGCGTGCCCAGAGTCGATCGGGCGACCTCATCGTCGAGACCTACGTCGCCGGCAACGACTACCGCTGCCTGGTCATCGGAGGCAAGGTCGCGGCCATCGCGGAGCGGGTCCCGGCGAGCGTCAGCGGCGATGGGGAGCACACCGTTCGCCAGCTCGTGGACATCGCCAACGCCGACCCGCGCCGCGGTATCGGCCACGAGAAGGTCTTGACCCGCATCAGGGTGGACGAGGCGGCGGAGGATCTGGTTCGCTCCCAGGGTCATACGCTGGACGAGGTGCCGCCGGCGGGAACGCGGATCAAGCTCGCCCTGACCGGCAACATGTCCACCGGCGGGACGTCCATCGACCGGACCATAGAGGCGCACCCGGACAACGTCGAGATCGCCGAGACGGCGGCCCGGATCGTGGGCCTGGACGTCGCCGGCATCGACTTCATCTGTCCCGATATCGCCACCCCGGTCCGCGAGACGGGCGGGGCGATCGTGGAAGTCAACGCCGCTCCCGGGTTTCGGATGCACACCCACCCCACCGAGGGCGAGCCGCAGTACGTCGCTCGCCCGGTCATCGACTCGCTGTTCCCGGCCGGCTCATCGGCACGGATCCCGATCATCGCGGTCACCGGGACCAACGGCAAGACGACGACGGTCCGGATGGTCAGCCACATCCTCAAGCTCATGGGCCGGCGGGTCGGGATGACTTCCACGGACGGCATCGTCATCGATGGGCGGCTGATCAAGAAGGGCGACATGTCCGGGCCCAAATCGGCCCAGATGGTGCTCCAGAACCCGACCGTTGACACAGCCGTATTCGAGGTCGCGCGGGGTGGCATCCTGCGGGAGGGGCTGGGCTACGACCGCAACGACGTCGCCGTCGTGACCAACGTCACGGGCGACCACCTTGGTCTCGGCGGCATCACCTCCATCGGGCAGCTGGCCAACGTCAAGGGCGTGGTCGTGGAAGCCGTACCGCGGTCGGGGACCGCGGTCCTGAACGCGGACGATCCGCACGTCTACCGGATGGGCCGCCACTGCGCCGGCCGGGTGGTCCTGTTCAGCATGGCCACGGACAAGGGTCAGGACGGGTTCGACCGGGTGGACGGCCACACGGCCCGAGGCAACGCGGCCTTCGTCCTGGAGTCCCGGCCGGACGGCGAGCTCATCGTCCTGCGTCTGGGATCGCGCACGATGCCGGTCCTGTACACGCACCTCATCCCCGCCACCTTCGGGGGCAAGGCGCGGATGAACGTGGCCAACGCCCTGGCCGCGGCGGCGGCCGCCTGGGCGTCCGGCGCGCACCTGCACGACATCCGCCAGGGGTTGCGGACGTTCTCGACCTCGTTCTTCCAGGCGCCGGGCCGGCTCAACCTGCTGGATGTGGGTGGGGTCCGCGTCGTGATCGACTATTGCCACAACGTGGACGGCATGCGCCAGCTGGCCGACTTCGTGGAACGGATGATGGTCGAGCCGCAGACCAGGGCCGGCCGCATCGGGGCGTCCGGCCCCACCGCCCGGCACGGGCGAGCGATCGGCGTGATCGGGATCCCTGGCGACCGGCGCGACGAGGACCAGCGCGAGTACGGGGCCATCGCCGCGACGGCGTTCGACGAGATCCTCGTCCGCGAGGACAAGAACCTGCGGGGCCGACCGCCGGGCCAATCCGCGACGAACGTGGCCGACGGGGTCAAGGCGGCGCGTGGGGCCGGGAAGGCGCGGGCCAGCCGGGCCGACAAGATGCTCGATGAGATGTCTGCGGTCCGGACCGCCCTGCGGCGCGCGATCCCGGGCGATCTCGTGGTCTGCTGCGTAGACGACGCGGTGGGTGTCTATCGCGAGGCGATGGCGGCCGCCGGGTCCACCCGCTCGGCGACGGCCTTCGCGGACCCGGGCGAGCTGGAGGCCCCGGAGGGGTAGGGTCCGGCCGCCGGCGCGCGCGGCGCGCGGCAGCCGCTTCACCGTCGCCGAACGTTTGCAGCCCCACGCGTCGCGATCCGGTCCCGGCCGGCAGCCGCTTCACCGTCGCCGAACGTTTGCAGCCCCAAGCGTCGCGATCCCGTCCCGGCCGGCAGCCGCTTCACCGCGGCCGAACAGATTCCGCTAGAAGCGGGTCCGTGGCACGCGGGAGCCCCCTACGGCCTGGCAGGATTCATTGACAGTGAAGAGGCGACGGCTCGGCGCCCGTGGACCGACGCTCAGCCTGCAGAAGTTCACCGTCCCTGAAGCCGCGCCGGATCTGGCGCGCCGACCCGGACGTCGCCGCGCTGGCGTTCACTGTGGATGAAGCCGCAGGGACGGGCCGGGCCCGGACAGGCCCGGACAGGCCGGGACAGACCGCGCCCGAAACGGCCCGATCGCGGCCTCCGCCCCATCAGACCGTGATGACCACCTTGCCCTGCGTGTGTCCCGCCTCGAGATAGCGGAACGCCTCGACCACATCGGCGAGCGGGAACCGGCGGTCGATCACCGGCCGGACCGCGCCCGACTCGACGAGATCGCGCACGGCGAGCAGGTCCTCGCGACGTTCCCTGGTCAGGTACACGACCAGCCGTTCGCGCACGAACCGATCCAGGATGGTCGCCGCCAGGATGCGATCGAT
>JBBEBL010000048.1:0-6790 GCA_040882345.1 Chloroflexota bacterium
TGGCCCTGCGGACCCAGCAGATCCTGGCCTACGAGGCCGGCGTGACCGAGACGCCGGACCCGCTGGCCGGTTCCTATTACGTGGAGAGCCTGTCGAACGAGCTGGAGGCCGCGGCCTGGACCTACCTCGACCAGATCGAGGAGTTGGGCGGCACACTGTCCGCCATCGAGCGGGGGTTCCAGCAGCGCGAGATCCAGGAGGCGGCCTATCGCGTGCAACGCGCCGTGGATGCCGGCGAGCAGATCGTCGTGGGCGTCAACCGCTTCCGGGACGACGAGGTCGCCACGCCGCCGACGCAGAAGATCGACCCCGACGGCGAACGACGCCAGGTCGAGCGGGTCCGGCGGGTGCGGGCGGAGCGCTCCGCGGCCGACTGGGCGGCCGCCATGGACGACCTGGAGCGCATCGCCCGCGGCGAGGGCAACCTCATGCCCGCGATCCTCACCGCGGTCCGGGCGTATGCCACCGTCGGGGAGATCAGCGACCGGCTCCGACTGACGTGGGGCGAGCACCGCGAGCTCATCACCGTCTGATCAGCCGGCTCACGGTCGGATCACCCCATCCACGGCCTGCTCACCCGGCCGGTTTCGGTGCCAGCGTAAGGGTCGGGGGTACGGAGGGGTTATCGCCGCCAGACGGGGCCACCACGCGCCGAACGAGGGCCGATTCGTGCACGGTTCAGGCAGGGGCAGCCAGTTCGTGCTCCGTTCAGGGGCCTGGACCCCCGATTCTTGCGGTGGTACCGAAATCGGGATCGCGAAGGTGCGGACACCGCGCGCCACACCGACCGCCGAACGGGTACGCTCGCGGACATGGTCCGACGTCAGTGGCACGCGCTCACGCTCGTCCTCGCGGCGGCGATCGGCCTCGCCGGCGCGTGCGTCCCCGCGACGGCCCCCACGCCGGCGACGGTCCCCACGGCCACGCCGGCCCCGGCCACCAGCCCCGCCGGTCCGACCGATCCTGCGAGCGGCCTCCCGGTCGTCACCGCGAGCGACCTGCCCGCCGAGGCAGCCGCGACGATCGTCCTGATCCAGGCCGGCGGCCCCTTCCCGTACCGGCAGGACGGGACCGTGTTCGGGAACCGCGAGGGCCTCCTTCCGGCCCGGCCCAACGGCCACTACCGCGAGTTCACGGTCCCGACGCCGGGCTCCGAGGACCGCGGGGCGCGACGGATCGTGGTCGGCGCGGATGGCGAGATGTACTGGACCGCGGACCATTACGATTCATTCGCATGGATACGTCCCTGATCCCGACGCTGCACGCCCTCCTCTCGCCGGAGGGCGGCGGCGGCCTGCTCAGGGTCGGTGACGCGGTGGATGAGACGCTCATGGCCGCCACGGCCAACGAGTACGGGGCCAGGTTCGCCGTGCTCCGCGCCCCCAGCGCCAAGTCCGACATCCTCGCGGCCCTTCGCGACGGCCTGGGGCTCCCGGCCTGGGCCGGCAGCAACTGGGATGCCCTCGAGGAGCTCCTCGCTCATCCTGAGCCGGACCACGCCGGACCGGTCATCATCGCGTGGCATGATCCGAGCCACCTGGATCCGACCGACGCCGCGACGTTCCGGTCCATCGTCACCGCGGCTGCGGAGGCCCGGGCGCAGGCCGGCGACGGCGCGCTCCTCGTCATCGCCGGTCCCGACCACGAACCGGAGGCACTCGCCATGTCCACCGTCCCGCCCGCCATCGCTGCCCTCGGCAAGGTCCACCACGTGGCTCTCATCGTCGCCTCCCTCGAGGCGTCCCTCGAGGTCTGGCGCGACATCCTCCGTGCCCCGTTCGAGTCGATCATGGACATCGAGCACGACCGGGTGCGGATCGCCTTCCTGACCGCCGGCGAGTCGAAGATCGAGCTTGTCCAGCCGACGGACGATACGACCGGGGTGGCGCGATTCCTGGCGAGCAAGGGCGAGGGCTTCCATCACGTCTGCTTCGAGGTGGGGAACCTCGCCGAGACCCTGCTGCGCCTGGAGATCGACGGCCTGGAGATCATCGACAGCGCGCCCCGTCGCGGGGCAGAGGGACCCGTGGCGTTCATCCATCCACGGTCATGCCACGGCGTGCTCGTGGAACTCATCGAGGCGCCCGGCGGCCCGTCGTGGGCATCGCTCGGGATGACGCCTCCAGCGGCGTGACCGCATCGATCACGAAGGAGCCGACATGATCACCATGCCGTGTCGCATCGACCTCGACTACGAGACCGTTGGCCAGGGCGGGTCCATGCTCATGGTCACGGCGTCCGGGACGGCCGTCCGGCTGGGCTGACCAGGGCGCGTCAGTCGTTGGAGGAGCGGGGGCGCTTCCGGTCTTCCTTGACCGGCCTCGGCTCGCGACCGGGTCGTGGCGGCCGGGGGGCGGTACCTGGAGCCATCGGGGGCGGCGGTTCCACCGGGCCACGAGCCCTGGCGCGGGCCACGTCGTCCGCGAACTGCTTTGCCACGGCGGGCGTCAGGCTGCCCATCCAGGCGGCCTCGATCTCCTTGACGCGGGCGCTCTCTGCGGCGCGCCGATCTCGCTCGCTGCGAGCATGCTTGGTCATCGTCCATCCTCTGCCGCCGCGCCCCGGAGGACCACTTGGCCCGCTCCCGGTCGTCGTGCGTCCGGGAAGTGTACGCGTGTTCAGCCTGCCGGCTTGCGAGCGAGCAGTGAGAACATCAGCGGCAGCTCACCGGCGGTGCCCGAAGGCAGCTGATAGCGTCCGCTCCCCGACGCCGTCTCCACGAGGAAATCGGCGCCCCAGTCGAGCTCAGGCGACTCGCGGAGCCACTCCAGCTGCAGGCCGGCGTCGATCAGCGCGGTCACGATCTCGCCCAACCCGTGGTTCCACCCGTGTTCCCGCTGCTTGCCGACGTCAGCCGTCGGATCGGCATACGAGCCCTTGACGTCGAAGATGAGCGGGTCGTGGTGTTCCCAGTAGGGATATGTGAGGCGAAGCTCCCCCTCGCTCACGCCCTCGTTCTCGAAGACCTGGGCGACCGGATGGACCTCGGAGATGTAGAAGACGCCGCCGGGCTTCACGAAGTGGGCGACGACCCGCGCCCAGCCCCGGATGTCGGGTAGCCAGCCCAGCACGCCGCGCGACGTATAGACGATGTCGAAGTCGCCGTCGAGGACGGCGGGCAGGTCGTACACGTTCGACTCGATGAAGCGCGCGTCCTCGAAGCCAACATCCGCCGCGAGCTCGCTGGCCAGTCGCACCGCCGCCGGCGAGAAGTCAGCACCGGTGACCGTCGCGCCCAGCCGGGCCCACGACAGGGTGTCGATCCCGAAGTGGCATTGGAGATGCAGCAGCGACCGACCGCGCACGTCGCCGACCGCCTCGATCTCTTCGTCACGGAGTCGGACGCCGCCCGTGCGGAACCCATCCAGGTCATAGAACGACCCTTCCGCGTGGACGGCCGTCCACGCGTCCCACAACGACCGGTTCGCCGCGAAGGAGCCGCTGCGGTCCGGCGTCGTCACCCGAGGGCCCACACGAACACGACGTCCGGAGCGGCGTCGGCCGCGCGGCAGAACGCCACGACCTGGCCTGCGAGCTCGCGGATCCACGGCTTCTCCTCGCCGGGCAGGGCGCCGATCTCCTCCTCGAGCCGGTCGATCCAGTGGCCGGCGAGGGCATCCACCGTGCGTTCCGGGATGCGCGCCACCGCGTTGACCCAGGCCGGATCCACCCGCTCGATGGCGAGCAACTGGTCGCTCATGGGGCCGAGGTCCATGCGGGCGTCGATGAAGTCCCGAGGCGTGTCGGATCCGAGCACGGAGCGAGCGGCCTCGGCGAAGAAGTCGAGCCAGGTCGGGTCCATGCCGCCACTCAGCGACAGGTGCGCCACGAACCGGTCGCGGTGGGCGTCGCCGCCGAGTTCCTCCGTGCCCAGCGCGGCCAGGATGTCCGGGGCGTGGCCGGCGAACAGTTCCATCCGCGGCATGGCCGGTCTACCCCTGGTATCCGGCGTCGCGCAGGAGGCCCGGCAGCTCCGTGGGGGACCCGGCCACGCGGAAGCCGGCGGCCTCCAGAGCGCTCACCTTGGACGCGGCCGTCCCGGCCCCGCCGCTGATGATCGCGCCGGCGTGACCCATGCGCTTGCCCTCCGGCGCCGTCCGGCCGGCGATGAAGGCGACCTTCGGTACGTCGCGCAGGTGGTCGGCGGCCCAGGCCGCAGCTGTCTCCTCCGCCGCGCCGCCGATCTCGCCGATGAGCACGACCGCGTCCGTTTCCTCGTCCGCCGCGAACAGCCGCAGGATGTCCAGGAATGTCGTCCCGATGATCGGGTCACCGCCGATGCCGACGCACGTGGACTGGCCGAGGCCCGCGTCCGTCATCGCCTGCACGGCTTCGTAGGTGAGCGTGCCGGAGCGGCTGACGACGCCGACTCGGCCCTCGCGGTGGATGGATCCCGGGATGATCCCGACCTTCGCCCGACCGGGGGACGTGGCGCCGGGACAGTTGGGGCCGATGAGCCGGGCACCACGGGTGCGGACCATCTCCACCGCCGGGATCATGTCCAGGGCGGGGATCCCCTCCGTGATGCAGAAGATCGTCTCGATCCCGGCGCTGGCCGCCTCCATCACGGCGTCCGGTGCCCCAGCCGCCGGGACGAAGATCAGCGACGTGTTGGCGCCGGTCTCGCGGACGGCCTCGATGACCGTGTCGAAGACCGGGACGGAGCCATCCAGCGCCGTCTGGCCACCCTTGCCCGGGGTGACGCCGGCCACCACGTTCGTCCCGTACGCCTGCGAGGCTCCCGCGTGGAAGGCGCCCTCGCGCCCGGTGATGCCCTGGACCACGAGGCGCGTGTCGCGCCCGACGAGGATGCTCATGCCGTGGCCTCCGCTCCACCGGCCCGCCGTGACGCCTCGACCGCCTTCGCGGCCGCCTCGTCCAGTGACGCGGCGGTCTCGAAGCGGGCCTCCTCCAGGAGCGTCGCGGCCTCCTGTTCGTTGGTTCCCACGATGCGCACGACCATCGGCACATCGCGCGTCTGCTGGGCCCGGGCCTCGATGAGCCCGCGCGCCACCTCATCGCCGCGGGTGATGCCGCCGAAGATGTTCACGAGGATGGCATTGACCTTCGGATCCTCCAGGATGAGCCGCATCGCGAGAGCGACCTTGTCGGAACGAGCGCCGCCACCGATGTCGAGGAAATTGGCCGGCTCGCCGCCGGCGCGCTTGACGAGGTCCATCGTCGTCATCGCCAGGCCCGCGCCGTTGACCATGCAGCCGATCGTGCCGTCCAGCTTGATGAAGGTCAGCCCGGACTCCCGGGCGACCTTGTCCTCCGGCGCCTCCTCGTCCGGGTCGCGCAGTTCCTCCAACCCAGCGTGCCGGGCCAGGGCAGAGTCGTCGAGGGTGATCTTGGCGTCCAGGCAGACCAGCCGTTCCACCGGACCGCCCTCCGGACCGGCCTCGCGGACGATGGCCAGCGGGTTGATCTCGACCAGATCGGCGTCGTAGGCCTTCATCGTCATGACCAGCCCCTTGGCGATACGCACGGTGTCCCTGAGGTGCGCGCCGAGGCCCATGGCGAAGGCGAGGTCGCGGGCCTGGTAGTCCAGCAGGCCCAGCATCGGGTCGGCGTGACGGCGGACGATCGCATCCGGGTTGGTCTGCGCGACCGTCTCGATCTCCACCCCGCCCTCCGCGGAACCCATGAGCAGGATGCCGCGCTCCGCCCGGTCCAGGACCGCTGCCAGGTAGAACTCCTTGACGATGTCCGCGGCCGGCCCAACGAGCACCTTGCGCACGGTCATGCCCTTGATATCCATGCCCAGGATCGCCCCCGCGACGGACTCCGCCTGGTCCACGGAGCGGGCGATCTTCACGCCCCCGGCCTTGCCCCGGCCACCCACCAGGACCTGCGCCTTGATGACCACCGCGTCCGCGCCCGCCGCGAGGAACCGCTCCGTGGCGGCACGTGCTTCCGCCACCGTGTGGGCGACATCCCATGCCGGGACCGGCAGGCCCTGGGCCACGAGCAGCGACTTGGCGTCGGCTTCCTGGAGTTTCATGCGGCGATCACGGCGGCTGGACTCCCGATCGGGGGGCCGCCGGTCGGGACCCGGCGGGGACGTCGATGGTACCGGAGGCCGCCATCCCGGGTAGCGCAGCCCGCCCCCGGCGGCGGCGCCCGGAACGCGGCTACAATCGGGGCATGTCCCACCGTGTCACCCTGATCCCCGGCGACGGCATCGGGCCGGAGCTGGCGGAAGCGTCGCGCCGCGTCCTCGACGCCTCGGGCATCGCCTTCGAGTGGGAGGTCGTGGACGCCGGCGAGGGCGTCATGGCCAAGTACGGCACGCCCCTGCCGGAGCACGTCCTGGCGTCCATAACCCGCAACCGGGTGGCCCTCAAGGGCCCCATCACCACACCGGTCGGTGAGGGCTTTCGGAGCGTCAACGTCGCGCTTCGTCAATCCCTGGGCCTGTACGCCAACCTGCGACCGGGACGCTCCATCAAGGGCCTCGACACGCGCTACGAGGACGTGGACCTGGTCATCGTCCGCGAGAACACGGAAGACCTGTACGCCGGCATCGAGCACATGGTCGGCCCCGACGCCGCGGAGAGCATCAAGATCATCACCCGGGCCGCCTCGGAGCGGATCGCGCGGTTCGCGTTCGACTACGCGGTCGCCAACGGCCGGCGCAAGGTCACCGCCGTCCACAAGGCGAACATCATGAAGCTGTCGGACGGCCTGTTCCTGGAGAGCTGCCGGACGGTCGCGGCGGACTACGCGGGCCGCATCGAGTTCGAGGACCGCATCGTCGACAACATGTGCATGCAGCTCGTCCAGAAGC
>JBBEBL010000049.1:0-6724 GCA_040882345.1 Chloroflexota bacterium
GCGGCGGTGTCGATGGTCACCGTCCCCGGACGGCGCCCGGGGCCGTTCGGTTCCTGTCCGGCGACACGGCCCCGGCGACACGGCGGCGCCGTGACGTCCCGGCTGGAGGCGCGTCAGCGCCAGAGCATGCCGTACGGGTGGTCGCCCACGAGCAGCCGGCCGGTGTCGAACCGCTCCAGGGCGTAGCCGGTGATGTCCACCGTCGTCACGCGGCCGTCCAGGATGAGCTCGGAGAGGCACGCGCCGACGGCCGGAGCGGTCTTGAAACCCGTCCCGGAGAAGCCACACGCGAGGTAGAAGCCATCAGGCCCCGCGCGTCCCAGGATGGGGCGCTGGTCCGCCGTGGTCATGCCGTCCTGGCCGCCGTGCGCCGTTCGGAACGTGCCCTCGGTCATCCACGGCACCCGGGCGCAGACACGCCGGACCATGTCCTCCACGATGGCCGGGCCGGCGGACGACAGTGGTCGGTCGGGTGACCCGCCGATCTCGTTGCCGGCCTCCAGGCCCACGAGCATCATGTCGTGCCCTTCGGGTCGGAAGTAGACCTGGTTCAACTCATCGATGACGATCGGGAAGTCGGGCGCGCGGCCCGTCGGGAGGCCGAAGTACGCGGTGTCGTGCCGCCACGCCTCCACGGGCACGTGGACACCTGCGGTCTGTGCGAGGCCCGCGGCCCACGCCCCGGCGACATCCACGACGACCGGCGCGCTGAATCGCCCGCGGTCCGTCGCCACCCCGACAACGGCATCGCCATCCACCTCGACGGCGTGGACGCGACAGCCCTGGACGAGGCGGGCGCCTTGCGCGCGGGCCGCGGCGAGGAAGCCGGCCGCGGTGCCGGTCGGATCCGCATAGCCCGAGTCGGGCTCGTAGGCGCCGACGGCGATGTCCTCCGTCACGGCCCCGGGAACGAGGTCCGCGATCTCCGCCGGGTCCACGGTGCGGGTGGAGATGCCGATCCGCTGCTGCATCGCGACGTTGGCCCGGAGGTTGTCCGCGAGGGCCTCAGGCATGACGTGCATGAAGCCGGTGCGTACGAAGCCGCAGTCGCCGGCGCCCACCCTCTCGGCCCACTCACGAAAGTACGGGAAGGATGCCCAGGCGAGTCGCGCATCGCTCTCCAGGTCGTAGTGCATCCGTACGAAGCCTGACGACCGACCGGTGGCGCCGGCCGCCACGGCGTCGCGCTCCAGCACGAGGACCCGGGTGCCGCGCCTGGCCAAGTGGAACGCGAGGCTGGCGCCCTGCACGCCGGCTCCCACGATGATGACGTCCGCCGTCTGGGTCATGGCGTGCATCATGCGCGTCCGCGGGTCGGCGTGCAGCGGGCGGGCGGCGGGCGTAGGGCGGCGCGCGCCGTCTTCACCGTCGGTGAAGCGCGAGGTGCCAGGGCGTCGGCGGTGACCCAGCGTTCGCCCCGGGTGAACGTCAACACGCTGAACAGGCCAGCGGCGATCCCTGGGTCGACCGCCCAGCTCCGCTCGACCCGGTGGCTTCGGCGCGGGTGAACGACGGGCAGGGAGGGCGGCCAGATGACCGGCGATTGTCCGCTTGGACTCACCGACGTTCACTGCGGGCGAAGACCGCGGAGGCGCGAGGCATCGCGCCGTATCTACCACCACTGGCGATCACCACGGGTGAACCGGACCGCTGCGACGCCCGAGAGCCGGGACCGGCCCAGGCGGGCGGCGACCGGGCCACGGCGGGCGGGCATACTGGAGGCGATGGCCTTCCCGCACGTCTTCCAGCCGGTAGCGCTGCGGCACCGGACGCTGCGCAATCGGATCACCTTCGGCGCCCATACCGCGAACATGGCCGAAGGGGGCCTGCCCGGCGACCGCCACATCGGCTACTACCGCGAGCGCGCGCTGGGGGGAGCGGCCATGATCGTCGTGGAGCCCGTGCCCACGCACCGCACGGCGGTCCTCACGCGCGGCAACTTCCGCCACGACGACGACGCGATCATCCCCCACTTCCAGGCCCTGACCGACGCGTGCCGGGAGGCAGCGCCGGACGTGGTCATGATCCAGCAGCTTTACCACGTGGGCCAGCACGGCGACGCGGACAACGCCTTCGCCCCTAACTGGTCGCCGTCCGGCCTGCCTTCCTACCACGATGCGGATGGCAGCCACGCCATGACCGACGCGGAGATCGGCGAGATCATCGCGGGCTTCATCGAGGCGGCAGCTCGCGCGCAGGCCGCCGCGTTCGACGGGGTCGAGGTCTTCGCCGCCTACCACGCCCTCATCGATCAGTTCTGGACGCCGTGGTCCAATCGACGGATGGACGACTGGGGCGGCTCGTTCGACGCGCGCATGCGCCTCTCGTCGGCCATCCTGACCGGCATCCGCGAGCGTTGTGGGGACGACTTCATCGTCGGCCTTGCCGTCAGCATGGACGAGGCGTCCGAGGCGACCCTCTCGCTGGACGAACTGACCCGGGTCGTGGCCTGGCACGATGAGCGACGGCTGATGGACTACGTGACCTGTGGGACGGGATCGTACGTCGATTTCTACCCCATCATCCCGGTCTCGCTCTACGACCAGCGCCTTGGGGTTCCGTACGCGGCGGCGCTCAGGAAGGTGGTCCGCCACGCCCTCGTCCAGGCCGAGAGCCACATCCGGACGCCGGCCGCCGCGGAGGCCGTGCTGGCCGCGGGTGACGCCGACCTGGTCAGCATCGTGCGTGGCCAGATCGCCGATCCGCATCTCGTCGCCAAGGCCCGCGCGGACCGGGCCGACGACGTCCGGCCGTGCATCTCGTGCAACCAGCTGTGCTGGGGGCGCCGGTCACGCGACTACTGGATCTCGTGCCTCGTGAACCCGTCGGCCGGCCGGGAGTTCGAGTGGGCCGGCGACCGGTTCGACGCAGTGACGGAGCCCCGGCACATCCTCGTCGTTGGTGGCGGACCGGCTGGCCTGGAGACGGCGCGCGTCGCGGCGGAACGGGGTCACCAGGTCACGCTCGTCGAGCGGGCCACGGAGCTGGGCGGTCAGTTTCGCCTCGCGGGCCGCCAGCCCAGCCGCGACCAGATCCTGGACCTGCTCGCCTGGTACGCGCGGCGACTGGATGCCCTGGGTGTGGACGTCCGACTGGGCGCACCACTGGACGCGGATGGCGTCATGGCGGTCGGCGCGGACGAGGTCGTCATCGCGACCGGAGCGCGACCGGCGCGTGCCGGCTTCCAGCGCGCGCTGCCGATGGTCGATCGACTGCCCGGCGTGGAGCGTGACGACGTCTTCGCCATCCACGACGTACTGGCCGGCGCGACGCTGCCGGGTCGGCGGGTCGTGGTCATGGACGACCTGGGCGACTGGCGCGGCGCCGGGACGGCCCTCCTCCTGGCCGAGTCGGGCCGTGAGGTGACCCTCGTGACGGCCGCGCCGGTCATCGCCGGCGGCCTGGCCCACAGCGCGGCGGACGGGCCACTGCGACGCCGCTATGCCGTCGCCGGAGGCGCGACGCGCACGGGTTCCGTCGTCCTGGCCTGGGACAGGAACGGGGCCGAGATCCGCTCCATCCTGACGGGAGTGACGGAACGCCTGGCTGCGGATGCGCTCGTCATCGCCGAGACCGCGATCTCGGAGACGACCCTTCCCGACGCTCTCCGCGCGAACGGCATCGCCGTCCATGAGATCGGCGATGTCGTCGCCCCGCGTCGGGCCAGTCTGGCCTTCTACGAGGCGCGCGAGCTCGCACGCCGGATCTGACCGACCGGCGCCTCCGCGTCGACGGCGGCGGGCGGCCGTATGCTTTGGGACGTGGCGAACGGGAGGCGCGACAGAGTCGATCGGCTTTGGCCGGCAGGGTTGCTGCTGGCCCTGCCGCTGGTCGGGCTCGCGGTGCTCATCGCGCGTCCGGAGCTCGACCTTCCCTGGGAGCATCAACCGAGCCACTTCTGGCTCGTCCTCATCGCCGCCGCGATCAACGTCGCCCTCGCCTATGTGACGAACGTGGCGGCGGGCCGATATCGCGATGCCCGGCTCGTCCTCATCTCGCTGGCCTTCCTGGCCAGTGCCGGCTTCCTGGGACTCCACGCACTCGCGACTCCCGGCGTTCTGCTCGCCGACGCGAACGTCGGCTTCGCCGTCGCCACCCCGGTCGGGCTGATCATCGCCGCTGTGTTCGCGGCGGCGTCGGCGACACCCTTGGCTGGTCCCCACGCGATGATCGTGCTCCGGCTGCGGACCTTCCTGTTGACCGGGCTGGTCGGGGTCATGGTGGTCTGGGCCATCGCCTCCATCGCGCGGTTGCCGCCGCTCGATGGCCCTCCCCCACCCCGCGAGGGCAGCGCCATCCTCGACGCGCTGTCCGTCGCGGCCATCGGCCTGTATCTGTTCGCGGCCTGGCGCCTGGCGCAGCTGTACCGGGTCCGTGGCGGCGCCGTCATCTTCAGCATGGCGATCGCTCTCGTTCTGCTGGCAGAGGCGCTGATCGCCGTGATCGTCAGCCGCAACTGGCACCTCTCGTGGTGGGAGTGGCACCTGCTTCTCCTGGCCGCGTTCGCGACGATCGCGCTGGCGGCCCGTCGCGAGTACCAGCGCCGGGGGTCCCTGTCCGGCACGTTCGGCGGGCTGTACCTGGAGGCGACCCTCGCCCGGGTCGATCGTTGGTACGCGTCGGCGGTGGCGGCGGTCGGCGCCGCCGAGGCGGAGGGCGCGCCCACGCAGCGCGTACTCGACCAACTGCGCCGGGAGGGAGCGTCCGATGACGAACTCGCCTTGCTCGAGCAGGCGGCGCGGGAGGTGCGCCGACTGGACGCGGTCTTCCGGCCGTATCTCCCAGCCGCACTGACCGATCAGATCCGGGGCCGTGACCACGACGCGCCGCCACCGGATAGCGTGGAGCGCGTCGTCACCGCCATGTTCGCCGATCTCGCCGGGTTCACGCCGTTCAGCGAGACGCACCCACCTCGCGAGGTCGTGGAGATGCTCAACACCTACTGGGCGGCCGTCGTGCCGACCATCGATGCGGCCGGTGGGACGATCGAGAGCTTCGCGGGCGACGGCGTCCTGGCTCTGTTCAACGTCGACGGGGAGCAACCGGACCACGCACGGAGGGCGGCACGAGCCGCGACCGCGATCGTCGCCGCCGCACAACCAGTCACGAGCGCCCACCCGGGATGGCCGACCTTCCGGATCGGCATCAACTCCGGCACCGCCGTCGTCGGGATCGTCGGCGCAGACGCGCGCCGCAGTTTCACGGCGATCGGCGATCCGGTGAACACGGCCGCCCGGCTGATGTCCGTCGGCGGTCCCGGTGAGGTGGTCGTGGGGCGGCTTACCTGGGAGTCGCTCGGCGACCCGGGGGCTGGCGAGTCGCTTGGGGCGGTGCGGGTCAAGGGCAAGCGCGACCCCGTGGAGGCATGGCGGCTCCACGTGCGATGAGCCTCACCATCTGGCGTGCCCAGGTATAAGGTGGCGCCATGACCGTCGGGACGGCGACGCAACGCGTGACCTGGCGACGCACGGATGAGCTCGCCACGGACGAGCACGCCACACTGACCATCCGCGATACCGGGCTGGCCCTGATCGGGACGATCATCGGCGCCGAGGGTGGCGTGCCGCTCAGGGTGGAGTACCGGGTGATGACCGATGGGGCCGGCCTGACGACCGGTGCTCACGTCCGACAGCTGCGGGGCTTCGAGCAGCGAACGCTGACCATCGACCGGAACGCAAAGGGCAGCTGGTCTGTGGATGGCGTCGTGGGATCGGCGCTCCGCGGATGCACGGACATCGACCTGGAGCTGAGCCCGTCCACGAACACCTTGCCGATCCGGCGACTCCGCCTTGGGATCGGGTCGTCGCAGACCATCAGGGCCGCCTGGGTCCGCTTCCCCGATCTCGTGGTCGAGCGTTCCGACCAGACCTACACGCGGCTCGACGAGTTCACCTACCGCTACGAGAGCGGCGACTTCGCGGCGGAGCTCGTGGCGGACGACTCCGGGCTCGTTGCCTCCTATGCCGTCTGGCAGCGGACGGGGGTCGCCACGGGGCCCGATTCGACGGAGCCGCTCGACTCGGAGCGGTGAGCGCCCGCGCGACGCAGCTCCTCTGGCTCCCGAAGGCATCCCACGCGCAGTTCGCGTGCCATGACCGCCCGGCAGCGGTGACCCCGAACGGCGTGGGTCGGGCGGCGAACGGAATCGCCATGCGGATATCCCCCGCGGCATCGAGGACCAGCGCATGAGCGTCGTGGAGCCGTCGCCAACCCTCCCGCACTGCTGCCTCCGCGAGTGTCGCCGCGGAGGCCACGATCTCGCCGCCAGAGGCCAGTGCGGCGACCCGGGCCGTCCACGTGGCCGACACCGCTGTGATCCGAACCGCGCTGTAGGAACGCAGCGGATGCAATGCCCGCGGCCACATCGCACGCGCGCGGGCGCTTCTGCCGGATCGATCTCGATCGAGGTCGCCTTGGAGCGACGCCCACCCCGTGGGCGTCGCGAGCGTGGACACAGCCCTGCTGATCCGCTTGTTCGGGGTCGTCCGCACGGCGATGCCCACCGGGAGGGCGTCGCGTTAGGGTCATGGGCTGGCAGGGTCGGATGGTCAGCCCAAGGGGACGGGGACTTGCATCGTGGTGTGATGATGCGCACATGCTCGAATACGGACGCGGCATCAGCGACGGCTCCGCGGGTCAGGTCGGGGGTTCTACCGGCGGCGGCCTCGGCGGGGGCGGCGGGGGTGGCGACTGGGGCGCGGCGGCCGTCCATGCGCTCACCAAC
>JBBEBL010000050.1:0-2602 GCA_040882345.1 Chloroflexota bacterium
GTCCGCGGCAGGTCAGTCCCAGCGGAACGTGCGGCTCGCGAGCGTGGCAGACGCGGCGGCCCACGCGGCAAGGACCGCGACCGGCGCGACGACGTCGCCGGCACCGCCGAACGCGATCCGAAGCGCCGACGACAGCGCCGCGGCCGGCAACAGGTCGGCGACCGAGGCGAGCGGCGCGGGCAACGAGGAGGTGGGGACGATGATGCCGCCGACGAGCATCGCCCCCAGGAACAGGCCGTTGGCGAGTGCCAGCGTGGCCTCGGCGCGAACCGTTCCCGCGAGGAGCAGGCCGAGAGCCGCGAACGTGACGGTCCCGAGCACCAGGGCACCCGTCGCCAGCAGCGCCGACCAGGCAGGCCCGGGCGTCCAGCCGAGGACGAGGACGGCCACCCCGATGAGGACCACGACCTGGATCACGACGATGGCCCCGACCGAACCGATCTTGGCCGCGACGAGCCCGGACCGCCCCAGCGGCGACCCACCGAGCCGCTTCAGGACGCCGTAACTGCGCTCATACGCCGTGGCGATCCCGAGGTTGACGAGCCCTGTCGCGATCACCGCGAGCGTGAGCGCGCCCGGCAGCAGGAAGTCCACGGGCCGGTCACCCGGCACCGCGACCAGTGCGCTGGACGTGAAGAACAGGAGCACGGCCGCGGGGATGACCGCCACGGCGAGGAGGTTCTCGCCACGCCGGGAGGTCAGGCGGAGCTCCATCGCCAGCTGCGCGCGCACAGCGCGGGACCACGGCGCGGGACGGCTCATGGGAGATCCCGGACGATCCGCAGGTAGGCGTCCTCCAGGGTCGCTGCATCGCCCCTCACCTCCGTCGGCGTCCCGTCAGCGATCGCTCGACCGGCGACGAGGATGATCACCCGGTCCGCCAGGCGCTCGACGTCCACGAGGTCGTGACTCGTCAGCAGCATCGCGATGCCCTCGGCGCGCATCCCCATCACGAGATCCCGCGTGATCGCCCGGGCCTCCGGGTCCATGCCGGCCGTCGGCTCGTCCAGGAGCACCACCTCCGGTCGGCCGACGAGCGCCACAGCGAGTGCCAGCCGTTGTCGCTCGCCGCCGGACAGGCGGCGGTACGGCGTCGCCGCGGCTGTCCGCAGGCCGACGAGATCCAGGAGCTCGCCCGGGTCACGCGGATCGGCGTGGAAGGCCGCGTACTGGCGGAGCGTCTCCAGGGGCCGCGCCCGGATGTCGAAGCCGCCCGACTGGAGCATCAAACCGACGCGGGACCGGAACGCCCGATCTCCGCGGAACGGGTCCGCGTCGAGGACCCGGACCGTGCCCGCGTCCGGGAGCCGGTAGCCCTCGATGATCTCGACCGTCGTGGTCTTGCCGGCCCCGTTGGGCCCCAGCAGCGCCACGATCTCACCATGACGGACGGTCAGTGACAGCCCGTCCACGACGGCCCGCGAATCGTAGTGCTTGACGAGTCCCTCGACGACGATGGCCGGCGCGGCCGACGTCATGGCGCGATCTTCGCGTACTGCCGCTCGAAGTCGGCGTCGCGCACCTCGCCGATCTGGATGGAGCGGATGATCCCCGCCCCGTCGATGAAATAGGTCTGCGGTCGGCCCGCGACGCGGTAGGCGGTCTTGAGCGCCTTGTCCGGATCCTCGATGGTGGGCCAGGTGGCGCCCAAGTCGCTGACGAAGCGGCGCGCCGGCTCCGGCGGGTCGTCCGTCAGGACGCCGATGATGGCCAGGCCGTCACCGGCGTGCTCGCTGAGCTTCGAGGCGAGGAGCGGGAATTCGTCTCGACACGGAATGCAGGATGGGCCCCAGAAATTGACCACCACGGGCCGGCCCGCATACGCCGCCAGGTCGAACGGCTCGCCGTCCAGCGTGGTCCCCACGATCGTCGGGGCCGGGCCGTCCACGCTCGCGCGGCCGTCTGTCTGGCCGGGTGGTCGCGTGAGCGCCACGACCGCGGCGATGGTCGCGAGCGCGATGACGGCGGCAACGAGGAGCGGTCGACGCGGCGTGGTGGGACCTCGGGCCTGAGCCCTAGTCCAGTGTCGCGGTACCCGTCATGGACGGATGGACCGTGCACAGGAAGGTGTAGCTGCCCGCGGGCAGCGCCGGGACCTCGTAGATGCGAGTCTCGACGCCGTTGAAGATGTCGCCCATGAAGGCGACGCCTCCAGAGGCATCCTTGAGTTCGACGTTGTGCGGGACGTTCGCGTCCTGGTTGACGAGGGCGATCGTGAACGGCTCGTCAGCCGGACCGGAGATCTGGGTCTGGTCGAACGCGATGTTGAGCGCGACGAGGACGATGTCCGCCTCCGGCCCCGGAGCCGGCGTGACGCCCGGCTCGCCCGTGGGAACCGGTCCGCCAGACCCACTCGGCGGCGGCGCGCCCTCCCCGCCACTCGCATCGCGCGGGGGCACCCAGCCACCCTGGATGGCGATCGCGCCGGCCAGCAGGACGCCGAGACTGACCAGGAGCAGGGCTGGCGTGCGCGGTGCCGGGATGTTCTCCAGGTGGCCGGTCTGGTCGGCTTCCTCCGTCTTGTCGTACTCCTTGCGGGCGTCAACGAGCCAGCCGAGCAGCGTCACGACGAGCGCGATGACGCCGACGGCCAGCAGCCACT
>JBBEBL010000050.1:2702-21287 GCA_040882345.1 Chloroflexota bacterium
CCGAAGACCATGCCCAGGAAGAGCATGAACGCGCCGATGGACGCGAGGATCGGGGCGAAGGACGGGCCGGGCATGTGGATGCCCGGCGGTGTCACGGGCGTGACGCGGGACTTGCCACGACGCGCCGGCGGCGCACGGAACAGGCCGAGGAAGACCCGCACCAGGACGGCGACGACGAGGACGATGACGAGGATCGGCAGCAGCGCGATCACCGCGCCCCAGTCCGGGATGACGAACTGGGCCATCAGCTCAAGGATGCCGCTCCACAGGTCGTCCAGCATCTCGTTCGCCAGCTCAGTCGTTGGATGAGCCGGCGACCAGCACGTAGGCCATGATCGCCGTTGCCACGCCGAGCAGCACCAGCAACGTGACGCCCGCGTAGTCGATGTGCCAGCCGCCCACTGCCGGGATGGCGTAGAACAGCACCCCGATCACGACGAACAGGATCCCGACGGCGGCGGCGTTGCGCGGGTGACGAAGGGGATGCACCTGGGCCTCCTACGCGTGCCCGGTCCCGGGCAGCAGATAGAGCAGGGAGAACAGCAGGATCCAGACCACGTCCACGAAGTGCCAGTACAGGGACGTCGCCTCCACCGCGTCGTGATGGCGCGCCGAGAACTGGCCCGCCATACCGCGATACAGGACGACCCCGAGCATGATCACGCCGCCGAAGACGTGGGCCCCGTGGAAGCCCGTCAGCGTGAAGTACGTGGTCCCGAACGTGCCGGCCGAGAGGGTCACGCCCTCGCTGCCGAGGATCGCGTAGTCGATGCCCTGCATGATCAGGAACACGACGCCGATGGTGAAGGTGACCGCGATGTTGCGCAGGAACGCCGTCCGGTCACCGCGCCGGATGGCCCACACGGCGAACTGGCAGGTGAACGACGAGGCGATCAGCAGGACGGTGGCCGGGCCGACCAGCGGCAGGATCGCGAGGTGGAACGGTTCCGCCGTCTCCGGGTTGATCGGCGGCCACTGCGGCGCGTTGGCGCGGACGCTGAAGTAGGCCGCGAAGAGGCCGGCGAAGAACATCACCTCGGAGGTGATGAACAGGAGCATCCCCAGGATGACGTTGCTGATGCCGCCGCGCGCGTCGTGCGAGAGCGTCGCGACGGGGGAGTGCTCGGTGGTCAGGGCTTGGGAGTCGGTCGTCATCGTCGTGTCCTCAGTGCCCGATAGCCGGCGTGCCGCCGGCGTGGGCCTGGCCGTGGCGAACGTCGAACACCGGACGCTCGGAGCGGATCTCCGGGAGTCGGTCGAAGTTGTAGGGCGGTGGCGGCGAACTCGTCGCCCACTCCAGGGTGTTGCCCTCCCACGGGTCGTCGCCGGCCGGTTTGCCGCTGCGCAGCGAGACGAAGATGTTCCACAGGAGCGGCAGCATGCTGGCCGCGATCATGAACCCGCCGACCGTCGCGGCCAGGTTGAGGTCGTTCCAGCCCGCGGTGGAAGCGTAGTCGGCGATGCGCCGGGGCATGCCGATGAGGCCGAGTTCGTGCATCGGGAAGAACGTGAGGTTGAACCCGACGAACATGATCACGAACTGGACCTTGCCCAGACCCTCGGAGAGCATCCGTCCGGTCATCTTGGGGAACCAGTAGTAGAGGCCGCCCATGATCCCGAACACGGACCCGCCGAACAGGACGTAGTGGATGTGGGCCACGACCCAGTACGTGTCGTGGATCGCGAAGTCCACCGGCACGGATGCACTGAAGGCGCCGTTGATGCCACCGATCAGGAACATGGAGAGGAAGCCGAGCGCGAACAGGAGCGGCGTCGAGAGGGACAGCTGGCCGCGCCACAGCGTGAAGATCCAGTTGAACATCTTGACCCCGGTCGGGACCGCGATGAGGAACGTCATCAGGCTGAAGAACGGCAGGTACACCGCGCCGGTCGTGAACATGTGGTGGGCCCACACGGAGAACCCAAGCGCGCCGATGCCCGCCGTCGCGAAGACGAAGGCCTTGTACCCGAAGAGCGGCTTGCGGCTGAACACGGGCAGGATCTCGCTGATCATGCCCATCGCGGGCAGGATCATCACGTAGACGGCAGGATGCGAGTAGAACCAGAAGATGTTCTGGTAGAGGATCGCGTCGCCACCGTTGGCCGGGTCGAAGAAGCTGCCGCCGTAGTTGCGGTCGATGAACAGCATGATCAGGGCGCTGGTGATGACCGGCGTGGCCATGAGCACGAGGACGGACGTCACGAGGACGGTCCAGGTCATGATCGGCATCCGGAACAGGGTCATGCCCGGCGCGCGCATCTTGAAGATCGTGACCAGGAAGTTGACCGCGCCCAGGATGGAACTCGTGCCGATCAGGGTGAGCGCCACGATCCACAGATCCTGTCCCGTACCCACCGCTGACAGGGGTCTGTCCTGGGCGAGTGGGCTGTAGCTGGTCCAGCCCGCCGCGGCCGCGCCACCGGTCACGAAGCTCAGGAGCAGCAGGATGCCGGCCAGCGGCAGCATCCAGAACGACAGCGCGTTGATCCGCGGGAAGGCCATGTCCGGTGCGCCCAGCTGGAGCGGGACGATGTAGTTGCCGAAGCCCGCGAGCATGGGGATCACGAACAGGAAGATCATGAACGTCGCATGCATCGTGAACAGTTCGTTGTACGTCTGATCCGTCACGAACTGCAGGCCGGGTTCGGCCAGCTCCACGCGGACCCCAAGGGCCAGCAGGCCGCCGATGAAGAAGAACAGGAACGAGTTGATGACGTACATGATCCCGATCTTCTTGTGATCGGTCGTCGTCACCCACTCGTACAGCGTGCTGCGGTAGGTGGGGGCAGCCGGGTGGAGCGCGGTGGTCGCCACGGGATGCTCCTCAGTTCGCCGTGAGGGTGCCGGTCATGTTCGAGTGGACCGTGCAGCTGAATGGGTAGGTCCCGGCCGGGAGAGCCGGGACGTCGTAGGTCTTCGTGGCGACGCCGTTGAAGATCTCCCCGACGAACACGTCGGCCCCGGCGCCGTCCTTGATGTAGACGTTGTGCGGGATGTTCGCGTCCTTGTTCTCGAACTCGATCTTGAACGGCGTGTCCGCCGGTACGCTGAGCTCCGTCTGCTCGAAGGCGATGTTGAGCGCACTGATGGTCACGGTCGGACCGGACGCCTCACCCGATGGCGCAGGTGTCGGGGACGCGTTGGCCTGCTCGATGCGGGCGGTCAGCCAGGCATCGAATTCCGCCGGGGTCAGAGCGTGGACCTCGAAGAGCATCACCCGATGTCCGGCGCCGCACAGTTCGGCGCACTGGCCGCGGAAGGTCTGGCCGGCATCCGCCTCGTTGACGTTGAATTCGAAGACGTTCGTCCGACCTGGCACCACGTCCCTCTTGAACAGGAACTGCGGGACGTAGAAGGCATGGATCACGTCCGGGCTGTCCAGGTAGAGCTGGACGGAGCGGCCGGCCGGGACCGCCATGCCGCCACCCTCGCCGGTCGGCAGGAGCTGGGTGTAGAGGGCCGGCTTGCGCGGGTTTTCGTTGGGGTCCCAGTCGTCCGGAAGGTACTCGAACGTCCATTGGAACTGCCCGGCCACCGCCCGGATCTTGACGTCCGGCTGGGCCGACACGGCCTCTACCGCATTGAGCGTCTGCCACGAGACCACGAACAGGAAGGCCACGATGAGCGTCGGGACGACCGTCCAGACGACCTCGGCGATCGCGTTGCCGTGAGTCTGGGGCGGGAGCGTGTCGTCGCCCGGTCGGCGCCGATAGCGAAGGACCGTCCAGATGATCAGCGCCTCGACGAGGAAGAAGATCGCGGCCCCGATGAGGAAGACGATGTTGTACAGCTCGCGGATCTGCGCGCCCTGGGTCGTCACCGCCTCCGGCGGGTAGAGACTGTCCACGGTGCGCTGCGACATCCCGACGAGATCGCCGCCGCTGAGCAGCAGGAGCGTCGCGATGCCGGCGAGCAGGATGACGCCGACGATGATGGCGGTGCTGGCGACGGAAGAGCGGCCGGTCCTGGGGGAACTCGCCATGCAGGTCCTCTGCGGATGCGGTGGGCGCGCCCTGTCCGGGCGCGGCATGTGATGTAACGGGTCGCGGTCAAGCCGCCCGGGCTCGGACCGCGACATGATACCCGGCGCACGACGCCGTCGCGCGGCCATGCGAGGATGAGGCCGATGTCGATGACGGACCCATCCTCCAACGCCCTCGCGGTCGCGGTCGCGCGAACGGTCGCTGCCGCCCTCGTCGCCGGGGCGTGGCTGACGGTCGCCGGCATCGTCCAGGCGCACGGGCCGACACCGGACGTCCCCCCGACTGCCGGATCACTCCTCCTGGGCTGGACGTTCGAACCGCTACCGACGCTTGGTGTCGCGCTCGCCGCCGGTACCTGGTGGTGGGCGATCCGCCGGGTGCGAGCGGCGCACCCGGCCAATCCCGTGCCACGACGCCGTTCCGTGGCGTTCGGCCTGGGCCTCGCCGCGATCGCGATGGCCCTGCTGTCCGGCATCGATACCTACGACACGACGTTGTTCTCCGTGCACATGGTCCAGCACGTCCTGCTTGCGCTCGTGGCCGCGCCGCTGATCGCGCTGGCGGCGCCGATCACCCTCCTGCTCCGGGTCGCCACGCCACCGGTGCGTCGACGCTGGATCCTCCCCGTGCTGCATTCCCGGGCCATGCGCGTCCTGGCCTTCCCGGTCGTGGCCTGGGTGGTCTTCGCCGTCGTCATGTGGGCCAGCCACTTCTCGCCGCTCTTCGAAGCGGCGCTGGAGGACCCGTTGATCCACGACCTGGAGCACCTCCTGTTCCTTGGCAGCGCGCTCCTGTTCTGGTGGCCTGCCGTCGCGCAGGATCCGGCCCCGTGGCGGATGCCGCACCCGGTCCGGGCGATGTACGTCTTCCTGCAGATGCCGCAGAACACGTTCCTCGCGGTCGTGATCCTCGGCGCCACCACGCCCCTGTATCCCCACTACGCCACGCTCGTCCGCGACTGGGGCCCAACGCCGCTGGAGGACCAGCAGGCCGCCGCCGGGATCATGTGGCTCGCGGGCGACGCCATCTTCCTGGTCGCGATCATCGCCATCCTGTACGGCTGGATGCGGCGCGAGACCCAGGACGAGGGTCGCGCGGACCGCCGGGCCGAGGGGGAATTGGGACAGATCCGCGAACGCGAGGCTCGCCTCGCGGAACGCCTGGCAAGAGAGGCGGCCGGGGTGACCGAGGTGGTCGGCGATCAGTCGGGGAGTGGCGTGGCGAGGTAGCGCCGGTACGCATCCGGCTCAACGTTCCCGCCGCTGACGATGCCCACGATGGGGCCGTCGTCCGGGTGGACGCCGATCTCCGCGGCATGGAACGCCATGGCGGCCACGGCCAGCGCGCCGGACGGCTCGGTCACGAGGCGCGCGCGTTCCGCGGCGAGTCGGACCCCGGCGACGATGTGCGCCTCGCTGACCGTGATGACCGCGTCCAGGTACGCCCGGAGATGCGCGAACGGGCGTTCGCCGATCGACTGCGTGCGCGTGCCATCGGCGATGGTCCGTGAGACGTCCGCCGCGGACCAGCGAACGATCCGGCCCCGCTCCAGCGACTCGCGCGCGTCCGCCGCGAGTTCGGGTTCCACGCCGATGACGCGCGTCGACGGCCGGAGGGCCTTGATGGCGGTCGCGACGCCGCTCGCCAGCCCACCACCCCCGATCGGGACGAGCACGGCGGCGACCGTCGGCGCATCGGCGGCGATCTCGAGGCCCACGGTGCCCTGACCGGCGATGATCCGGTCGTCGTCGTACGGTGGGATGACGGCCAGGCCGCGCTCGGCGGCCACCGACTCGGCCACTCGCTGGCGTTCGTCCGATGAGGTGCCGACCTCGATGATCTCCGCGCCGTCGGCCTCCACGCGCTGGCGCTTGATCCGTGGAGCGTCGGACGGCATCACGATGACCGCGGGGCAGCCCAGCAACCTGGCGGACCGCGCCACGCCCTGCGCGTGATTGCCGGACGAGTAGGTGATGACCCCGCGATCACGCTCCTCCGGCGAGAGTCCGGCGATCGCGTGGTACGCCCCGCGGATCTTGAAGGCGCCGATGGGCTGGAGGCTCTCCGCCTTGAGGAGGCGACCGTCGTCGGGTCCACCGAAGCGCACGAGCGGCGTATGCAGGGCGATACCGTGCAGGACCGTCGCCGCGCTCCGGATCGCCTCCAGCGTGACGAGTGATCGGTCCGTCATCGGCGACCGCGGTCGATGTCCGACTGGCAGGCGATGCAGTGCGCAGCCCACGGCAGGGCTTCCAGGCGGGCCGGCGCGACCGGCCGGCCGCAGCGCAGGCACGTGCCGTACGTCCCGTCGTCCAGCCGAGCGAGCGCCGCGTCCACCAACTCCAGGTGCGACGTGGCACGGTCGCGCAGTGCCAGGTCACGCTGCTGCTCGAACACCTGGCTGGCAGCCGCGGCCTGCGAGCCATAGGTCATCTGGCCCGGGGCCTGGATGGTCTCCCCGACGTCTGCGACCAGCCGGATACGCTCCGCCTCAAGGACGGCTCGGATCGCCAAGAGGTCCAGTGCGGGATCGGCCATGCATCCAAGGGTACGCCGGGTGACGGGTGCGCGCCCATCGTCGTATACTCCTGGGGAGTACCATTTGGAGGTTCACGACATGGCCATCGCGATCGATCCCGTCTGCGGCATGGAGGTCGAGACCACGACATCGCTCCTCTCCCTGGAGCATGACGGCACGACCTACTGGTTCTGCGGCAAGGGGTGCCTGCTGGAGTTCAAGGACGACCCGGACACGTACCTCGCGGAGGACTACCAGCCGTCCATGTAAGCGGATCGTCGCCCCTCAGGCACGTGCGGTCAGCGCACGCAACGGCAAAGGACGCCGGGTTCCTTCGCCAGACCATGCGGTGGACGCACGCAGCGGCGGAGGACGGGTCCGATGGACGCCTGCGCCACTCCCTCGTTCGTCGTTGCGTGCGATGGGCGCACGAGGGGCGGCCCCGCGCTGGATAAGTCGCAGCTAAGGGGCCATCGCGATACTGCGGGTCCGCTGCGGCGATCGAGCACTCCTCGTCGGGATCGGCCAGCGCTCGGCGTCCGGCATGGACCGGAGGAGGTGCCCCGTGGCAAGGCTTCTGGATCGGATCATCACGCTGTCCTGGATGCTCGCCCCGGCGCTGGTCGTGCTGGTGTCGTACGGCCGGCGCTGGATCGGCTGATGGGTCAGCTGCGGGCGCCCACCACGCTGGCGCTGAGGCGCGTCGCCAGATAGACCGGGATCACGGACAGCAGGATCGCGACCACGCCGGCGACATTGACCAGTGGCACCTGGTTGGCCAGCCGGAAGCTCTGGAAGATCCAGATCGGCAGGGTCTTGACGCCGCCTGCCGTGAAGATCGTGACGATGACCTCGTCGAACGACAGCGCGAACGCGAGGAGCGACCCGGCCAGCAGGGCGGACCGCACCGCCGGGAAGGTCACGTATCGGAACGTCGTCCAGCTGTCCGCCCCGAGGTCGGCGGACGCCTCCTCAAGGGATCGTGACACTCGCCGGAGCCGCGCGATGGCGTTGTTGTAGACGATGACGATGCAGAACGTGGCATGGCCAACGACGATCGCCATGAAGCCCAGCGGGAACCCGACCTGGGCGAAGGTGGTGCTGAGGGCCATGCCGGTGACGATGCCCGGCAGGGCGATGGGCAGGACCACGATGAACGAGATGGACTCGCGCCCGAAGAACTCGTAGCGCGACACCCCGATCGACGCGAGCGTCCCGAGTACGAGCGCGATGGCCGTGGACACGAGCGCGGCGGCAAAGGAGGTGAGGAAGGCCTGCTGCAGACCGGTGTTGGCGATCGCCAGCTGCCACCAGGACAGCGTGAACCCGACCGGTGGCCACGCGGGCGTCGTCCCCGAGTTGAACGAGTACACGAAGATCAGGACGATCGGGACGTAGACGAATACGAGGATCAGCGCGGTGGCGATCCCGAGGGCGATCCGCGTCCCGCGACCGATGCTCATCAGAGCGCCTCGAACGCGCCCAGCCGGCGCGCCACGAGCAGGTACACGATGACGATGCCCAGGGGCACGATGGACAGGGCCGCCGCCAGCGGCAGGTTGCCCGCCCCGAAGTTCGAGTAGATCGCGTTGCCGATGAAGATCGTCGTGGAGACCTGCGCCGGAGCGATGTAGTCACCCAGGGTCAGCGAGAACGTGAAGATGGAGCCGGCCACCATCGCCGGAAGCACGAGCGGCAGGACGACCCGCCGGAACGTGATCCACGATCGCCCGCCCAGGTCGGCCGATGCCTCCAGCAACGAATGCGGGATGCGGTCAAGGCCTGCATACACGGGCAGCACCATGTACGGCAGCCACAGGTAGGTGAAGACCAGCCAGACCGCGACGTCACCGAAGCCCGGGCCCTTGATCCCGAGTGGCGCCAGGAGCTGGTTGAGGAGCCCCTCCTCGGCCAGGATGAGTCGCCACGAATAGACCTTGATGAGGTAGCTCGCCCAGAGCGGGACGATGACCGCGACGACGAGCACCCCACGCAGCCGCGGCGACGCGATGCGGGCCATGAAGAACCCGATCGGGAGGGCCAGCAGCGCACACGTGACGGTCACGGCCACGGCCATGGTCAGGGTCCGCAGCGTGATGCCCGGGTAGGGATCCGACAGGAGTCGGCCGAAGTTGGCCAGCGTCAGCTCGTAGATCGTTTCGCCGCTGAATGCGTCGCGGGTGAAGAATGCGTTCGCGAACAGGATGGCGAGGGATCCGAGGTAGATGAGGACGAGCCAGCCCATCGGGCTGGACAGCAGCAGTCCCAGGCGCATCCGCGGTCGGCGATGCAGCCACGATGCGACGCGCCGAGGTCGTGATTCGGGAGGCAGCGAGAGCGCGCGGGTGGGGCTGGTCACGGTGGCGTGGTCCCTGGGATGGGTGAGGCCCCGCGGCGGTCAAGACCCCCCCCCCCCCCCCCCGGGGCCCGGTGGTTCCCGTGGTCGGGATGTGTCGGGCTACTGGCTCCGGATGGTCGTCCAGGCTTCCACCCAGGCGGCGAAGTCCTTGCAGGTCACATCGGTGCGACCGTCAAGGCACTTGGCTGTGGGCGTGGTCCAGTACCAGACGTCCGTCCAGTAGTCGGTCTCTTCCGCGTGGTAGATGGCGCAGTGGTCCGGGTTGGCGGCCAGGGCGCAGGACTTGGAGTTGCCGGGGGCCTCTCCGAAGTACTCGGCGATCTGGATGTTGATCGGCGCCGACGTGATGTGGTTCACGAACTTGTAGGCGCAGTTGATGTTCTTGGTCTTGGAATTGATCATCCAGGTGTCGGACCAGCCGGTCGCACCCTCTTCCGGCTTCGTGACCTCCACCGGCACGGGCGGATCCGAGCCCTGCAGCACGTTGGCGATGACCTGCCACGTGGTGCCGATGACCGTGTTGCCGTTCTGGAACGAGCTGATCTGCTTGGTGTAGTCGCCCCAGTACTCACCCACGGCGGGCTTCTGGGCCGTGAGCAGGTCCACAGCCGCCTGGAACTGGGTGTCATCCAGCGAATACGGGTTCTTGATGTTCAGTTCCGGACGACTCTTCATAAGCACGATCGCGGCATCGGCGATGTAGATCGGCGCGTCGTAGACGCTGAACTTGCCGGCGTACGGCGAGGCTGGGTCGAACATCTCGGCCCACTTCGTCGGCGGCGTGGTCACCTCGTCCGTCCGCCACATCAGGACGTTGGCACCGCGACCGTGCGGGACGCCGTACTCCACGCCGTCAACGGTGTTGTAGTCCTTGTTCTTGAGATCCTCGAAGATCTCCGCGTAGCTCGGGATCAGGTCCACGTTGACGGGCTGGACGAAGCCACCGGCTACCAGCCGCAGGCTCGCGTCACCGGACGCCGAGATGACGTCGTACTCCTCCGGGTTGGTCTGGAACAGCGTGAATGCCTCGTCGGACGTGCCGAACGTCTGGACGGTCACCTGGCACCCGGTCTCCGTCTCGAACGAGCTGACCCAGTCCACGTCCGGGCTGGTGGTGCCGTCCTCCACGTACCCGGGCCATGCCAGGACGGTGACCTGGCCCTCCCCGTCACCGACCTCACTGATCGTGCTCGGCGCGGGCGTGCCGCCCCCGCCGGTGCTGCACGCGACCGCGAGCAACGCGCTCGCTGCGAGCAGCGCCGGGATCCTCCGGTTCCTCATGAACGAACCTCCTCCGCTGTGACGGTCTCCCCGTCCGCGACGGGGAGTTCGTGCTGTCGCTTCCAGATCAGGCGGACAGCGCTGCCCTGCTGTGCGAGCGCCTCGGTCGAGGTCGTCGCGAGGTTCTGCTGGGTCACGACGAGAGATGCCCCCGCGTCGAGCTCCACGATGTAACGGGTGTCCGGACCCAGGTAGACCACGTCGTGGATGGTCCCGGACGCTACGGTCTCTTCGTCGCCGGCCTCGGCATCAGGCGGGGCCAGCCGGATCTTCTCCGGCCGGATCGTGAACGTGCCGGGGCGGCCCAGGATCCGCTGCCCGGCCTCGCCGGTCAGCAGGTTGGAGGTCCCGACGAAGCCGGCCACGAACCGGGTCGCCGGTCGCTCGTAGACGTCGGCCGGCGTGCCGAGCTGCTCGATGCGGCCAGCGTTGAACACCGCCAGGCGGTCGCTCATCGTGAGCGCCTCCTCCTGGTCGTGGGTCACGTAGATGAACGTGATGCCCACCTGTTGCTGGATGGCCTTGAGCTCGATCTGCATCTCCTCCCGGAGCTTCAGGTCCAGGGCGCCAAGGGGCTCGTCCAGCAGGAGCACCCGCGGACGGTTGACGAGCGCGCGGGCGAGCGCGACCCGCTGGCGCTGGCCGCCGGACAGCTGCGCCGGCCGCCTGGCCTCGTACCCCTCAAGGCGGACCATCCGGAGCGCCTCCTCGACCCGCGACGCGCGTTCCGAGCGCGGCACCTTGCGGACCATCAGGCCGTAACCCACGTTCTGCCCGACGGACATGTGCGGGAACAGCGCGTAATCCTGGAAGACCGTGTTGACGTCCCGGTCGAATGGCGGGACGTGCGTGACGTCCGCCCCGTGAAGCAGGACGCGCCCACCCGTCGGTCGCTCGAACCCTGCGATCATCCGGAGCGTGGTCGTCTTGCCCGATCCCGATGGGCCGAGCATGGAGAAGAACTCGCCATCGCGGACCTCAAGGTCCACGCCGGCGACGGCGATCACGTCGCCATAGCGCTTCTGGATCCCTTCCAGGCGGATGGCCGGCACGCCGTCCGCGGTGCCGTCCGGGACGGTGCGGCGCGTCATGGGCGCGTGATGGGCGGTATCGGACGCGGTATCGAGCGGGAGCGCCAAGCGGGTCCTCGTGACGGGTGACGGTCCGGTCCGGGATGGATGGTGCGCGAACGATGCGTCGCCCCATGGGGCATGTCAAGCCAGCGTTCGGAGCTGTCCCGGTCGCCGCGCCATAGACTTGCGGACGTGCGCTCGGCCAGGATCTTCCGGATGGTGCCTGTGGCGACCGCCGTGGCTGTTGCCCTGGTCGTCGCCGCGTGCGAGGCCGGCCCGCCGCCGGCCACCCCACCCATCATCGCGGGGGCCCCGGATCGGCCGCGCGAGGTCAACATCATCGCCAGGGACTACTCATTCGTGCCGGATGCGGTGGACCTCGTCCCCGGCGAGACCGTCATCCTCCACGTCATCAACGGGGGTCTCGTCGTCCACGAAGCGATCATCGGCGACATGCGGGTCCAGGACGCGTGGGAGGTGGCAGAGGCGGCGACCGTCGGCCATCCGCCGGGGCCGACGCCCGCCGTGAGCGTGCCACCTGAGGTGGCCGGCATCCGCGTCGTGGTCGAGTCCGGGCAGCGCGTGGACCTGGTCTGGACCGTCCCGGCCGGCACGGCCGCCGCCGGCGAGGCATGGATCGTGGGTTGCCACATCCCCGGCCACTGGGAGAAGGGCATGCAGGTGCCGGTCCGCTGGGTGGCGCCGTGACTCCGCGTGCCCCCTCGGTGGTACGCTCTTGGCCCGCACCGCAACGGTGCGCTTCATGTCAATTCACGAGTACCTCGAAGGAGGATGTTGGATGGCCTACGTGATCGCCGAGCCGTGCATCGATGTGCTCGACGTGTCGTGTGTGTCCGTCTGTCCGGTCGACTGCATCCACTACGAGGAAGGCACGGACCGCAAGCTGTTCATCGATCCCAACGAGTGCATCGATTGCGGCGCCTGCGAGCCGGAGTGCCCGGTGAATGCGATCTTCCCGGAGGAGTCGCTGCCGCCCGAGTGGGCCAAGTTCACCGCGATCGACGCGACCTGGTTCACGGACAAGGCCGCGGCCCGCGCCGCCGTCGACGAGCACAAGCCGGCGTAGTCGATGCCGGCCCCGGCCGGAGGGCCCGGCCGGCTGCGACCGCCGACCCAGGGGTCCAGCATGCGCATCGTGTCGCTCTTGCCGTCCGCGACGGAGATCGTCTGTGCGATCGGGCTGGAGGACGAGCTGGTCGCCGTCACCCACGAGTGTGACTGGCCGCCGTCGATCACCGGACGGCCGATCGTCACGCATGGCGCGTTCGATGGTCCGCACCGGCCGTCGCGAGAGATCCACGACCGCGTGACCGCGGCCGTGCACGGTGGTTCGTCGCTGTACCAGCTGGACGAGGTGGCGCTGGCCGCCGTAGCTCCCGACCTCATCCTCACGCAGGAGCTGTGCCGCGTCTGCGCGGTCAGCTACGAGGACGTCAACGAGGTCGCCCGCCGCATCGACGCGGACATCACCGTCGTCTCGCTCGAGCCGACCTCCATCGAGGGGATCCTCAACGCCATCTCGACCGTCGGCGCCATGACAGAGGCCGAGGACGCCGCCATGAGCCTCGTCGAGTCGCTCCGGACCAGGCTGGGCGCGGTGGAACGTCGAGTGGCTGACCGGCGCGCGGCGGGACATCGGCCGCCGCGGGTCGTGGGTTTGGAGTGGCTGGATCCGCCGTTCGCGGTGGGCCACTGGGTGCCGGAGCAGATCCGCCGGGCCGGTGGCTGGGACCTGCTGGGTGCCGAAGGAGCCGCAGCGCACGAGACCACCTGGGACGCCGTGGCGGAGGTTGACCCGGAGATGCTGTTCCTGATGCCGTGCGGGTTCCACCTGGAGGAGACCGTCGCGGAGTGGGCACGGACTCCCATCCCGGCGTGGCTGGCTGACCTGCCCGCCGCCCGGCGCGGCGCGGTGTTCGCGGTGGACGGGTCGGCCTACTTCAGCCGGCCCGGGCCTCGGGTCATCGACGGGATCGAACTGCTCGCGGAAATCATGGACCCGGAGGGGTTCGTGGACGTCGCGCCGCCCGGGAGCTGGACGCCCGTCCCGGTCGCCTGACATGACGTATCGCGCGACGTTCGATTGTCTGTGGTGCGGGGTCGCCCACGCCTGTCGGACGCCGGCCGACCTGGAGGGCTGGGCCCAGCTGTGTCCGACCTGCGTGGGCAAGGCCGGCGACAACGGGTTCCTCCGCTTCCGGCTGCGCCAGGCCATCGGGGAGCGCGGCGCGGCGAACGGCCCGCCGCTCGCGCCGTCAGCTGACCTCGTCGCCTACTACGAGGCCCGCGCCCCCGAGTACGACGACTGGTACCGGCGGCGCGGACGGTATGCGCGAGGCGCGATCCACGACGCCGCCTGGGACGCGGAGCTGGACGTGGCCGGCCGCTGGCTGGACGGCCTGCCGATCGCCGGCGAGATCGTGGAGCTGGCGGCCGGGACCGGCTGGTGGTCGCCGCTCCTCGCCTCGCGCGGGGAGCTGTCCATGTACGACGCGGCATCGGGGCCCCTGGACCTGGCGCGTGACCGACTGGTCGCGCACCGGCTGCGCGCCCACCTGCATGTCCGCGACGCGTGGGCGGAGCCTGACCGGCGCGTGGACGCCGTCTTCACCGGGTTCTGGCTGAGCCACGTGGAGCGCGATCGTCTCGGCGACTTCCTCGCGCTGGTCCAGCGCTGGCTCCGCCCTGGTGGCCGCTTCGCGTTCATCGATTCCCTCGCGGATCCCGCGTCCGGCGCCACGGACCACGCACCGCCGTCCGGCGATCGCGCGGTCCGCCGAGTGGCGGATGGACGGGTGTTCACGATCGTCAAGGTGATCCGCGAGGCGGACGAGATGGCCGCGGCGCTCGAGTCGGCCGGGTTCCGGGACGTGGCGGTCACGACGACCGGGCGGTTCTTCGTCGTTGGGACCGCGGTCGCCCCGAGCCCGGTCGGGTAGCAGGTCGTCGCTATACTCCGCCCGATGTCTCCCCTTGCCAAGGCCACGATCGCGACCGTCGGCTCCGGCGTCATGGCGGAAGCGATGATCGCCGGGCTGCTGCGCGGCCAGCACGGCCAGCTCGTCCAGCCCCAGCAGATCGTCGCGAGCCACCCCCGCCCGGAACGCCGCGAGGCACTGGAGCGCGAGTACGGGATCCGGACGGTGTCCGGCAACGTGGAGGCGGTCCGCGGCGCTGACGTGATCCTGCTCGGGATCAAGCCGCAGATGCTGGATCGGGTCGGCCGCGAGATCGGGCCGCACCTCCGTCGTGGCCAGCTCGTGCTGAGCGTGCTCGCGGGGGCCACCACCGCGGCCCTCACCGGGATCCTCGGCCACGACCAGGTCGTGCGCAGCATGCCCAACACGCCCGCCCGCATCGGGAAGGGCATGACCGTCTGGTACGCCACGCCCGCCACCACGAAGGGGCAGCGTGCCCAGGCCGCGGCCCTGCTGGGAGCACTCGGCGTCCAGCTGGAGGTCGAGGACGAGAAGATGGTCGCCATGGCCACCGCCGTGAGCGGGACCGGCCCGACCTACGTCTTCCTGGTCATGGAGGCGCTGATCGACGCGGCCGTCCACCTCGGCTTCCCGCGCCACATCGCCCACGACCTCGTGATCGAGACGCTGGAGGGATCCACGCTGTTCGCGAAGCAGTCGGGGATGCATCCGGCCGAGCTGCGCAACATGGTCACCTCGCCCGGCGGCACGTCCGCGGCGGCCCTCCACGAACTGGAGCGCGGGCGCCTCCGCACCGTGCTCTCGGATGCGGTATGGGCCTCCTTCCGGAGGACCGTCGAGCTTGGTGACGACCTGGAGGCCCGCGTGGACACCCGTCCCGCGCCTCCCTCGCGTCGGACCGGCCGGACGACCCGCTGATGGGCGCCCCGGGGACGGGTCGCGAGGTCGACCTTCGGCGTGCACCCCTGGCGGAGCTGCGGGCGATCGATCACCGCGCCACCGACCGCGATCTGTGGGCGGACGAGGCCGGGCTCTGGGATCGCATGTTCGTCACGTGGGCCGGACTCGACGACGCGGCGTGGCACCTGCCCGGGGCCGCCCCGTCGGATGCCGGCGGTCCTGACTGGTCCATGGCCGAGCACGTCGGCCACATCGCGGACTGGCAGGAACTCGCCATCGACTACGTCGGTGTGGCGACCGCGACCGGACGCTGGCCGACGGACGACGACTTCGACGGCGGCGACTTCGACTCGCTCAACGAGCGGCGCCGCGCGCCGTGGACGACGATGCCGGCCGCCGTCATCCGGGACCGCCTGGCGGCGTCGCGGTCGCGACTCATCGAGGTCGTCCGTCCCCTGGGGGAGGAGACCATCCGGAGCCACGCCCCGTGGGGCTGGATCCACATGACCCTGCACGGCCACTACCTGGACCACCTCGCGGTGCTGGAGCCCTGGGCCGCGCACCTGCGGGACCGCCAGGTGGATGGCGACCCGTTCGTCGAGGATCCGCGAGCGGTAGACCACGCCGGACTCGTGTCCCAGGACGCCGAGATCGCCGCCCTGTTCGACGAGCTCGTGCGAGGGGTGCCCTTCGGGTGCTGGGAGGGAGAGGACCCGACGCCCGGCTGGACGCTGCGCGACCACGTCGGCCACCTCGCGGATTGGGCCGCGGAGGCGGTCCGGGCCATCGACGTGTATCGACGTCGGGGCCACTGGCCGGCTGACCCGGACGAGGGCGTTGCTGCCTGGAACGAGCGCCAGGTCGCGGCGGCCCGCGCATCCAGCGAGAACTCGGCGGATTCCCTGGCCCGCTATGACGCCACGCGCGCGCAGCTGCTCGCCGCCGCCGGCACCCTCAGCGCTGACGAGCTGCGTTCGCCCGATGGCTGGTCGTGGGTCTACGACTGCCTGCATGGCCACGTCCGCAAGCATCTCGCGATGCTCGGTCCGTGGTGCGCAACGGTGGCTCGGTCGGACGCGACGTGAGCGAGGCGGAGATCGCCGCAGTGGTGGCTGCGGCCAGGATTGGTGGCGGACTGACGATCGAGTCGATGGTCGCGGTGGAACCGCCGCGCGAGTTCCGGGTCCACCCTCGGGACCGGGTGGTGGCCTACACGGCGGAAGCCGGCGGTGCTCGTCAGCTCTTCACCCTGTCGCTGCGCGGCACCGGTGTGCCGGCCACGCAGCTGACCGCGTCAGAACAGGACGTCTCGGATCCGCAGTGGTCGCCGGACGGCCGGCGCCTCGCCTTCGTGCGCGACGACGAGGTCTGGATCGTGGAGTCGGACGGGTCGCGGATGACGCGCGTCGTCACCAAGCCCGGAGGTGGACGCGAGCCGCGCTGGTCCCCGGACGGCCGGACGCTTGGGTTCATCTCTCGCCGCCGTGGTTGGAGCCAGGTCTGGCGGATCGATGCGCCGGTGCCGCGGCGTGGCCGTCCGCAGCGGGACCCGCGCCCGCCGGAGGCCGTGCCGGTCACACCGGCCGGCGTGGACGTCCAGGGTTACGCATGGTCGCCGGACGGGATGCGCCTCGCGGTGATGGCCCAGCAGCGCCCGGACGACCTGGACACGTCGCAGATCTCGCTCGTGGACGTCGCCACTGGGGCACACGAGGTCGTCGCCGGCGAGCGCAGCCATGACACGTCCGCCAGCTGGCTCCCGGACGGCTCGCTCGTCCACGTCTCGGACGCGGACGGCTGGTTCCAGGTGGTGCGCCGGTCCGCGGATGGGCGGGACCGGATCGTCCTGACGGACGGTCCGCACGAGCACGGCGAACCCGGCGGCGGCTACGGCTACGCCCCTCTGCCGTCGCCCGACGGGCGGCGCGTCGTGCACATCGAGGTGCACGACGGCCTCATCGACCTCGTGGTCCGCGGTCTCGGCGACGGAACGCCGCCCAAGCGCGGGCGCGGACGCCCACCCAAGGCGCCGCGGACCGTGGTCGCGGCCGGCGCGGGTGCTCCCCAGCGGATCTCGCCATGGGACGGCGTCTGGCGGGCGATCGGCTGGCTTCCGGACGGTGCCTGGGTCGCGGCCATCGGCGAGAGCGAGACCCGTCCGCAGGATCTCTGGCTGCTGCCGGTGCCCGGGCTCGCACCGGACGGATCGCGTCCTCGCCAGGTCACCTCGTCCGCCCCGGCCGTGCTCGCTTCCGCCCTGACCGCGGGTCGCGTCCCCACCGGTGAGCGGGTCATGGTCACGGCGCGTGACGGACTGCGCGTGGAGGGCACGCTGTGGCGGCCCGCTCCGGCCACCGGGAAGCGCGGCGGACGTCGCGTCCCGACGATCATCTACCCGCACGGCGGGCCAACGTGGCAGGCGTATCGAGGATTCCAGCCGTTCAAGTTGCTGATGGCGACGGAGGGCTATGCCTTCCTGGACGTGGACTTCCGCGGGTCCACGGGATACGGCCGCGACTTCCGCCGAGCGAACCACGGCGAGTGGGGCCACGCCGACGTCCACGACCTCGTGGATGCCGCGCGCTGGGCCCGCGACCAGCCGTGGTCTGACGGCCGACTGGCGATCTTCGGTGGGTCGTACGGCGGCTACATGGTGCTGTGTGCACTGGTCGAGGAGCCGGACCTGTGGGCGGCCGGCATCGACCTGTACGGCGACTCGGAGATCGCCGAGAGCTTCCGCCATGGCGATCGGCCCGGCCGGCTCGACCTCCAGAAGATGATGGGCACGCCGGACGATCCGGCACGCACGGAGAGCTACCGGCGGGGTTCGCCCGTTTATCGCGCCGACCGGATCCAGGCCCCGCTGCTCATCCTCCACGGGCGCAAGGACAAGCGTGTGGTCCCGCTCATGACGGAGAGGATGGTCGAGGCCCTGGAGATCGAGGGCAAGACCCACGAGGTCCACTGGTACGACGACGAGGGCCACGGCTGGGAGCGCCGCGAGAACCGCCGCGACGCGTTCGAGCGCATCCTCCGCTTCCTGCGCACGCACGTGCCGCCGGACGGACCCGGGACGACCTCAGCCTAGGGTAGCGAGCCCGCGTCGAGTCGATCGCTCGACCCAAGGTCGGCGAAGGCGCCAGCCGGTGCCTCGATCGCCCAGCGATACGGTCCGGGCGCGCTCGTGACCGGGCATGGCGTCGCGGGGCAGGGGTCCATCGTCGCGGTTCCTACCAGCCGGCCGTCGGCCGCGAACCACGCGATGTCGAGCGGGATGACCACGCCGTCCATCACGAACCGGACGGCGCCCGGATCGGTGTCCCGGTCCAGGTCGAAGAGCATCCCATCGGCACCGTCGAAGTCGGCCGACCCGCGCATGCCGTCCGCGCCGGCCAGGAGCACGGTCCATCGCTCGTCCCCGACCAGCACGACCCGGCGTTCGTGCCGCGACGCGGGGCCACAGGCCGCCGCGACGAGTATCGCCGTCAGGGCGACGACCACATGGATACG
>JBBEBL010000050.1:21387-39327 GCA_040882345.1 Chloroflexota bacterium
GGACGATCCGGATCAGAACCAGCGCCGGCCGGCCATCAGCACGAGGCTGGAGCCGGCGAGGGCGGACAGGAGCATGACGACCCGGAAGGTCTGCGACTTGATCACGTTCATCTCGCGTCCCTTTCCGATCAGTGCGGTTCCCCCAGGACCGCAACCTACGTTGGCGGCGGGACCGCGGCCATGGCCTATCCGTACCGGTCGGGTCATCCGTGCGGGGGAGTGCCCGGGCGCACCGCGACGGTGGGGCGCATCCCGAGCGCGATGACCAGCGCGACGCCGACTCCGATCAGGACGTCGCCGATGCTGAAGACGTTCGACAGCGGCAGCCACGGGGGCAGGGCGAAGATGTCCGTGAGGGGTCGGAGTGCCGGATCGGTCATGATCACGCTGTTCGAGAACCCGGGTCCGTCCTCCATCCCGAGCGCCGCCACGGCCTCCGGTGATGCCGGCATCACGCCACCATTGGCGACGATCGCCGCCAGGTTGGATGCGGCGCCCAGGACCACGAGGACCATCCCCGGGATCGACCAGTTGCGCAGGACGGCGACGAGTACGGCGGCGGTCGAAGCCATGTAGATGGGCGGCCCGGCAGCACCCACCACCGCGGCCACCGGCCCGGCGAACAGGACGACCTGGACCATCAGGCCGGCGACGGCCAGCCAGGCCCACGCGAACCGCAGGTCCCCGAGTCGCTCCAGGCGTCCACCCAGCGCGTAGCCGGCGATGATCCCGATCGGGATGGCGTACAGGATGAACAAGCGGCGACCGGGTCAGCCGCCGCCGGCCGCGAGGATCTCCTCGAGCTGGCTCGCGTGATCCTCAGCGTGCCCGGTGACGAACCGTTCAGCCATCGCGGAGACCGGCATCAGCCCGAGTCGCGGGTGGACCCCGGATTTGCCGAACTCGACGCCGGTCAGGCTGCCCAGGCGGTCCATCCATGCCATCAGCCCACGGTCGATCCGGTCGAACAGGACGCGCACCGGCAGCGTCCTGTCCCGGGCGATGAGACCGACGCGCAACGGGTCGTCCGACGCTCGGCCGAAGTGGACGGCCGTCACGCCGTCACCGTCCACGACTCGTTCCATCTCGCCGAGCCAGAACGGCAGCATCTCCGAGACGTGGGCAAGCACCTCGCGAGGCCCCCACGACGCCTCGGGCTCCGTGCCGAACGAGGTTGCCAGGGCCCACGGCTCCCCCGCGGCCACGCGCCCGTCGAGCATGGAGTAGGCGGCCCGCAGATCGGCGAGGCGGTCCAGGTCGGAGGTCGTCATGCCGGCAAGTGTGGCACGCCTACGGGCGTCGGGCTTGGCGGCTCATGACGCGCGCCGGCCGTCCAGCCGGCGGCGTATCCTTCGTCCCCGTCGGGGCTGGATGTGCGGGAGAGTGGAACGGTGACCCGGTACGTGCTCGGGGTTCGCGGCCAGGTGGCCGTGGTCGCCCTGCTCCTGGCTGCTGCGGCCGCCGCCTGCCTTCCGGGCGACGACGACAACGCGAACGGCGGCCTGGCCAACACGGCGTGGACCGTCGTCTCGATCGCCGGGACCTCGACGGTCCCCGGGGCGGAGCCGACCATGGCATTCGCCCCGGAAGGGATCGTGAGCGGATCGGATGGGTGCAATGCCTACACGGGACCCTTCCGGACCGACGGTGATCGGATCACGGTCGGGCGGCTGGCCTCCACCCTCATCGGCTGCGAGCCGCTTCTCGGCGCGCAGGCCCAGGCGTTCTCCCAGGCCCTGATGGGCGCAACGACCTGGCGGCTCACCCAGACGGGCACGCTGGAGATCCGGGGGCCGGGCGATCTCGTCGCGGAACCCCTGTCGGACGAGCCCGGACCGGGAGGCTCGCCCGGCATCGTCGGCGACCTGGCCGGCACGTCGTGGGTCCTGGCGGAGATCCCTACCGCCCCCATCGTGGACACGATCCCCACGCTCGACTTCGGCGCTGACGGGACCGTCTCCGGCTTCGCCGGCTGCAACACGTTCAATGGGACGTACCAGGCCGACGAATCGTCGATCGCGTTCGGTCCCCTGGCGACGACCAAGATCGGCTGCCCGGATCCGACGATGCTCGTCGAGCGCGCCTACCTGGCTGCATTGGCGAGCGCGACGTCGTGGCGGATCGGCGAGGCCGGACGACTCGTCCTGGAGGGCGGTCCGACCCTTGCCTTCGGACCGGGCTGACGTACGGGTCAGGAAAGCATGCCCGCGACCATCCGCATCATGGCGATGACCGCTGCCGACTGGCCGGAGGTCCACCGGATCTACGCGGAGGGGATCGCCACGGGCGACGCGACGCTGGAGCGCGAGGCGCCGGACTGGGACCATTTCGACCGCTCGCATCGGAACGACTGTCGCCTCGTGGCGAGGGCCCGCGCAGGCGGCCCCGTTCTCGGCTGGGTGGCGACCTCGACGGTATCGGCCCGGCGTGTGTATCGGGGCGTGGCGTGGGAGAGCGTCTACGTGGGGGAAGGCGTTCGCGGGTGCGGGGTGGGCCGTGCCCTCCTGACCGCGCTGGTCGCCGCCGCGGAGACGGCCGGGATCTGGACGCTGCAGGCCGGAGTGCTGGCCGACAACGCCGCCAGCCTGGCGATCCATGAACGGGCGGGTTTTCGTCGGGTCGGCGTCCAGCGGCGACTGGGCCAGGACCGCTCCGGCCGCTGGCGGGACGTCGTCCTCCTGGAGCGTCGCAGCACGGTCGTCGGGCTGGACGGCGAGCCGGCCTGACCCGGAGGCGAGTTTGGCGCGCGGCACGGTCGGCGACACGTCATCATCATCTACGCATGACCGACCTTCGATCGCGCATCCGCGCCGGCGAGACCCTCATCGGCGTCTTCTCCGACCTCGCGTCCCCCCTGGCTGCGGAACTATGCGGCCGGGCCGGCTTCGACTGGATCGTCCTGGACCTGGAGCACGGTGCGGCCACGGAGGGCGATCTTCTTGCGCTCCTGTACGCGGTCGGGACCACTCCGATGGCCCCCATCGTCAGGCCCCAGTCGGCGGAACGGCTCCGTGTCGGCCGAGCCCTGGACCTCGGCGCGGCCGGGATCATGCTGCCGCAGCTCCAGTCGGAGGGGGATGTCCGCGAGGCGGTGCGCTACCTGCGCTACCCGCCGGTCGGCCAGCGCGGCGTCGCCCTGCGGACGCGCGGCGCGGACATGGGCGCACTCGGCCATGGGGACGTGGCTCGGGTCGTCAACGCCCGGGTCACCGGCATCGTCCAGATCGAGTCGCCGGGGGCCGTGGCGGCGGCGGATGCGATCGCCGCGATGGAGGAGGTGGACGTCCTGTTCGTGGGCCCAGCCGACCTGTCCCATGCGCTCGGCGTTCCGGGCCGGTTCGAGGACGAGATCTACCTCCGGGCGATCCGGAGTGTGGTCGAGGCCTGCGAGCGCCACGGCAAGGCTGCGGGGGTCCTCATCTACGATGCCGCCGCCCTGCCGCGCCATCTCGAGCTCGGGTTCCGGTTCATCGGCCTCGGCTCGGAGGGATCGTTCGTGAGCGCCGGGGCCAGGGCGATGCTCGCGGCGGCGGGCCGGGGGTAGTCGCTCTGCCGAAGTCTTCCAGCCGGCGCCCGCTTCGGCCTCCATCGCGCCGCCCGCTGCACTTCGGGTGAACCTCCTTCGCCGCCGGAACTGGATCTCACGGGGCGTTCACCGCGACTGAACAGCTGCACGCTCAACGGGTGCAGACCACCCGCGACCGGCCTCTTGCCCGCGAGGCGATCACCGCCGGTGAACACCCGTTGCTGAAACGAGCGTTTCGAGCGGTCTCGAGCGCGAAACCGGCGCTCCGGCCCGCCGATGTTCGCTCCGGGTGAAGCCGCGCGCCCACGGAGGTCTTCGGGCGGATCCGTTCGGCCACGGTGAATGGGCGATGCGGAAGGCGCAATGGGCGCGACCCACCGCCACAGCCCGCCCCGCTGGCCCCCTACGCGCCACGGCCCTCGGCCAGCGGCTCGCCCGCTTCCCCGCTTACGTCCGGGTCCGCGTCCACGACCGCTTCCAGCGGGGTGGCCGGCTCCGGCGCCCCGCTGGGTCGCGGTGTCGTCTGGGCCACGACCACACCGACGAGGATCAGCCCTGCGCCGCCCAGCTGCATCGGGGTGAGCACCTGGCCCAGGATGAGCGTGGCGAGCACGACGATGTACACCGGCTCCACCGTCGCGACCAGCGCCGCCTGGGCCGCCCCGATGCGCCGCGCTCCGGCATAGAACGTCTGGATGGCGAGGAACGAGGCCACGAATCCGATCGTCAGCAGCAGCGGCCAGGCATCCGCGGGAACCGTCCGCGGATCCAGGGGTCGGCCGGCCAAGGCCGCCATCGCCGCGAAGACGAGCCCGGTCGCGGTCATCATCACGGCCGTCGTCACGGCCGAGTTCCCGGCCGCGGACTCGGCCGCATCCGCCGGGATGTCACTGGCGATCCGGTCGCGCCGCTCTCCCGACAGCCGGGCCGACAGGATGATCCAGACCGAGTAGATGAGGGCGGAGGCCCACACGAGCAGCAACCCCTCGACGGGTGGCGCCGCGCTCGCATCGATCCCGCCCAGGGCCAGGACCACCCCGGCGACCGCGAGGACGAGGGCGATCCACGGCCGCCGGCCGGGTAGCCGGGTCGCGAACCACAGCGACAGCACGGCCACCATCACCGGGTAGGTGTACACGAGCACGCTGGCCAGGGCTGCCGGCACGGTCTCCAGGGCCGCGTAATACGTGCCCGCGTTCCCGGTGAACATGGCGCCGAGGGCGAGCGCGATGACGACCTGGCGGCGGAGCATCCGTCGCGCGGCGGCCCGACGGGAGGCCGAGATCGCGACCCATGCCCAGCCGAGGGCGGCGCCGATCAGGAATCGCCAGCCAAGGAGCGTCAGCCAGTCGATCCCGGTGTCGTATGCCGGTGCCGCGAGGAGCGAGCCGGAGCCGAATCCGGCGGCCGAGACGACCACCAGACCGATCCCCGTCACGCGTCTCCCGTCCATCGCGCCGGAGGCTACCAGTCCGAGCCCCCTTGAGCGCGGGCTGGACTACACTTCCGAACGTGACCGAGATCTCCGAGCGGGCCGTCGCGCGCCGCGTCCCAGCCCTGACCGATGAACGACTGCGCGTGCTCAGTCGAGGGCAGCCCGTGACCGTCCCGCCCGGCACCAGCCTCGCCGCGTGTCTCGAGGCCATCCGGCGCACCGGCACCGGCGATTCGGTGTTCGTCTGCGAGGCCAGCGGGCGCCTGGTCGGTGTCCTCACGGAGCGCGACATCTTCGGCCGGATCGTCGGTGGGTCAGTGGACCTCGGCCAGCCCGTGGAGACGCTGATGACGTCGCAGCCACGCACCCTGGACCTCGATCAGACCATCCGCGACGCCATCGACCTCATGCAGACCGGCTGGTATCGCAACGTCCCGGTGGTCGGTGAGGACGGGATCCTGGTCGGTGTCGTCCGCCAGGCCGACATCATCAAGTACCTTGCCGAGTCGTTCCCGGAGGAGCTGCTCAACCTGCCACCGCGACCGCACCAGCGCATGAAGGAGCCGGAAGGGGCGTGACGATCACCACGGAACCGGGACTCGATATCCAGGAGCTGGAGCGGGTCACCATCCGCTTCGCCGGCGATTCCGGCGACGGCATGCAGCTGACCGGGACCCAGTTCACCCGGACCGCCGCCGTCTTCGGGAATGACATCAGCACGCTGCCGGACTTCCCGGCGGAGATCCGCGCTCCGGCCGGCTCCCTGCCCGGCGTCAGCGGGTTCCAGATCAGCTTCAGCTCGTCGGAGATCCACACGCCGGGCGATGAACCGGACGTGCTCGTGGCGATGAACCCGGCCGCGCTCAAGACGAACATCGGCGACCTGCCGGCCGGCGGGGCCCTCATCGTCAACAGCGACGCCTTCACCCAGGCCAACCTGAACAAGGCGGCCTACGCGTCCAACCCGCTCACGGATGGCTCGCTGAAGCCGTACGCCCTGTTCGAGATCCCGATCTCCACCCTCAACGAGCGCTCGCTCGACGGCCTGGAGATGACGAGCAAGCAGAAGGACCTGACCAAGAACTTCTTCGCGCTCGGGATCATGTTCTGGCTGTACGAGCGCAGCATGGAGCCGACCATCGAGTGGATCGACGCCAAGTTCGGGGCGCGCCCGGTCGTCGCGGAGGCGAACAAGCGGGCGCTCAAGGCGGGCTATGCGTTCGGCGAGACCACTGAGCTGTTCCACACGCACTACCGCGTCAAGCCGGCACACCTCGCGCCGGGCACGTACCGCAACATCACGGGCAACGAGGCGACCGCCCTCGGGTTCCTGTCTGCTTCGCACCTGGCTGAGCGGCCGCTGTTCTACGGCTCGTATCCGATCACGCCCGCCAGCGACATCCTCCACCAGCTGTCCGGCTACAAGGCCTTCGGCGTGAAGACCTTCCAGGCTGAGGACGAGATCGCCGCGATCGGTGCGGCCATCGGGGCGAGCTACGGCGGGTCGCTGGGCCTGACCGCGTCGTCCGGTCCGGGGATCGCCCTCAAGTCGGAGGCGATGGGGCTGGCCGTCATGGTGGAGCTGCCGCTGGTGGTCATCGACGTCCAGCGGGCGGGCCCGTCAACCGGCATGCCGACCAAGAACGAGCAGTCCGACCTCCTGCAGGTCATGTTCGGACGCAACGGCGACTCGCCGATGCCCGTCGTGGCACCGGCGACCCCCGGGGAGTGCTTCGACTACGCGATCGAGGCCGCGCGGCTGGCGCTCAAGTACATGACCCCGGTCGTGTATCTGTCCGACGCGTTCCTTGCCACCGGCTCCGAACCGTGGCGGATCCCGTCCCCTGCGGACCTGCCGTCCATCGCCGTGGCGGATGCGATCCGGGGCGACGGTCCGTTCCATCCCTACGCTCGCGACCCGGAGACGCTGGCACGGCCCTGGGCGGTCCCCGGCACGGCCGGTCTCGAGCATCGCATCGGCGGGCTGGAGAAGGCGGACATCACCGGCAACGTCAGCTACGACCCGGACAACCATCAACGGATGCAGACCCTCCGGCAGCAGAAGGTCGCAGGTATCGCGCGTGACATCGCACCACTCGAGGTCCATGGTCCGGCGACCGGGGAACTCCTCATCCTCGGCTGGGGCTCGACGTACGGGGCCATCCGGTCCGCGGTGGAGAAGCTCCAGGCGGCTGGTCGGTCCGTGGCCCACGCCCACCTGCGCCACCTGAATCCCTTTCCGGCCAACACGGAGGAGGTCCTGCGCAGCTACCGCCGCGTGCTGATCCCGGAGGTCAACCTGGGCCAGCTGCTGCTGCTCATCCGGGCCAGGTACCTCATCGACGCCGTCGGCTACGACCGGGTCCGGGGCAAGCCGTTCCGGATCGCCGAGATCGTGGACGAGGCAGAGCGGATCCTCGACGAGACTGATGCATGATGACCGACGCATGACGACCGACGTCCCCTCCCCCGTCCCGCCCCAGCCACCGCTCAGCCCGGAAAACGCGCGAGTCATCGCGCTGACCCGCAAGGACTTCGTGTCCGACCAGGAGGTCCGCTGGTGCCCCGGCTGCGGGGACTACTCCATCCTGGCCCAGACCCAGAAGGTCATGCCGGAGTTCGGGTACCCCAGAGAGAACATCGTGTTCATCAGCGGTATCGGCTGCTCCGGGCGACTGCCCTACTACATGAACACCTTCGGGTTCCACACCATCCATGGTCGCGCCCCGACGCTGGCCACCGGACTGAAGGCGGCCCGCCCAGACCTGATGGTCTGGGTCATCACCGGTGACGGTGACGCCCTGTCCATCGGCGGCAACCACGTCATCCACTCGATGCGGCGCAACGTGGACATCAACCTGATCATGTTCAACAACCGCATCTATGGGCTCACCAAGGGCCAGGCCTCGCCCACGTCCGAGCTCGGGAAGCGGACCAAATCCACCCCGGCCGGGACCGTGGACACGCCGATCATGCCCCTGACCATCGCACTGGCGGCCGAAGCGTCGTTCGTCGCCCGGTCCGTGGACACCCATACCGAGCACCTCCAGCAGACCCTGGAGCGATGCGGGCGGCACAAGGGGAGCTCGTTCGTGGAGGTCCTCCAGAACTGCAACATCTTCAACGACGGAGCGTGGCGGGACTTCACCGACCGTGAGGTCCGCGAGGACCGGATGCTGGTCCTGGAGCACGGCAAGCCGATGATCTTCGGCAAGGACCGCGACAAGGGCATCCGCCTGCGTGGGCTGCACCCGGAGATCGTCACCATCGGTCAGGACGGGATCACGGAGGCGGACCTGCTCGTGCACGACGAGGCCGCCGAGGATCCGTACCTCGCCCTCGTGCTGTCACGCATGTTCTGGCCGGAGTTCCCGGTGCCGGTCGGAGTCCTGCGTGCGGTGAGCCGACCTACCCACGATCGCCTCATCGAGGACCAGCTGACCGCAGCGGTCGCGAAGTCCGGTCGGGGCGACCTCGCGAGCGCCCTCAGCGGAGGCGAGACGTGGACAGTGGAGTGACCTGCCCGGCCTGCGGGTTCCAGAACCTGGTCGGCGCCGACGTCTGCGACAACTGCGGCGCTGACCTCGCGGGTAGCGATGTCCCGCAGCAGGCCCTGTCGTTCCAGGGCCGGCTGCTCGGCGACCACCTCAACGAGCTCGGGGCGCCGGCGCCCCTCACGGTCTCGTCGAAGACGACTCTTGACCTCGCGGTGGCCCGGATGCAGGAAGCCGGAAGCGACTGCGTGCTCGTGGTGGACGACGCCCGCCTGGTCGGCATCTTCACGGACCGTGATGCCGTCGTAAAGGCGGCCGGGAAGGGCCTGGGAACCCTCCTGGTGCGCGACTACATGACCCCGGACCCGGTCGTCCTGCGTCACGACGACACGATCGCGCTGGCCATCCACAAGATGGCGGTGGGCGGGTTCCGGCACATCCCCATCGTGGATCACGGACGCCCGACCGGGGTCGTCACCGCCCGGGACGTCTTCCACCACCTGGCCGGCATCCTCGACTGACGTGCCCCAGCGCGTCCTCATCCTGGCCCAGGACCTTGTCTGGTCCGACCGCCTCGCCCGTGCCGTCCAGGCCGCCGGCGCCACCCCGGTCCGCGTCGCGACGACCGACCGATTTGCAACGTCCCTTGCGGCCGCGGATGCGGCCATCGTGGACCTGACCGCCCACGCTTACGACGGCGTCGCGGCGATCGGCCAGGCGAGTGCCGCGGCCGTGCACGTGCTCGCCGTCGGCCAGCATGATGACCGCGCCCTCCGGAAGCGGGCGCTCGACGCCGGGGCGTACCGGGTCCTGGCCTACCGCAAGCTCTTCGAGGACGGGCCGGCGAGCGTGGCCGCATTCCTCGCCGGCCGGCCGGAGGTCCACGCGTGACGGCGGTACCCGGCATCCCGACCACCACGTACGCGGGTCGGTTGGCCCGCGCGGCTGCCGCGACGAGCGCGGCGGGACTGGACGCCCTGCTCATCGGTGTCGGCGCCGACCTGCGCTACCTGACCGGGTATGAGGCCATGCCGCTGGAGCGACTGACCATGCTCGTGGTCACGCCGGCGCAGCCGCCGGTCGTCGTGGTCCCGCGCCTGGAGCGTGGGGCAGCGGAGGCCGGTCTGCGGACGCCCATGGCGATCCGCACGTGGGGCGAGACGGACGACCCGTACGCGCTCGGCGTCCTGGGGCTCCCCGGGGTCGCTCGCGTCGGCGTGTCCGACACCATGCTCGCCAAGCACCTCCTGCGTCTGCAGGCGACATTCGGCAGCGGGTCGACATTCGCCCTCGCGTCCACGGTCCTGCGCGACCTGCGGATGATCAAGGATGCAGACGAGGTCCGGCTGCTGCGACTGGCCGCCCAGGCCGCCGACCGCGTCGTCGCCCGGATCGCCTCGGGTCGGCTGGTCGGTCGAACGGAGGCGGACGTCGCCCGCGAGGTCCGCGAGCAGCTCATCGCCGAGGGTCACGAAGCCGCGCACTTCGCGATCGTGGGCTCCGGGCCGAACTCGGCGTCCCCGCATCACGATGCGTCCGACCGGGTGATCCTGGCCGGCGAGCCCATCGTGCTCGACATCGGCGGGACCCTGGGCGGGTATGGATCGGACATCACGAGGACGCTGTGGGTCACCGGAGGGGCATCCGGGAACGGCCCCGACGCGCGGTTCCGCGCTCTGTTCGATGTGCTCCACGCCGCCCAGGCGAGCGGCACCGCGGCGGTCCGGCCGGGCGTGGCCTGCGAGGCGGTGGACGCTGCCGCGCGCGACGTGATCGACGCCGCCGGCTATCGCGAGGCGTTCTTCCACCGGACGGGTCACGGGATCGGCCTGGAGGGCCACGAGGACCCGTACCTCGTCGCGGGCAACGACCTGCCGCTCCAGCCCGGCATGGCCTTCAGCGTGGAACCCGGGATCTACCTCGCCGGTGAGTACGGGGCGCGGATCGAGGACATCGTCGTCTGCGGGGAGGACGGGCCCATCGTCCTCAACGAGGCTCGACGCGAGCTGTACGTCGTGGACGGGTGACGATCGACCAACGGACGGGTGCCGGGGTCGGCGGCGCCTGCGGTATCATCGGGCGACGCCCTGCGACCGTCGGGCGTCACATGACCGAGATCGACATGCCCAGCAGGATGCGACGGACCCACGTCGCTCACTCCATGACCCGGGACCACCACCTCGGGGACAGCGCGTCATGAGCCGGCGCCATCACGGCCGCTCGCGCCATGCCGGGCGGCCCCGGCCTGATGCCTCCGGCCCCGCGCAGAGCCAGGTGACATCGGCGCCCCCCGCGCCCGTGGATCCGTCCGGTTCGCGCCACGCACCCGCCGCCGCGGAGGTTGCCGCTCCGGGCCCGGACGCCGTCATCGCTCGGCCCGCGCCGCCCACCCCGTCGCCCACCAACCCGGTCGAGCCAAGCCCCCAGGCCGCACGCCCGACCGATGGCGGGATGACCGCCACCAGCGGCTGCACGGCCCCGCAACTCCGCCGGTTCATCAAGAGCCGACCGTACGTGCCCATGCACGAGCTCCGGCGTCGCTTCGGCATCAACGGTGGCGACGACGACGTGACCCAGGTGCGCATGGACGACAGCGCCATCTACGTCGGCCTTCCGCAACGGGAGGGTGTGCTCCTTGGTGAGCTCCTGCGCGGCGGCGAGATCGGCTTCGAGCTATCGCTGGATCCGAGCACGCCGATCGTCGTGGGGGTCTACCCGATGCGCCCGGTGCCGCGCGGCTGAGGGAGGGGCCAGCCCGCGTCCGGGCTTCCGGGTTCACGGCCCCCCGGGCGAAAGCGATCGCCGGCCGCGTACCATGGCGGACATGGTCGGCCCCCAGCTCGCGACGACAGAGCCTGCGCTCGCTGCCCTCCATGGCTGCCGGTTGTTCGCGGGCCTGGACGAGGCGTCCCTCGGCATCGTGGCCAGAGCCCTGCGGCCGCGCCGCTACCGCAGGGCGGAGACCGTCTTCCACTCCGGCGACCCCGGCGACGCGCTGTTCATCGTCACGACGGGTCGGGTCAAGATCATCGTCCCGTCCGACGACGGCGCGGAGGCGATCCTGACGACGATCGGACCGGGGGGCTTCTTCGGCGAGCTGGCGCTGCTGGACGGTGCCCCACGATCCGCGACGGCCGTGGCCGTTGACGCTGTGACGGCTGCCGTCCTGCATCGCGATGCCTTCCAGAAGCTGGTGGACGATCAGCCGCCCCTCCGGCGGACGCTCCTGGCGGCGCTCGCGACCGAGATCCGCCGCCTCACGGCCCAGGTGGAAGACCTGCACTTCCTGGACCTGCCGGGGCGCCTCGCCCGACACCTCCTGCGCTCGCTGCCCGGTGTCTCGGCGGACGATGCCGCGCTCGGTGTCGGGCTCCCGGTGGGCGAGCTCCGTCTCCCGTGGCCCTATACGCAGGCTGAGCTCGCGGGGATGATCGGCGGCTCGCGGCAGACCGTCAACCGGCTCCTTGCGGACTTCGTGGCGGACGACCTGCTGCGCTTTGATGGCGACGAACTGGTCATCCCGGACGCCGTGCGCCTGGCCGCCGCAGCCCGCCGATGACGGAACGACTCCCCTCGGGCGAGGCCGAAGCTGCGCTGAGCACCCTCGTCGCGATCGCCCGGCGGCTGGACACCGCCCGGAGCCTGGACCGGGGCACGGACGATCCGCTGCTGGACGCGATCTCCCGCACGGCGTTCACGGTCATGGATGCCCAGGCGGCGTCCATCGCCGTCCACGACCCCGCCTCGGACGAGCTGGTCTTCGTCGCCGCCGCTGGCCCCTCGGCCGGCGATGTCGTCGGGCTGCGGATCGACGCGTCAGCCGGCATCGCCGGCTACGCGTTCTCGACCGGCCAGCCGCTGGCGGTCGCCGATGTCGCGAGCGACCCACGATTCGACCGGTCGGTGGCCCAGGCGACGGGCTACGTGCCCCGGTCCCTGTTGGCCACGCCGCTCGTGGACGATCAGGGCGTCGTCGGCGTCCTGGAGATCCTGGATCGCCGGGATGGCACGTTCACGCTGCGCGACCTGGATGTTGCCGCCACGCTCGCGCGGGAGGCCACGATCGTCGTCCGTCGTGGGCGCCTGGAGCGCGATGCCGTGGGTCTGTTGCGGCGCGCGCTGTCGGCGCTGGTGGTTGCGCCGGACGGCCTGGATGACGCGGCGCTGGATGCGCTCGTGTCCGCGGTGGCGCTGCGGCTGGCCGATGACACGGACGATCCGACATGGCGCCTCGCGGATGGGCTGGCCCGCCTCGTAGCGACGGATCCGGACCGCATCGAACTGGCCATCGACTGGCTGGACGCCCTGCTCCGCCGGACCCCCACCGGGCGCCGATGACCGGGCCGTTGCCGGCCTGGAGCGAGGCCTTCGCCGCTGGCGCTCGCCTGGCCCTGTCGCGTCGGCCCCCGTTCGGACGGATGGCTCGCGACGAGGTCTTCGCGAACGCGGACGGCGCCGGGGTGACGGTGGCGGTGGTCGATTCCGGCGTTGACGCGTCGCACCCGGCCCTCCGCGGGCGGTCGATCCGTTCGCTGCGCGTGGAGCTCACCGTGGATGGGGCCGAGATCGTGGACGACGCCGACGGCCCGGACCTGGTGGGACACGGCACCGCGTGCGCCGGGATCATCGCCGGGATCGCGCCCGCGGCGAAGATCGTCTCCATCCGGGTCCTGGGCGCCGACAATCGCGGCAAGGGACGGGCGGTGGAGGCGGCGGTCACGTGGGCCGTGGACCAGGGCATCCAGGTCGTGAACCTCAGCCTGTCGTCCCGCGCGGACTCGATGTTCGCGTCTTTCCACGATCTGGCCGACCGCGCGTACTTCGCCAACAGCCTGCTGGTCTGTGCTGCGAACAACGTCCCGGGACCGTCCTATCCGTCCCTGTTCGCGGCGGTCGTGTCCGTGGCCGCCCACGATGTCGCGGATCCGGACGTCTGGTTCTACAACCCATCCCCGCCCGTGGAGTTCGGGGCATACGGCCTGGACGTTGACGTCGCCTGGCGTGACGGCGGGCGCATCCGCGCCACGGGGAACTCGTTCGCGGCGCCGCACCTCGCCGGTCAGGCGGCCCGCCTCCGGTCGCGCTATCCGGACGCGGCGCCCTTCGAGATCAAGGCCATGCTGGCGGCGACCGCCGACGATCCGGCCTGAATCACGGACCGCCCGGCGGAACCGGGCGGCCTCGATGCGATGGCTTGCGAGTCGTGAGCGCTAGCGCCGGAGATGGCCCTCGACGTCGTTGTCGTCCTCGATCAGCGACGGGGTGTTCTCGCCGCCGTGGCCCGGGCTGCGATGGGCTCCCAGGCTCGGGGGGGCGGTGATCGGGAGCCCGTGACCTTCGACGTCCTCGCCATCGCCGTCGATCCGGCTCGGAACGCGGCCCTCAGGTTCCACCAGGCCGTCCTTGGGGAGGTTGAAGCGCGTCTTCATTCGTCGGATCCTTTCTGTGTTCTCGCCATCGCCGTCTGGCCCGATGTGCCATGACTCTACCCGGCGCACCGCCGGTGGGGAAGGGCGCGCCTGACCGCGACGGTGTCGCGCACCTGACACGCTGTTCGGGGCGTCAGTCGCCGCCAGCGTCTCCGGCGTAGGTGCGCGGGAGCGCTTCTATGCTGGGCCGAGGCGTGCGAAGGTCGCGCAGGGAGGCCTGGTCCACGCCCGCCAGGCGCGGCAGGTCGGCCGACTCCGTCCGGAGGAGCCGCGAGGTCAGGGTGGAGAACACCAGGCGCTGGATCTCCGGCACGACCATCGTGGCCCGCAGCGCCGCGGACGGGACTTCCAGGAGCGTCGTGTCCTTCTCCGCGACGACATCGGCCGTCCTGGGACTTCCGGTGAGTGCGGCGATCTCACCGAAGAAGTCACCCGCGCCCATCGTGGACAGGCTCCGATAGCCACCGTCGTCGGGGATGCCCGCCATGGCCGAGCCGTCCAGGACGAAGTAGGCGGACGAGGCCGTGTCGCCGGTCTCCACGATCCGGGTACCGGCCGGTACCTCGCGCACGGTCGCGTCGCGGATGAACGCGGTCCGCTGGTCCGGGGAGAGTCGAGCGAACGTCCCCAGGCGCGAGGCCAGCCGATCGAAGTCGGCGATGGTCGCCGCCCGGAGCGGGACCGTGGACAGGGCGGGTGCCTCCTCCACGGCGCTCGCCAGGCGCGCTGCCGCAGCACGCCAGGTCGCGATGCCGAGCCCGGGCGCCACCAGCGTGAAGGCCGCGGACACGAACAGCAGCGACGAGGCAAAGATGATCAGCAGCCGGATGTCAACGAAGTCGGCCAGGCCGGCGCCGGCCATGCCGATCAGGAAGATGACGTCGCGCATGACGTAGAACGCCGAGAAGACGCGACCCCGCATCTCGCGCGGGGTGTTGCGCTGGAGCAGGACCTGGCGCGACACGGACGATGGCGGCTGCAGCAGTCCGGACAGGGTCACCCACAGGATCGCGATCGGGACCGTCGTGGACGTCGCATAGAAGATGCCGGCCACGCCCATCCCCACGAGGGACAGGACGATCCAGGCGGGCTCCGGCAGCAGACGCGCGAATCGGGCCATGAGCAATGAGCCGACGACGAACCCGACGGACGTCAGGCCCTCCTGGAGCCCGTACTCGAACTCGCTGGCACCCAGCTCCTGGATGGAGAATGGCAGCAGCAGCACGTTCCACAGACCGAATGCCACGAACATGAACGCGCCGACGATGAACAGGGAGCGGATCACCGGCGTGCCGAACAACGCGCCGATGCCGGATCGCAGGTTCTCGACGATGACCGCTACGCTCGCATCTTCCTCCGGTATGGGCATCGGGTACTTGCCCATCAGGGCGATCAGCCCGGCACAGATCACGAACGACACCGCGTCGATGATGAACGCCCACGTCAGTCCGACCGTGCTCGCCAGGAGGCCCGCCCCGGCGAACCCGATGGCGGTGGAACCGAATGCCGCGATGGACAGGAAGGCGTTGGCCGAGGCCAGCTCCTCGTCGCTGGCCATCTCCGGGATCAGGCTGTCGTGGGCCGGGTCGAAGAACTGCTTGACGCCGGCGTTGACCAGGATCAGTGCGTACAGGCCGACGATGGAATCCATCTCCACGGCGAACGCGATGAAGCCCACGATGACCGACTGGATGAGGCAGGTGATCATGAGGATCCGCTTGCGGTCGTGACGGTCCACGTACACGCCGGCGAGCAGCCCGACCACCAGGCTCGGGACGGCCGTCGCCATGAGTGTCAGGGCCACGGCCAGCGCGGATCCAGTCTCCCGGTAGACCCAGATGCCCGCCGCGAGGTCCGTCAGCGATGACCCGGCCGTGGAGATGAGCTGGGCGAGCCACAGCAGCGAGAAGTCCCGCCGCCGGAAGATCGCGAACATGGATGGGGTGGGCGCGGCCGCGGTGCTCATGGGTCCTCCACCTGGGCGCCAACCCGCCGGCGCCGAGCCCTCCGATGGAACGGGAGTCTAGCGGCCGGGCGGAGGGACCGTGACTCCCTCGCGCAGGAGCAGAGCCCGCTTGCGCCGCAGCGCCTCCCGGCGGTCGATGGAGCCATCGCCGCCGTAGCCGCCCAGGGTCCCGTCCGCGGCGATCACCCGGTGGCACGGGATGAGGACGTCGATGGGGCAGCGGCCCACCGCGCCGCCCACCGCCCGGGCCGCGCGCGGCGCTCCCACGCGGCGGGCGATCTCACCGTAGCTGGCCGTCGCGCCGCACGGGATGTCGCGCACGGCCAGCAGGACGGCGCGGTCGAAGGGGGGTCGGTCGCCCAGGTCCAGGGCGACGCCCGCGAGGTCGGTCGACCGGCCGTCAAGGATCGCCTCCAGGGCCGCGAGGAGCCCGCCGAGGCGCGCTCGAGCTGCCTCGGACGGGCGGACGTCGCCGAACCGGCGCATCAGGGTCGCCCGGAAGGCGTCCTGGGAGCCACCGGACGTCGCAGCAGCCACGCCCTGCGCGGACACCGCGACGTGGAACGGACCGTCGGGGTTTGCCAGCGTCGCCAGCACGAGCGGGGTCGGGTCGGCACGGTGCATGCCCGCAGTCTGCCGCAGTCGGCGCTCTCTCCCGGCGCCGCGCCCAAGTCACCGCCTTGGCACGACGCCCACCGGGTGGGCATCACCGTGCGTGACGCCGCTGCAACGGCGTCGCGGCGTACGACCGTGAGCGCGACGACGCCCACCGGATGGGCATGGCGCTAGGCTGACACGTCGCGCTAGGCGAGTTTGACCGGTCGTATCGAGATGGCTAGATTAGCCAGATGAAACGTGCCACGATCACCGAGGCCAAGAACGGACTCTCCGCCCTCATCGACCGGGTGAAGGCCGGCGAAACCGTGCTCATCACGGATCGCGGCGTCCCGGTCGCGCGCCTGGAGCCTACCGGGACCTCGGCGAACGGCGACGATGAGGGCCGCCTGGCGCGCCTGGAGCGGGCCGGGCTCATCACGCGCGGCACCGGCGACTTCGCAGAGTTCCTCGATCGTCCCTTGGTCGAAACGGTCGATGGATCCAGTGTCGTCGAACTCCTGCTCGAGGAGCGTCGAACGGGGTGGTGAGGTTCTGGGACACATCGGCCATCATCCCGCTGGTGCTCGACGATGTGTCGTCGACGATCGCGCGCCGCGCACTTGCCAGTGACTCCAGGATGGTCGTCTGGTGGGCGGCGTCGGTCGAGTGCACGGCCGCCATCGCCCGTGCGGAGCGCGATCGACGGATCGATCCACCCGGGACGATGGACGCGCTCGCGGGCCTCCGGCTGCTTCACAGCGGTTGGCTCCAGATCGATGCCACAGCACGACTTCGCGAGGTCGCCGAACGGTTGACACGGAGCCACCCGCTTCGGGCGGTCGATGCCCTGCAGCTTGCCGCCGCTACCGTGGCTGCTGAAGGAAGACCGGCGAGCCTGCCGTTCGTGACCCTGGACGATCGCCTGGCCCTCGCCGCGGATCGCGAGGGATTTCCGGTCGTCCGGTTCGAGGCGACCAGCACGTGACGCCTCATGGGCGGATCGTGACCCCGCCGGACACGCGCGACCTGCCCGGCGAGTTCCGCCATCGCGTCACGGTGGACGTCCGGTTCGTGGACACGGACGCGATGGGCCACGTCAACAACGCCGTCTACCTGACCTACTGCGAGACGGCCCGCATCCGGTATTGGACGGACGTGACTGCGGAGCCGGTCGCCGCCGGTCACGAGCACGCCGAGAGTCTGATCCTCGCCGAGGCACGGATCACGTACCGGGCGCCGGTCTTCCACACGGAGCGGGTCACGGTGGAATCGCGGGCGACGCACATCGGGCGGTCCAGCTTCACCCTGGAGCACCGCCTCACAGCAGCCGCGTCCGGGGACGAGCCGCGGCTCGTCGCGATCAGCGACTCGGTGATGGTCCGCTACGACTACGGCACCGGCCGCCCCACCCCCCTCGGCGACGGGATCGTGGCCGCGATCGAGGCCTTCGAGGGACGCCCACTCCGGGGCTGAGGGTCAGTGTCGGCGACGCG
>JBBEBL010000051.1:0-6658 GCA_040882345.1 Chloroflexota bacterium
CGAGGCCCGCACAGCGTTCTTGTTATCCTCCGACCACCATGGACGGCCTCGTGCTCGTACTGAACCAGAACTACGAGCCGCTGAACGTCTGCAACCTGCCCAGGGCCTTCCGTCTCGTGTTCGGCGAGAAGGCCGAGGTGATCGAGTACGACCACCAGATGGTGCGGACGCCGCGGACCGAGTTCCGCGCGCCATCCGTCATCCGGCTCCAGTACATGATCCGTCGGCCGCGGCCGCGCGTGAAGCTCAGCCGGCGCGAGGTCTTCACCCGCGATCGTCACACCTGCCAGTACTGCGGCAGGCAGACCCACGACCTCACCCTGGACCACGTCATGCCGCGCCACCGCGGCGGGGGTCACAGCTGGGAGAACCTCGTCACCGCCTGCAAGGCCTGCAACCACCGCAAGGGCGGCAAGACCCTGGACGAGGCGCGCCTTCGACTCCATCGCGACCCACATGAACCGCGCAGCGACATCTACTCGCTGTTCACGCCGTACCTGGCCGACGAGCGCAACGACGCATGGCGGACATACCTGTTCCTGGGGAAGAACTGACCGCCGGGTCGACGTCGGCGGCCATCGCAGACACGGTCCCGCCGAGCGTCCGCGCCCTGCTGGAGACCCTCTGGTCAGACGGCCACGCCGCGTACGTCGTCGGCGGATCGCTCCGGGACGTGCTCCTGGGCAGGGCGCCGGAGGATTGGGACCTTGCCACGTCCGCCACGCCGGACGTCACGGAGTCGCTCTTTCCCACGACCCGTTACGAGAACGCGTTCGGGACGGTCGGCGTCGGCACGGACGACCCGGCCGTCGGTGACGTAGAGATCACGACCCTCCGTTCCGACCACGATTACAAGGACTTCCGGCGTCCCCACCACGTGGAGTTCACCGACTCGATCGAGCTCGACCTCGCCCGCCGCGACGTCACGGTCAACGCCATCGCCTGGGGCGGGCGTGCCGGCGAGCCCCCGACGCTGGTGGATCCGTTCGACGGCCAGGCCGACCTCGCCGCCGGGATCCTTCGCGCCGTCGGTGATCCACGGGCGCGCTTCGATGAGGACGCGCTGCGGATGCTCCGGGTGGCGCGTCTCGCGGCCACCCTCGGATTCGGCGTGGAGCCGGCGACCCTGGCCGCGATGCAGGCTCGCGCCGACCTCGTAAGTCGACTCTCCGGCGAGCGGATCGCCATGGAGCTCGCGAAGCTGCTCGCCGCTCCCGTCCCGTCCGTCGGGCTGCGGCTGCTGGCGGACACCGGCCTGCTCGCGCCCATCTCGCCCGAGCTCGCCGCCCAGCGCGGCATCCCGCAGACCAAGATCCCGGGCGAGGACCTGTGGGATCACACGCTGCGGGCGGTGGACGGTGCAGCACCGGAACCGTCATACATCCGACTGGCCGCGCTGCTCCATGACATGGCCAAGCCCGCGTCGATGGCCGACGGCCGGTTCATCGGCCACGATTCACTGGGGGCGAAGATGGCGCGGACCTTCCTGGACCGACTGCGCTGGCCACACGACGAGCGTGACCGGGTGGTCCACCTCATCGCGCACCACATGTACGGCTACGAACCTACCTGGAGCGACGCGGCGGTCCGCCGCTTCATCGCCAAGGTAGGCCCGGACTCACTGGACGACCTGTTCCTGCTGCGCGAGGCTGACAACGTCGGCTCCGGCCGGCCACGCGATGGCGGCGGCCTGTCCGGGATCCGCGAGCGGGTCCGCGACCAGCTGGCCGCCGGCGTCGTGCTGACCCTGCACGACCTGGCCGTCGATGGCGAGGACCTCATGGCAGAGCTCGGGCTCACGCCGTCACCGCGGCTCGGTCAGCTGCTCCGGTCGCTCCTGACCCGCGCGGTCGCCGACCCGAGCATCAACACGCGGGAGCGGCTCATGCCCCTGGCGCGCTCCATCATGGACGGAGACGGGACGTGATCGAGCTCCTCCTGGAAGCCGAACGGGCCCTCGCGGTCGGGCGCCTCGAGCGGGCGGAGCAGCTCTACCGTCAGGTCGCGGACGCGGATCCGCGCAACTCCATCGCGGTCGTGGGGCTGGCGCGCGTCGCACTGGAGCGTCGCGACGACCTGGGTTCGTACCTGCTGGCCCGGCGCGCCCTCGTGATCGACCCGGAGAACGACGCCGCGCGGCGGCTGGCCGCCCGACTGGAGGAGATCCTCGCGACGCGGGGGGAGCCGGTGGTCGACCCGATGCCGGTGGCGGACCCGATGCCGCCGCCAGAGATCGAGGTCGTCGCCATCTACGAGCCCACGCCGACCGTGGCGGACGCCCCGCCGCGTCGTCGATCGCTTCTCGACCGGCTTCGCGGCCGCTGACCCCGTATCGTTCTTGGCATGACGAGGATCCTGGTCACCGGCGGGGCCGGCTACGTCGGTTCGGTGTCGGTGGCGGCGTTCCTGGAGGCCGGCCACGAGGTCGTGGTCCTGGACGACCTGACCACCGGCCATCGCGCGGCGGTCCCGGCGGGGGCGCGCCTCCACGCCGGCAGCTATGGCGATGAGGCCCTCGTCCGGTCCATCCTGGCCAACGAGCGGATCGAGGCCATCCTCCATTGCGCGGCGCGATCGCTGGTCGGGGAGTCGGCGCGCGACCCGGCGAAGTACTACCGCGACAACGTCCAGGGCGGCGTCACGCTCCTGGAGGGCGCGCGCGAGGCGGGCGTGGGGCGCGTCGTCTTCTCGTCAACAGCCGCGATCTACGGCGTGCCGGATGCGACCCCGATCCCGGAGGACGCCCCGCTCCGACCCATCAATCCGTACGGCGAGACGAAGCGGACCTTCGAGGGGGCATTGCGATGGTACGGCGAGGCGTACGGCATGCGGAGCGTGTCACTGCGCTATTTCAACGTGGCGGGTGCGACCAGCGCGCTGGGCGAGGACCACGACCCAGAGACGCACCTGATCCCGACCGTGCTGCGGGCCGCGGAGACAGGAGAGCCGATGACCCTGTTCGGCGACGACTACCCCACCCCGGACGGGACGTGCATCCGCGACTACATCCACGTCGCTGATCTCGCCGACGCGCATTTGCGGGCGATCGAGGCCACGGCCCCGGGCGACCCGCGTACCGCCGATGGGGCCCTGGTCTGCAACCTGGGCAACGGCGGCGGGTTCAGTAACCGCGAGGTGGTCGCCGCGGCGGAGGCGGTCGTCGGGCGGGCCATCCCGTTCACCGTCGGCCCGCGGCGGGCCGGTGACCCGCCCGTGCTCGTGGCCGCGGCGGACCGCGCGGCGGAGGCCCTGGGCTGGCGGCCGGAGCGGCCCACGCTGGAGGAGATGATCGGGTCGGCGTGGGCGTGGCGGCGGGCGCACCCAGACGGCTACGGGGGCTGAGCCGCGGCCCTTCCGCCGTGTTGTCCCACCGGGCGGCCCTAACGTCGAACGAACGCCCGGGCGTACCCCGTCCTCCGATGATCCTCCCACGGGGTGGGACAACCGTCGGAGGAAGGCAACCCGATGTACGCTCCGTCGACGATAGGGCCCTGGGGCGGGACACGGACCCCCCCGCGCCGCCGAACTACCGGTCCCGCGGCTCCAACGGCCCGGACCCCGGGGCGAGCCGCTCCGGCGGCACCGGCACGTCCCGGGACCGCGACCCGCTCTCCGTGCCGGGCAGATCGTCCCGGACCGGCCAGACCAGCCACAGCCCGATGAGCATCGTCACGAACAGGCTCAGGACGGCGAGCTGGTACGCGCCGTTGCCCAGCGGGTCCACCAGGAAGAACACGATGAGCCCGTAGATCACGGACCCCACGACCTGTGACGCCTTGCCGACAAGGCCATAGACCCCGAAGAATTCGCCGAGACGCTCCGGCGGGGAGAGGCGGATCATCAGGACGCGGTCGGCCACTTGGACACCACCCAGACCACTGCCCAGGATGGCCCCGGCCGCCACGAAGATGACGATCCCCGGGGTCGTCCCGGGCATGCCCAGCGCGACGATCCCCATGAACAGCCCCACGGACCACGAGGCCAGTACCGCAAGCAACGCCCGCTTGGGCCCGATCCGGTCCGTCAGCCAGCCCCAGAAGAAGCTCGTCACGATGGCCACGACCGTGAGCATCAGCGACAGCATCAGGAACTCGGTCGCGGACAGGCCCATCGCCCGCACGGCGATGACGCTCATGACCACGATGAGCGTGTTGACCGCGTCGCTGTAGAAGAACCGCCCGACCAGGAAGCGCGCCAGCCCTGGCACCTGCCGAGCGTGGGCGATGGTCTCGCGCAGCTGGCCCAGCGAGCGCACCACGTCAGACCGGGTGATCGCGGGGCCCTCGGCGGCCGGCTCGCGCACGACCACGAAGATGGGCGCGGCGAAGACCGCGAACAGGACACCGGCGACGATGAACATGCCCGCCGCCCCCACGTCCAGCACGATGAGCACGAGCGCGACGAAGATCGTGCCCATGTACCCGACCGCGACGCCGATCCCGGACAGCTTGCCGCGGGTCTTCGGGTAGCTGACGACGGCCAGGGTCGCGTCGTAGTAGATGAGCGCCGCCTGGTACGCGAAGTTCGCGACGATGAACAGCAGGACGCCAAGGGCCGCCGGCGAGAAGCCGATGAGGACGGTCGGGACCACGCACAGGATCGTGAAGAAGAGCAGGAACGGCAGGCGCTTACCGCCCCGGTCGGACAGGGCGCCAAGGATCGGCGACACGATCGCGTTGAGGCCGACGCTGACCGCGATGGCCACACCCTGGAGGAGCTGCCCCGGACCCGCGCCGAACCGCGCGTCGTCCGTCAGGTACAGCCCGATGGCCACGGACACGACCGCGTAACTGAAGATCGTGTTCGCGAAGTCGTAGAGCGCCCACGACGCCGGGACGATCGCGCGCCCCGATGGTGTCAGTCCGGCGAGGCGGGTGGAGGCCACGGCCGGATGATACGCGGCGCGAAGCGTCGTACGATGGCCCGGATGCACGATCCAGCCGCAGCAGCCGCCGCCGCTGACCCGCTCCGCCTCGTCCGCGATCTGCGCCCCCAGTCGTTCGGTCGGTCGCACCCGGAGAAGATCCGCGAACCGATCGTGGAGCCCGCCTGGTCAGGGTTGCGCGTGCTGGCCGCCGCACACGCCGGGCACGCGATCATCATCGACGATGGCGAGTCGGTAGAGGAGCACGAACCCATCCTGATGCGCCTGGCCGAATCGATGGCGGCGACCACGGACGGGGTCGTCCTGGACGGGTACCTGACCAAGCAGGTCGTCGCGAACGCCGTCGGCGTATACACCGGTCCGGACGACCTGCCGTCCACCGGCAAGATGATCGCCCAGACGATGGTCGGCGTGCGGCGCAACCGGACGGAGGAAGCGGCCAAACGCCTGGAGGCGGATACGAAGGCGCGCTCGTTCGCCGCGGACGACCTCGTCAACCTCGTCGTCGTGGACCTCCTGTGGCTGGACGGGGAATGGCTGCTTGACGTCCCGCTGCTGGAGCGCAAGCGCCTGCTGGAATCCGTCCTGCCTGGGGATGACCTCGTCAGGCCCGGGGCGTATGTCCGGCCGCCGCTCGCGACCTGGATCGGGTCGTGGCGCGCCCAGGGGTTTGCCGGCCTCACCTTCAAGTCCGCCAATTCACGCTATCGACCCGGCGAGCAGGCGCCTGACTGGACCGTCACGCCGATGCCCAGCCGCTGAGACCGGTCCACTCCCCGACCCGGAACCCCCGCCCGTGCCGGAACCCGCCCTCCTCGTTCCCGTATAGAGCCATGGCTTCTACCGGGAACGGATCTCGCCTTGGATATATCGCGCCTAGAAGTGTGGGCTCTGCCAGGGCACCGATCAGCCCCCGTTCGCCCGCGACGCCGGCATCCGTAGAGCCAGGGGCTCTATACGCAACTCCGCGTTCCGGCGCGGGCCGGGCAGGCGGCACGGGCCGGGGCACGCGGCGGCGGCCCACTCACGTCCGCAAGGCGCGGGAACGCTCCGGGATGGTAGGGTGGGGTGGATGCCAGCGCCCGCCCTGACCCCGGCAGTCCGCGACCAGATCGCGCGCCTCGGCAAGGCCGACATCATGGTCGGTATCCCGAGCTTCAAGAATGCCGCGACGATCGGTTATGTCGTGCGCGCGGCTCAGGCCGGGCTCGTCCAGTACTTCCCGGACCTGCAGCCCGTGGTCGTCAACTCGGACGCCGGCTCGCCGGACGGCACCGGGCGCGTGGTCATCGACACGGAGCCACCGGACTACGTCGAGAAGATCCTCCTCGTCCGGCCCAGCCACAAGCTCCAGCGCGTCAGCCTGACCTACCCGGAGATCGATGGGGTCGGTGGCAAAGGGGCGGCCCTGCGGACCATCTTCGAGATCGCGGCGGCGCTGGAGGTGGAGGCGCTCGTCGTGGTCGACTCCGACCTGCGCTCCATCGTCCCCGAGTGGATAGAGCTCCTGGCCGGGCCGATCCTCAAGGGCGGCTACGACTTCGTGGCCCCCCTGTATGCCCGCTACAAGTACGACGGCACGATCACCAACACCGTCACCTACCCGCTGACCCGGGCCCTGTACGGGCACCGCATCCGCCAGCCCATCGGCGGCGACTTCGGGGTCAGTGGCGACCTCGTCCGCCACTACCTGACCCTGGACGACTGGACGGACGACATCAGCAAGTTCGGCATCGACATCTGGATGACGACCTCCGCCCTGGCCGGCGGGTT
>JBBEBL010000052.1:0-5370 GCA_040882345.1 Chloroflexota bacterium
AGGCGCGCCAGCGGCGGCAGAGCTCCCAGCCATCGATCCCGGGCACCATGAGATCAAGCACGACGAGGTCAGGACGATCCTCCGCGACGAGACGCTCCGCCTCATGGCCGTCGGCGGCCTCAGAGACGCGATAACCGTCGCGTATCGCATAGGCGCGAACCACGTCGCGGATACCCGCGTCGTCGTCCACGATCAGCACATGCCGCGTTTCCACGCCCATACCGTAGTGGGTGCCTCGTCGGTTGGCGAGTGCCCCAGAAGCTTCCCGACCAGGACGCCCCCGACGAGGCATGGCGTTCCGTAGACTTGCGGGCGTGCAGCCACCAGCCGCGCCCCGACGCCTGCTCATCCTGACCCAGGGCCAGTTCGACCTCCACGGGGCAAAGACCGCGCTTGGCGTCATCCGCTACGGCCGTGACGAGATCGTGGGCATCCTCGATTCGGCGATGGCCGGGCGCAACCTCGCCGAACTCCTGCCCGGCTTCGATATCCCGTTCATGGCCAGTCTGGGTGAGGCGCTCGGCGGTCCCGTGCGTCCGGACGGGCTGCTCATCGGGATCGCTCCCACCGGCGGCAAGCTGCCGACCGAGTGGCGGGTGCTGATCCTGGCGGCCATCCAGGCAGGTCTCGATATCCACTCCGGTCTGCACGAGTTCCTGGGCGACGATCCCGGGTTCGCCTCGGCGGCCGCGGCGGCGGGCACGCGGCTCATCGACTACCGGCGCTCGCCGGATCGGATGGAGACGACGGTGGGGCGTCGCCACCGCCCGGGCAGCCGCGTGATCCTGACCGTCGGGACGGACTGCGCCATCGGCAAGATGTCGGTCGCGCTGGAACTGGTTGCCGCCGCGCGCCGGGCCGGTGACGCCGCCGTGATGGTGCCGACCGGCCAGACGGGGATGATGATCGAGGGCTGGGGCGTGGCCGTGGACCGGGTCATCAGCGACTTCCTCAACGGCACCGTGGAGTGGCTGGTGGAGCTGGGCGAGCAGCGCGCCGACTGGGTCCTGGTGGAGGGCCAGGGTTCCATCGACCATCCCGCCTACAGCGCGGTCACGCTGGGACTCATCCACGGCGCGACGCCGCACGCGATGGTCCTGGTCCATAAGCCGGGTCTCACCGACCACGACTTCGAGCACCTGCCCGACGCATCGTTCCCGATCGCCCCACTGGTCCCGTTCATCGAGCTCCACGAGCGGATCGCCGGACTCATCGCGCCGTCGCGCGTCGTCGCCATCGCCTGCAACACGTCGCTCTACCCGGACGACGACGAGGCGCGCGCCGTCATCGCGACGATCAGCGCCGAGACCGGGCTGCCCGCGGACGATCCCGTGCGGTTCGGGCCTGACCGGCTGTGGCCGCACGTACGTGAACGCGTGGACGCCCTGCCGTGGGTCTGAGCCTCCGTCACGAGGTCCTGTCCCTGGCCCTGCGCGACCCGTTCCGGATCGCGCGCTCGGACCACGGCGAGGGCACGCGCATCACGACGGTCGTCGTGGAGCTCCGTGATGACGGCTTTCCGGATCTCGTCGGGGTGGGGGAGGGGTATCCCGACCGCTTCTACGGGGAGACCCCGGAGACGATGGCCGCCGTGCTCCCGTTGCTGCTCGCCGCCGTCGGTCAGCCCACTCCGGACCGGTCCGGCCTGGATGCCGCGCGCCTGGCGATGGACGACGCCATCCGCTGGAACGGCGCGGCCAAGTGCGCCCTGGACATCGCGTTCCACGACCTCACAGGCAAGGTGCTTGGCGTCCCGGTCCACGAGTTGCTGGATCTGTCCGCGGACCTCCCACCGACCGACTTCACGATCGGCATCGACGCGCCGTCCGTCGTTGCCGAGCGGGCGAGACGTGCCGGCGACTTTCCCGCGCTCAAGATCAAGTGCGGCGGCCCGGCCGACCTCGCCACGCTGCGGGCGGTCCGTGAGGTCTTTGCCGGTCCCATCCGCGTCGACGCCAATACCGGTTGGACCCGCGCCGACGCGGCGTCACTCCTCCCCGAGCTCGTGGATCTCGGCGTCGAACTCATCGAGCAGCCATTCCCGGCCCGTGCCTATCGGGACCTCGGCTGGCTCCAGGAACGCTCCAGCCTGCCGATCGTCGCGGACGAGAGCGCCGTCACAGTCGAGGATCTCGACGCGCTGGTCGGCGTCGTGGCCGGGGTCAATGTCAAGCTCGCGAAGTGCGGCGGGATCGGTCCGGCCCACAGGATGCTGACCCGGGCGCGTGAACTTGGTTTCCGGACATTTCTCGGCTGCATGGAGGAGACGTCCGTCGGGATCGCCGCGTCGGCGGTCGTCGCGTCGCTGGCCGAGTGGGTGGATCTGGACGGCAATCTGCTGCTGGCCGAGGATCCGTTCGAGGGTCTCCTGCTGGGACCCGACAAGCGCTGGCGGCCGAGCCCGCAGCCCGGCCTCGGATTGTCGCGCCGAGCCACCTGAACCGGTTCATGCACGTACCGCACGGACGTTCGGCGAACGCCCGTTCGTGTGGACAAGTTCGTGGATGAACTCGTGGACAAGCCCCCTTCCGGACTCGGGCGATGCGCACTACCATGACCGAACACCCCGGTCGAGGCGCCTGGAGGGACCCAACGGCGGAGATCGGGACACCGGAACCCCAGGCGTCCGGCCGACCTGACCAGCGACGTCGGGTCGTCCGGCGCGAATCGCATTTCGCCATGCACACCGAGCGCGCCGCGTTCCCATCCGAGGTCACGCGCGCCCAGGGAGAGGGAGGGCACGCCATCGATGGAACCGCGCACCGCCGCCGCAGGTCTCGACGATCCCGAGGCCGTCGAGTTCGTCCGGTTCTGCTACCAGCGCCGTCGCGTGGGCTGGCCGGAGATCTATGACGAGATGTGCGCGGTGGCGAATCGCGGGCTGTTCCGCGGGTACGGCGCGGACGATCTTGCCGCCCACGGCATCGGCTTCTCCCTCTTCCACATGCCTGCGCTGGCGACGCTCGCGTGTCGGGTCGTCGGGGAGGAGAAGGCCCGACGCCGGCCGGTGAGCGTGGTCATCTCGGAGGCGGTCGGCGCGGATGGGCTCCAGGATGGGGCGGACGATGAGGCGACCCTGTCCGCGGGCCGGCGGATGGAGATCCCGATCGCCGTCGGCGCCTGAGGATCCTCCAGGCCGCGCGTCGATTCCTGTCACCTGGTGCAGGAGGAGGGCCACTCTTTGCACGCGGTGACGCTATCGGCCGTCCCGACCCGGAGGGACGATGGATTCTTGCACCCGGCGACGGACCCGCGCCGCGTGGGCTCCTTAGCGGCCCGATCCCGGCGATCTGTTGCATCCGGTGACGAATCCCGACGGGTCCACACGGACAGTTGCAGCCCCGGCTCCCATAGCGTCATGGGGTGCAAGGGCACGTGGGTCGGCGCGCCCCCGGACCCCCGCTCAGGCGCGGATGTGCCGCCTCGCCATCTCGCCTTCGATCTGACGCTCCGCTTCCACGTAACGATCGATCTGGTCGCGGAGCTGGTTCGCTTCCGGGACGTACAGGTGGACCTGCTGCTGGAGGATGTATGACAGCCGCCGGCTGGTCATCCGGACGTGGTCAAGGTTCTTCATCAACACCAGCGGATCCATGGCGGCGAGATCCGACGGGTGGTACATCTGCTGCATGGCCGCATTCTACCGATGCGCCGCTCGTCAGATGGCGCGCAGGCTCCGTCGCGGCCAGGTCCAGTCGACGTCCGTCGCGGCGCTCGCGAGCGCACGCCGCCGACCCGCTTCGGTCGCCCCGAGGACCAGGATGCGGTCCGTCTTGGTCGCACGCCCGGCCTCGTCGCCCCACAGCTTCGTCATCTTGCGCCCGGCGGCCACGTCGTCCAGGGCGACGCCCGCCAGTCGGTAGCCCTCGGGCTCCCCGGCCTCCTGGAACGTTCGCTCGGCGAGACCGATGCCGCCCCGGATCCGCCGTCCCCGATCTGTCTCCACGTCGCCGATGACGAGGACCACGACCGCATCGTCGGCGAGGACGGGCCGCAGCCCGGCGAGGACTTCGCGCAGGAACTCGAGGTACGGACCACGGTGATGCGCGTCGTCCAGCGTTGCGTCGATGGCGGCGGCGTCAAAGCCCAGGAACCACGTCCGGAGCCAGTTGTAGTAGCCGTACTTCACGACCCGCAGGTACGGCGGCGAGGTGACCACGAGCCGCGCACGGTCCGGCCGGCCGTGGTCGCGCAGGGCGGCTCGGGCCCGAGGTGCCACGTCCCGCGCGTCGCCGAGCAACGCGATCCCCTGCGTCGATGGGAGCGGCTGGCGATACAGGCGGTCGAGCTTCGCCGTCAGCCCGTCGAAGACATCGCGCTGCGGGGCGACGAACGCCGTACGCCGGGCGAAGTCGCGCACGTACCGTGGCGCCATGCTGAACGTGTTGGGCATCAGCACGGACAGGTAGCTCGCGCTCTTCCCATGCAGGATCCCGGTGATCGCCGCGGCGAGGAACCGGTCCGTCCGGTCGGCCAGGTCGAGTCGGGCGCGGAGGAAGAGGAGCTGGGCGAGCGTATGCGGATGGAACGCGACGACGACCTCGAGGGGGACGGGCTCCGGCCCCCCGGCCGCAGGGTCGGCCACGATCGCCAAGGCGAGGGCGGTCCACTCGCCGGCCTCCGCCATCCAGGTCAGGCGCAGGCCGGTCACGCGCGTCGCCGTCGCCGCGCGGGTCGCGGGCTCCACCTTGGCCGCGGTCAACAGATGGGCGAACGGGTTGAGGTCGTTGCCCACCCCGATCCGTCCCTCCGCGCAGGCCTGGAGGGGCGTCGTCCCGCGACCGGAGAACGGGTCAAGGACGACGTCACCCGGCCGCGAGTAGCGGGCGATGAAGGCGTGCGTCAGGGCGGCCGGGAAGCTCGCCAGGTAGGAGCACATCGGGTGGAGGCTGTGGCCCCACAGGCGCTGTTGCGCCTTCCATTCCGGAGCGATCGCGATCCCCGGGGCGGGAAGCGGCAGTTCCAGGGCGAGTTGACCCGCGGCGGTCCCGCGAACCCTCACCGGTCCGGCCGACATGCGCGTCGCATCCTCCCTGGCCCGCGCTCGATGACGTTCGGTGACGCGGGGCGCGGAGCATAGCACGCGAGAATCGACGTTCCGGCAGGTGGGCGAGGACAGCGTCCGCGGGTGTGGCATCGCGCCCCCCGCCCTCGAGACGGGTCCACGCCCGCCGGACGGCCGGGACCGTCGTGCGGTGTGGCGGGCGGTTTCGGTGGCAGCGCATGGATGGGGGTATACGGGGCCGTAACGGCCATCTCGGGGGTCGCGAACCCGCATCGAGGTGCACGGGCACGCTTGGCGCAGGCGCGCGGTGGGGCGTTACGGGCCGGATGACCCCCGATCGTGCGCTGGCACCGAAAACCCGGGTC
>JBBEBL010000052.1:5470-6641 GCA_040882345.1 Chloroflexota bacterium
CGTCGTCCGTCACGGTCAGCGTGACCGCGTACGTCCCGGCGGCCGCGTAGGTGCGGCTCGGGCTGGTGGCGGAGGACGTCGCGCCGTCACCGAACGCCCATGCCCACGCCGCGATCATGCCGTCCGTATCCGTCGATGCGTCCGTGAACGTGCACGTGAGGTCGATGCACGAACTGGTGAAGGCCGCGGTCGGCTCGGCGTTGTCCGGTGGCGGTGGCGGTGGTGTCGTCGCCCACGTGTAGCCGGCCGACCACGTGACGGCCGCGATCTTCGCCTGGCCCGCGATGGATGGGTGGAAGTAGTCACCGGACACGTCACTCTTCGTGAACGATGTCTGGAATACGGCGTTCCCATCGAACCGACAGCGCTCATGTTGGGCGCAGACCGTGGCCATCGCGGTGTTGTAATCGATGTTGCGCTGACGGACGAACGCCCTGCGCTCGACATCCGCGGGCTGGTTGGAACCCGGGTTGGCCAGCAACGACTGGCAGATGTCGCCGGCGGCCCAGACCAGGCGGGCGGAGAAGCTGTTTCGGAACAACTCCCACAGGCGATAGGCGTCCGGGATGCTGGCGACGAGGACGGACGTGCCGGGGGAGCCATCCATGATCGTCTTCATGGCCGTTGCGAATCGCGCGCTGAAGTCCTCGACGGACGTCATCTGCGCGGTCGTGTCCGTGCACAGGTCATTGCCGCCGATCAGCACGGTCAGGTAGTTCGGCTCGCGTGCGACCGCCGCCTGCATCTGTGCGTCCAGCCCACCCACCTTGGCGCCGCTGACCGACAGGTTATGAGCCGTCACGGACGCGCCCAAGGCCTGGAGCCGCTGGAGGTGGCTGACGACCGTCGAGTTGGTGCCGGTGGACCAGGCGTTCTGCGGCGCGTCCACGCCCAGGCTCCCGCCCGTGCTGGCTGCCTGCGAGATGGAGTCACCAACGGCGGCCATGGAGGACGGCAGCGCCAGCGGCTCATCCGCGGCCGCCACGATCGGCGGCGCGAGCGTGGTCAGCATCACGGTGATGACGAAGGCGATCGTCGCGCGGCGCTTGCCCATCGCAGTCCCTCCCAGCGGCCCCGTTCGTGTGGCCACGATACGCGCCCTGGCAAGTCCGGGTCGTAGACTCTTGCGAGGGTCCCCGTAGCTCAGTGGACAGAGCAACCGCCTTCTAAG
>JBBEBL010000053.1:0-2723 GCA_040882345.1 Chloroflexota bacterium
GCCCTTACCCTACCGCGAGGCGGACCACTAGGGGGTCGCGTGACGGTTCGACCGGTGCATGACGGTGCGGACCTTGGACCTTCTCCGGGCGGCGCGCAGGTGGCCGCCGAAGCGATGCCGTATCATAGCCACCGGCGACCCGATTGCAATACCGGTCGGCCGCACCCCTGAACGTGCGTGGTCAGTACCACGCGAGCGCGAGCGATCGACCATTTTCACTCGCCACCCGGGACGGGTCGCAGGCCGCCAGGTACCGAACGCAAGCTCGGATCCACCCCGGTCGAGGGGAGCGGGCGCCAATCCTGCGAGGTACGGACCTTCGGCGTGGAATACCTGGTACGAGCAGCCCGCGTGACGGACATCGATCGTCTCGTCGCCTTGAGCGACGCGGATCTTCGCGCTGACCGCACGACCGGGACGCTGGATGCCGCGGACCTGCTCCGACAGCTCGTCTACCTTCCGCAGGCCAGCATCTTCGTCGCCGAGACGCAGCGCGTCGTCGTGGGCGGGGCCGTCCTGGCCCTTCGGCCCTCGGTACGCGCCGGCGGGTTCGTCGGCACGATCGATCTCCTGGTCGTCGATCCCGACCATGACGCCGACCGAGTGACGGCCGCCCTCCTGGAGGAGGCCGTCCGCTCGGCGAGCAACAAGGGCTGCGCCATCGTGGAGGCAGCACGCCCGGACGACCCGGCTGCCTTCGGGCGCTGGGAGGCCATGGGATTCGCCCCGGCCGGTCCGCGCATCCATCGAACCGTGGCCGCGGTGGGAAGCACCGCGCGCCGCTTCTAGCTCATCGCCCCGCCGAGCAGCGCGATCGCGCCGGCCGGGCGTCATCAGATCAGGACCCAAGGAGTCAACAGTGGGCAAGAACGTCGCCGTCTTCGTGGACGTGGCGAACATCTTCTATGCGGCCAAGGCCGCCGGCGTGGACATCGACTACGTCACGCTGCTCAAGTCGGCCACCGCGGGCCGCGACCTGGTCCGCGCCTATGCGTATACCGGCCTTGACCCGGACAACGAGAACCAGCGCAACTTCCACGACTTCCTGCGTCGCAGCAACTACAAGGTCGTGAGCAAGGACATCCGCAAGTACGGCGATGGGAAGGTCAAGGCGAACCTCGACATCGAACTCGTCGTGGACATGATGAAGACCGCGCGGAACCTGGACATCGCCATCGTCGTGTCGGGCGACGGTGACTTCGCCCCGGCCATCCGAGCCGTGCAGGAGCAGGGCGTCCGCGTCGAGGTCATCAGCTTCCGCGGCAACACCAGCTCCGACCTGATGGACGTCGCCGATCAGTTCACGGACATCATCCAGCTGGCCCGCGTGGAGAAGGGTTCCCGGTCGGGCCGGCGAGTCGCCGACGGCGACGACCTGTCCATGACGGAGGTCCCGGACAAGCAGACCGAGGGCACCGGTACCGGACGTGGTCGCGGCGGCCGTGGTCGCGGTCGGAGCCGCAGCGGGGAGGCCGAGCCCGTGGTCGCGACGCGTGGTCGTGGACGGGGTCGGTCCGCCGCCCCGTCTTCGGTCCCAGTCTCGGCCTCCGCTGGCGAGGCCGGCGGGCTCCTCGCCCTCCCGGGCGAGCGCCTCTCACGGGCCACCGGGTCGCTGACCGAAGCCGATCTCGCGGCCGCGGAAGTGTTCACCCTGGACGACCTTGATGGTTCGCCGGCCGCGGATGCGTCCGACGCACCGCCGGTCCTCGACGATCGCGAGGACGAGGCCGCCGATGGCGGCCGACGTCGGCGGCGCCGCGGTGGCCGAGGCCGCGGCCGGGGCCGAGGCCGAGAGGACGGCGCCACCGATGCCGTGGACGGCGCCCCGGATCGGGAAGTCGCCTCCGACCGGGACGCAGCGCGACCCCCTGTCGGGGCCGTGGTCGACGACCCGGACCTCGAGGACGAGGATGACGGCGTGCCCGTCGCCCCGCGTGCCCCGCGCGCCACGGCCTTCGGGTCCGTGTGGGATTCCCAGCTCGGGACGCCAACGGGACCAACGGCTGCCAGCCTCGCGCCCCTCGCGGACGACGAGGACTTCGACGAGCCGGAGATCCCCGAGTACCTCATCGCCGAACAGCGCCGGGGTGCCAGCCAGCAGCGTGGTGGTCGAGGCGGTGGTCAGGCCGGTCGTGGTCCTCGCGGTGGCCGGTCCGCCTACCAGTCGGCGATGGAACGGGAGCGGTACGGTCGCGGCGGCGGCGGTGGCGGGATCAACCGGTATCCCGACGTGAGCGCCAGGACCTCGCCCGAGGGTCAGGGTGGACGAGCCGGGGCCTCGCGTGGCGACCGCTCGTACAGCCGCGGGCCGGAGCGCGGGCCGGAGCGCGGACCGGAGCGCGGACCGGACGAGGCCACCCGGGACCGCGCCGCCGCACCGCGCGCGTCCAGCGAGCCCTGGAGCGACGTCCCTCCTGAGCTAGAGGCGCTGCTGCGAGCACAGGTCTCGCAGAAGCCGGTGGCCGCGGCGGCCGCGACCACGGACGCCACGGACGCGGCCGGGAAGGACGACGCGGAGGTGGCTCCCAAGGCCGCCCCGAAGCGCCGCACCACCCGGACGACCAAGGCAGCCGCGACCACGGACGCCACGGACGCGGCCGGGAAGGACGACGCGGAGGAGGCTCCCAAGGCCGCCCCGAAGCGCCGCACCACCCGGACGACCAAGGCGGCCGCGACCACGGACGCCACGGACGCGGCGGGGACGGACCCGGGGGAGGGCGCCC
>JBBEBL010000053.1:2823-6570 GCA_040882345.1 Chloroflexota bacterium
CGGCGGGGACGGACCCGGGGGAGGGCGCCCAGGCTCCCGCCCCGCGGCGCCGCACGACCCGCAAGACGGCCGCCTCCACCGAGACCGCCTGACCGTCCCCGTGGACGGTGCCAGGACCCGGGGGCACCCGGCGGCGATGGCCGCGATCGCGGGGATGATCGTTGGCCACGCGCCGCACGCGGTCCTGCTCGTTGGGTCGTCCGGCGTCGGCAAGACGACGTTCGCGATGGATCTCGCGGCCGGGTTGCTGTGCACCGCGGAGGTCCCAGCCGAGCGGCCATGTGGCCGGTGCCGGGCGTGCCGGCTCGTGGCGACCGACAGGCACCCGGACGTGCATCGGATCGGGCCGGACGGGCCCGGTCGACAGGTCGCCATCGGCGGCCCCGGGTCCCGCGTCCGCGGCATCCGCGACCTGATCGCGGATCTCGCGCTCCATCCCGTCGAGGGCGGGGCACGCGTCGCCATCGTCGAGGCGGCCCAGCGGATGAACGAGGACGCGCAGGCGGCCCTCCTCAAGACGCTGGAGGAGCCGCCCGCGGGCGTGACCCTGATCCTGTGCGCGGACGCGGAGGAGCCGCTCCTCCCGACCATCCGGTCGCGGTGTGCGCGGATCCGCCTCGGGCCGGTCAGCACGCGGGACATCGAGGCGATCCTGGGTGAGCACGGGGTGGCGGAACCGCCTCTCGCCGCTCGACTCGCGCGCATCGCCGCGGGACGGCCGGGCCTGGCCCTGGCCTGGGCATCGGATCCGGACGCGCTGCGTGCCCGGGAGGAAGTGGTCCGGACCCTCCTGGACCTGCTGGATGTCGGTCCGGCGGAGCGCCTGGCCGGTGTGCGCGGGGCGGCAGCGCGGGCGGCACGCATGACCCCGCTGGCCGACGACGCGACCGGTGCTGGCAGGCCAGCGCGTCGGGTCGCTCCCACCGACGCCGACGCTGACGCCCCGCCCGATCCGGCGGGCGCCGGCGACGGGGACGAGGCCGCCGGACCCGCGCGAACCCCGGCGACCGAGCGGCGACGCGCCGCCGAGGCGCTCGTGTGCGCCTGGTCGGACCTGGCGCGCGACCTCGCCCTGTGCCAGCGCGACCTGGCCCACGACGTTCGCGAGATCGGCCTCATCGACGAGACGCAGGCCGCCGCCGTCCGACTACCGCTGCCAGCCGTCACGGATTTCCTTGACCGGCTCGGGCGAGCGGCGGTCCTGCTGCGTTCCAACGTCTCCCCGGAGCTCGTCCTGGACGACCTGGCCGTGCATTGGCCGCGGCCGGTGGCGACCGCGGCGTGACGGGCGAGCCTGACCCGACGGTCCGCCTGGAGGCCACCGTCCTCGGGCGGGTCCAGGGCGTGGGCTTCCGCTACCACGTCCTGCGCCGGGCGATGTCGCTCGGGTTGACCGGATGGGTGGCCAACGAGCGTGACGGCACCGTGCGCTGCCAGGCGGAGGGTCCGCGACCGGCGTTGGAGGCCCTGCTGGAGATGCTCCAGACCGGTCCCGCCGGGGCGCTGGTGGACCGCGTGATCGCCACGTGGGGGCCGGCGACGGGTACCCAGGGCCCGTTCCGGATCAAGAGCGGTGGTCACCCGGGCGACTGACCGCCGCTGGACCGCCTGACCCGAACGCCGACTCCCGGAGGGGACCGCTGGGCTATTCCCATCGGCGGGTCTGCCCCGCATCGTTCACGACGATGGATGCGCATACCCCTGCCGAAGAGCTGCCAGCGCTGTACCGCGCGATCCTGGATCGCGTCGCGGAGCTTGAGGCGACGGGCCAGCGGCGTGCGGCCGGAGATGTCCGCAGGCGGGCGACCGCCGCGTACTCCCGGGCCTGGGACGACCGCGCCCGCCGTCAGCTGCTGGCCCTCCTGCACGATGCCGACCGGCCGACGTCGGCCGGGCAGCGCCAGGGTCGCGGCATCCGCCCGGTCGTGCCCGCCGGCATGATGGCCGGGACGCCACCGACCATCGTCCCGGAGCGCTGACCCCCGGCTCTCGCCGGGTCGCTCCGGCTCCCCGAGCGCGCCGCGCGCCGCGGTCGTACGCTTGGCCTCCATGACCGACCGCTCCATCGATGCCGTCATCGCCCGTGCCATCGACGCGCATGCCGCGCTGGCCGAGCTCGGGGAGGAGGTCGAGGACGAGTGGACGTACGTGACGGACCTGGCCGCGGCCTGGCGTGAGCGCCTGGAGTCGGTCGCCGCGGGGCGGTCCGGCGAGGAGGCGGCCGCTGACGTCGAGGCCGCCGTGGATGCCGCCATCGCGGAGGCCGCCCTGGTCCACGATCCACATCGCGCCATCGACTGGATGTCCACGTTCCCGCAGGTCGTCCTGATCGCGATGGGCGAACGGCCGTGAGATTCCAGGACGCTGCGCGCGACGGTCGCGCGGTCGTGTATGCCGGGATCCAGGCTGATCCGGTCGTCCACCGCGTCGCCGCGCTGCTGGCCGACGCGACACCGTCCCAGCGGGTCCTCGCTCGCGCGGTCATGAACGGCGAGTCCGTTGATGCGGCGAGATGGCGGACGATGTTCCCGACCCTGTTCGGGCCCAACGTACCGGACGACATTCGCGTCGCGTCGGAGTCGATCCTGGCCGCCTCCCTGGTCATCGCGGACCGGGGCGAGCAGGTCCGCAGCCAGTTCCGCGGTGCGATCGTGGAGGAGCTCACGGCGATGCTCCTGGGCCGGCGCGTGTCGAGCGACGGCGTGCGGCGTGAGCGGCGCATCCTGTTCGACGGGGTGCGTGCGGAGATCCATCCCTACGACATCACCGTGGAGCGGGACGGTGCGGCGGAGGCCTATGACTGCAAGTGGGGCGCGCGCGGCATCAACGCCGATGTCCTGCACCAGCTGGACGACGCGCGCGGCCACGCGGCCGAGGAGGACGAGCCGCTGCGGGTCGCCCTCGTCGTGTTCGACGCGGAGCGGTCGTGCCGCGTGCGCCTTGAGCGCCAGACTGCGCCGACCACGGGGACCGACCTCATCGCCCTTGAAACGTTGGATCGACTGGCGTCCGGGTGACGGCGATGATCGAGCCGGGCGAGTCGACCCGCGTCGGGCGCTCCCCGTTCCGGATCCGATTCGACGAGTGCGGCCCGGATGGCCTGGTGCGCACCAGCGTCCTGTTGCGCTACGCGCAGGACCTGGCCAGCTACCACTCGGCGCTGGTCGGCATCGATCGGGCGTGGTACGCCGAGCGCGGTATCGGCTGGCTGGTCCGGGCGGCAGAAGTGGCCGTCCTTGGGCCGCTGCGCGTCGGCGACGAACTGCAGGGCGCGACCAAGGCCGTGGGGTTCCGGCGCGTGTGGGCCCGCCGTCGATCGGAGTTCCACGACGCGACGGGTGAGCTTGTCGCGTGGTGCAACATCGATTGGGTCCTGCTGGATGACCGTGGCCGGCCAACACGGATCCCCCCGGAGTTCGACGATGCATTCGCCGCACCGCCGGCGGCCTTCGATCTGGCCCGGGTGGCGCTGCCCCTGGCCCCGCCCGACGCGTATCGCGCGACATCCACCGTCCGTCCCCAGGAGCTGGATCCGATGGACCACGCCAACAACGCGGTCTACGCCGACTGGGTGGACGAGGCCGTCGTCCGCGCCGGCGCCGAGCCGGCCATCCGGGCCGTACCCCGCCTCGCTCGCCTGGAGTATGCGCGGGCGGCCGAGCGCGACGCCGCCGTGGTCGCGACCGCCTGGCCGGATGCCGATGGCGGTGGCTGGTCGGTCCGCATCGCGGACGACGCCGGCGACCT
>JBBEBL010000054.1:0-1178 GCA_040882345.1 Chloroflexota bacterium
GAGCACGGGACTTTTAATCCCTTGGTCGTGGGTTCGAATCCCACCCGGCTCGCCAGATTCCACGCTCAGAATTGGCCATGGGAACGAGGGGAGCGGCCTTCGAACGGCCGTTTGACAGCCACGCTGACAGCCACGGCGATACATCTTGGTGCGACGGGGTGGCGACCGGTGGACGGACCCGGACGATTGCGACGCCTATCGAGGGGCGACCCGGAGGCCAGAGCGGATCGTTGAGGAGCGGCGGAGACGACTTCGGGCGATCTCGTCCCGTGGACAGGGCCAGCTGCTCAACCGAGGATGGCATCCATCCCCGCTGCGACCTCGACTTGGCGCTGCTCAAGGACATGCCCATAGGTGTTCGAGGTCAGCACGATCGAGCTGTGGCCGAGGAGGTTCTTGACGTCCTCAAGCGTGAAGCCCTGCGCCAGGAGGAACGTCGCCGCGGCATGGCGGAGATCATGGAAGCGCGAACGGGGGAGTCCTGCCCGCTCCAGCGCCCGCTGGAACGAATGCGTCACTGTGGCGGCGTCGAGCGGCGTGCCCACGCTCGTGGAGAACACGTGGCCCGTGTCGACCCATCTCGACCCAGCCACCATGCGCTCCATGCGCTGGCGCGTCCGGTGACCCCGCAGCGCCGACGCCGCCATCTGCGGCAGCACAACCATGCGCCGGCTTCGAGTCGTCTTAGGCTCCAGCAGCACGAGCTTTCCGTTCACGCGAGCAAGCGAGTGGCGGACACTCAGCCGCCGTGCGTCGAGATCGACGTCCTCCCAGCGCAGTCCGAGGAGCTCGCCCTGCCGAAGGCCCGTGGCGATCGCGGTGACATACAGCGCTTGGTGGCGGTCGTCGGCAGTGGCGTCGATGAGCTGATGGGCCTGTTCGGGCGTGATCGGTCGGATCTCGTGATGCGGCACTCGTGGCGCGTCCACGAGCTTCGCGACATTCCGCGAGGCAAGCCCCCACCGCTCGGCGGTCACCAGGGCCCGCCGCAACACCGCGTGGATGTACTGGACCCGACGCGGTGAGAGGCCGCACGCGAGCTTCGCGTTGAGGAACGCCTGGACCTCCGCGGGCGTGAGCTTCGCGACCGCGATACGACCGAGGCCGGGGATCAGATGGAGCTTGAGGATGCTGTCGTAGCTGTCGTAGGTCGAGGCCCGGAGCGTTGGCTTCGCGAC
>JBBEBL010000055.1:0-1167 GCA_040882345.1 Chloroflexota bacterium
GCCGGCGAGCGCGCGGCGCCGGCCATCGAGCGCAAGCGTGGGTTCGCCCAGGAGCTTGATGCCAAGGTGCACGCGTAGGATGCTACCGCGTCGGGCCGTCTCCGCAGGCGTCCGGGCATGCTGCTGACGCGCGCCCCGACGTCCCGAGGCGCCACAACAAACTAGCCACCGCACAAACCTCGCTTACGCGGGGGTCGCGCTGAGCGGCGATCGTCTGGGCCACCACCGATGCATTCTCCCCAACGCCGAGCAGGAGCGGCGACTTCCGCGTCCGTAGGAAGGGGACACCCACGAAGTAGGCCCGTCCACGATCTTGCTCGCCCCGTCCGTCTGGAGCGGGAAGCCAAGGTTGTCGAAGGCGGATCGACGGCACAACTGGCGACACCCTGTCCGGGGCTGCCAGGGTAAACGCCCAGCACGAGCCTTGGCCACCTCGAGAGGTCCCAGTTCAGCCAGGCTCAAGGCCCGGGATACGGAGCCACCCCGCGGCTCGTCCCGTGTAGATCAGCTGCTCGGTCGTCAGACCCGATCGCGCACGCAGGTCGGCGAGGTGCCGTTTCACGGTGCTCGGCCGGATGCCCACGAGCTTGGCCGCGTCCTGGACGGATCCGCCAGCAGCCACGTAGGCGGCGAGGACGTCCATCTGGCGCTGCGTCGCCTGCGGCGAGAGCGCGCCGCGGAGGTACCCGTCTCTCATGCGCTTCGCGCCGTCCCCGCCCGGAGCGACTCCTTCGGCGTGCGGTTGATCATCAGGAAGCGCAGGGATTGCTGAGTTAAGAAGGGGCTAGCCCTCTCGCCCCGACCAAACCGACCTCATCGCGAGGGCGGCTCTGTTGACTGAAGGGTTCAACAATCCGAATCACGCCGCCCAGCGATACTCGTGGATCAGACCGCCGAGCACGTCCCTTCGTTCGACCGCCGTTCGGCTAGTCCCCCGGATCTGTGGTGTTCGGTAACCGGCGGGTACGGCCAAGCTCAGTCCCCGATGTGGTCTTTCCTCGACGTAGTGAACGACGTACGCCTGGAGCACTCGCTCGAGGTGCCGACGACCGTAGATCAGGACATGGTCGAGGCACTCTTGGCGCACCGTCCTCACGAACCGCTCAGCGAAGGCGTTCGCCCGAGGTGCGCGGATCGGCGTTCGGATGACGCGGACGCCCTCGGCGC
>JBBEBL010000056.1:0-6468 GCA_040882345.1 Chloroflexota bacterium
GGCCAGGGTCCAAGGAGCACGCCGCCGCGATCGTGGGCGACGTCGTTGGCGACCCATTCAAGGACACCGCCGGTCCGTCGATCAACATCCTCTTGAAGATCATGGCGATCGTGGCGGTCGTTTTTGGCCCCATGTTCATCTGACGACGAAGCAGACCGAGCGCGCGTCAGGCTGCCGGGATCTTCGGTCGCTGCCGCGCGTCGACGAGATCAACGGCGAGGACCGCCCGCTGTTCGTCGTCGCCCGGAGCGCCCCAGAGCAGCCCGAGCTCGATGCAGCGGGCCACGGCTTCGGTGCGCGTCCTGACGGCGAGCTTCTCGTAGATGTGCTTGAGGTGCGTCTTCACGGTGTTGCGCGACACGAAGAGCGTGGCGGCGATCTCGCCGTTGCCCAGGCCGAACGCGAGCAGGCGGGCGACCTCACGTTCACGCTCGGTGAGATCCTCGATCAGGCGCTCGGGGTTGACGAGAGGTTCGCCGCGGACCACCTCTGCCCGCTCCAGGAACCGCGCCGATCGCCTCGTCACGCGATCGACCGCCTCTTCCCGTTCGATTGCCCACCGGACCAATCCACCGGCGATCGCGGCGGCGAGGCCCTCCAGGGCGAACAGACCGAGGAGAACGCCGTCGAACGGTTCATTGACCGCGAGGGCGAGCTGAGGAGGCAGGTAGAAGTAGACGGCAACGACCGAGCTCAGGACCATCGCGAGGAGCCCGGGCCCAAAGCCCGCGCCGAGCGCGGTAACGAGTACGGCCAGACCAAACACGAGGAATGGACTCTGCCCGCCAGCCTCGGCCAGGAGACGCTCGCGCGATGCCCAGGCGAGGCCGACGGCGATGAACGCCAGTGCGTAGCGCAGGTGCCAGGCACGGATCAGACGCGTTGTCGAGCCGAGGGCGCGCAGGCGACGCGTGGCGGTCACGTGCGCTCTGGCAGCCCACGCGATCGGCGATCGCTGGTCTTGTGGTCGGAGCGGAAGATGGTTCATCGAATGCGCCGAGGAGGAGAGGGGCGCGAACGACCCGGAGGGATTTCCTCGTTCTCCGTCCTTGATGCGATCTCGGTCGGTCGACTCGTTGACCTCTCCGGGTCACTTCGGATTGTCGAGTGGTCCAGCCGATCACGATAGGGCCAAACGGCCCGTTCGAGGGCGACTCGGCGACCGGACGAGTGCGTCGCCCCAGGCGCGCCGGAGGACTGTGGTGGATCAGCGCGAATGGACCCGCCGCGCAACCAGCTCGACCCGGTGGAAGTGATGCGGCTCGCCGAGCGCCGTCTCGGAGTCCTCTTCGCGGTCGACCCAGTCCTCGATCGCGAAGTCGGAGAGGCTCCCACGAATGGCCTCTGGAGACGGACACGTCATCCCTGGATCGTCCGCGCTCGCGTCGCGGTCACCGAACAGCATCGCCGACACTCGCCCGCCGACGGGGAGCGCCGCGAGGATCCGCGCCCACGTCGCCCAGAACTCGTCACGTGCCATGAACGGCAGGCTGAGGCTCGCATTGACGAGGTCGCATGGTGGTACCGACACGCTCGCCATATCGGCAATGCCTGTCTCGAGCCGTGCGCGCCATTCGTCCGGTGTCGCCGCCTCGAGCGCCGCGATGGCCCCCGGCTCTCGGTCGATCGCCAGTACCCGCCAGCCAGCCCGAAGGAGTTCCCTCGTGTCCCGTCCGGCGCCGCAGCCGAGGTCGACAGCATGGCGGTCCCGAGGGGTATCGCCATCGTCCGCGACGAACCGCTCGATCGCGGACCTGACCGTCGCCCATGCGGGCCGGTCCACGGTCACGGCGTAGTAGCGGGCCCAATACTCGGAGTCGGTCACCGGCGTCCCTTCCCTCGCTGGTCCTCGTGTCACGCGGCGTGACGGTCGCCGGGCAGTGACCATCATGACTGACCACGCCGATCCTGCGAGGCCCGGCCGGGCTCCCCCAGGGTCCCTGCGCCGCGACGGATCAGAACGACGCTGTGACGTTCGCCGAGCAGGTGGTCGTACCGGCCAGACAGACCTTGTAGGTGTAGGTCCCGCCGCCGCGACCACCGACCGGATCCGTGTGGAAGCCATCATTCGCCGTCGTGGTCACGATCACGCCGTCCCGGTAGACGTCCACATTGCCCGAACCGGAGGGCGACCAGGTCAGGTCGGCATAGCGCACGCCCTTGGTCTTGTACGTGAGGACTGACAACTGGAGGTCCCCGGCCGGCGGCGCGCTGACGGTGATGTAGTCGGTCTTCGTCTCGCCGTCCGATCCGGTCGCGTTCGTCGCCGTCAACGTCACGGTGTACGTGCCGGCCGCCTGGTAGATGTGCGAGGGGTGCTGCTGGGTCGATGTCCCGCCGTCGCCGAAGTTCCACGCCCACGATGTCGGCGCGCCCGTGGACGTATCGGTGAACTGCACCGTCAGTGGAACGGTGCCGCTCGTCGGCGTGGCGTTGAAGTCGGCGACTGGCACGGTCCCGCCACCGCCGCCACTGCCGCCCGTGATGAAGCCGCTGTAGAGCAGGTGGTTGTTCGACGTGCTGGAGCTCGTGACCACGCCCTTCGTCGTCGCGGCGTAGATCGCGTCGCGCACGGCGCCCGGCGAGGCCGTCGGGTTCGCCTCGAGGTACAGGGCTGCCACGCCCGCCGCGTGCGGCGAGGCCATGGAGGTGCCGCTGATCGTGTTCGTGGCGGTGGTCGAGGTATACCAGGCCGAGGTGATGCTGACCCCCGGTGCGAACCAGTCGACGCAGTTGCCGTAGTTGGCCCACGACGCCTTGCGGTCGCTGCTGTCGGTGGCGCTGATCGTCATCGCCGCCGGGACGCGGGCCGGCGAGTAGTTGCAGGCGTCCGCCTGGCGGCCGATGAAGTTGCCGTTGCCGGCGGCGACCGCCGTGGCCACGCCGTCGCTGATGAGGTCGTTGGTGGCGGTGTCCACGGTCGAGCTGCCACTGCCGCCGAGGCTCATGTTCGCCACCGCCGGCGTCCCGGCAGCGTGGTCCCCGGCCGCCCAATCGATTCCGGCGATGATCGTCTCCCAGGTGCTGCCGCCGCTGCAGCCGAACACCCGCACGCTGACGAGTTTCACGCCCTTGGCGACGCCGTGGGTCGAGCCGCCGATGGTGCCGGCGACGTGCGTGCCGTGGCCGTTGCAGTCGTTGCCGTTCTGTCCGTCGCCGACGAAGTCCGCTCCGGCGACCGCTCGACCACTGAACTGTGCGTGATCGAAGCGGATCCCGCTGTCGATGACGTACGCCGTGACCCCGGCTCCGGTGCGCTCGTAAACGTACGAGCCATCCAAGGGCAGCGCCCGCTGATCGATGCGGTCGAGGCCCCAGGTCGCGTTGGTTTGGGTCGTGTCCAGCCAGACCTCCGCATCGGCCTCGACGGCCGCGACGTGCGGGTTCCTGGAAAGCGCCGCCGCCGCCGTCGCGGAGCCGCGGAACGAAAAGCCGTTGAGCGCGTGCCGATACACAAACCCGACCGAGCCGCCGTGCTGCCTGGCAAGGCCGCGGGACGCCGGGCCGACGTCCACGTCCGCTCGGAGCTGGACGATCCAGGTCTGCGACGGCGCGGCCGACGCGACGGCAGCAACCGTGGGGAACAGCAGGGCCAGCGTGGCCAGCAGGACGACGAGACGGCGCATCAAAGTCCCCTTACTTCGTCGCCGCGACGGGCGCACGGATGTGACGGACCACTATCTTGCTACTGGCGTCAAGCAGTTTCGAGGGGCAGATCTCGCGGTGGACGCACGGGGGGCTCTCGTGGCTGCGTGACCAGGACGGCCCTGCCCGGCCCGGCCAGATTCTCGTTTAGAGTTGACAGCTCTACCGGGCACGGCCCGGCGCGCGATAGGGCCCGAATCGGGCGCTGTCAGAAGCCACAGCTCTACGCGGTATCTCTCCGGGGCCGGATCGGTATCCGGTAGAGGCCACGGCTCTAGACGAGATCCCGGCCGGCCCTCTACCCCGTCGCCGCCGCGGCGAACGAGGCCATGTCCGGGAACACGGCATCCGGCACGGCCTGAGCCGGCGGCGTCGCGCCCGAGCCCGGCCGATCGTGCCGCCGGTCGATCCAGACCGTGGTCATGCCCAGGGACTTGGCCGGCGCGTGGTCGTGGAAGAGGCTCTGCGCCACGTGCAGGATCCGGTCGCGGGGCAGGCCATCCTCCCCGACCCGGGCGAACAGCGCCTCGAAGTTCGCGAGGGCCGGTTTGTACGAGCCCACCTGCTGGGCCGTCACGATCCAGTCGAAGTCGATGCCCAGGCGTGCGTTGGACGCCGCGAACAGGTCGTCGTCGCAGTTGGTCAGGACCCCCAAGCGAAAACGCCCGACCAGCGCCGCCAGTGCGTCGGCCGAATCCGGGAACGCCGGCCAGTCCACCACGGACCCGCCGAACGCGGCGATCGCGGGGTCGGAGGGCGTCGCCAGCCCGAGTTCGTCCGCCACGCCGCGCAATCCGCCCGCGAGGACGTCCCGGTAGCGCAGGTACGGACCCGCTTCCGCGCTCGCCTCGTGACGCGCATAGCGCACGAGCAGATCCTCCGGCTCCGGACCCCCGGGCCCGTCACCCAGCGCCGCGCGGAACGCCGCGACCAGCCCGGCCTCCCAGTCGATCAGCGTCCCGTAGCAGTCGAAGGTGATGGCGTCGAAGCGACCGTAGTCCAGCGGCATGTCTGGTAGCATCGCACGACCCGAGGGGGAGTACCCCGGAATCCTGGATGTTCGGCGTCATCACGGTACGGCTTAGCGGCCTGCCCGCCGGCATCGGCCGTGTTCGCGCCCATGCGAACCGGTCGGCGGAGACCTTCGGCGTGACTCATGCCGTCATGCCTGGAGGCCAACGTTTTGCCCATCGAGACCATCCTCTGGATCGTCCTTGCCGTCACCATCGGCACGGTCCTGACCCTGGACCTGCTCGTCTTCAACCGCAAGGCGCACGCGCCGTCGTTCCGTGAGGCGGCCGCGTTCAGCGCCTTCTACATCTCACTCGGGCTCACGTTCGGCGGGCTGATCTTCGCGACGCGAGGCTTCCACGACGGCTCCGCCTACCTCGCCGGGTACCTGCTGGAACTCAGCCTCAGCGTGGACAACGTGTTCGTCTTTGCGCTGATCTTCACCGCGTTCGCCGTCCCGCTCCAGTTCCAGCATCGGGTGCTGTTCTACGGGATCCTGGGGGCGATCGTGTTCCGGGCGATCTTCATCGGCCTGGGGACGGCGATCATCGACCAGTTCCACTGGGCGATCTACATCTTCGGGTTCCTGCTGCTGTACACGGGCTACCGGATGTACGCCCAGCGCAACCAGCACATGATCGACCCGACCACGAACCCGCTCCTGCGCCTCTTCCGCCGGTTCGTCCCCACGACGGAGGGGTACCGCGGCCAGAAGTTCATCGTCACCGAAGGCGGGAAGCGGATGGCCACTCCGCTGATGGCGGTGCTCATCGTGGTCGAATCCAGCGACATCCTGTTCGCCATCGACTCCGTCCCGGCGATCTTCTCCGTGACGACCGATTCGTTCCTGGTGTTCAGTTCCAACGCGTTCGCGATCCTGGGGCTGCGGGCCCTGTACTTCCTGTTGGCCGGGGCCGTGGACAAGTTCCGCTACCTCAAGCCGGGTCTCGCCGCGCTGCTGATCTTCGCCGGACTCAAGATCCTGCTCGCGGACATCCTGCCGATCCCGATCCCGCTCTCGCTCGCGATCATCGTGGGCATCCTCGTGGTGGCGATCGGCGGATCCGTGCTGGCTGACAGGTCCGGCAGGCCGCACCATCGTCCGCCTCCGCGCCCTGAGCCGATCGGAACCCCGGTCGGAACCGACGAGGGGTCCCCGTCGTCCCCGCAGTGATGCAACGACCCCGACCCGCCCGACCGACCCTGCTCATCCTCGCGATCGTCGCCGTGGCGGCCGTCCTGGCTGCGTGCGGCGGCGGTGCGACGTCGTCCCCTTCACCCACGCCGAACCCCACGGTGGGGCCGGTGGGGCCGGTGACGACGCCGGAGCAGGCCGTCGCGGCGGTCGTCGCCCATGAGCCGCGACTCACCGGGATCGGGCCGCTGGATCCGGACATGATCGGCCAGTCCGCCTGGTACGAGGTGGCACCGGCGTCCGGCGTCGGGGCGTTCCTCGTATCCGTCCGCGTCGGATGGGGCGATTGCCCGGCCGGCTGCATCAACGAGCACTCGTGGGTCTACGCCGTGCAGCCAGATGGGACCGTGAGCCTCCAGTCGGAGGGCGGCGACCCTGTCCCGCCGGACGTGTGGCCGTCACCGGTCGGCGCGGGCCGGACGGGACTGTTCATCACCGCCGTGTCCGGGCCGCACTGCCCCGTGGAGACCGTCCCGCCACAGCCTGACTGCGCACCCCGGCCCGTCGCTGGTGCCACCGTGATCATCCGGGACGCGCGCGGCAGTGAGGTGGCCTCTGTCGCGACGGACGCTGGTGGCGTCGTCGTCGTGGAGCTGGCGCCGGGCGACTACGTCGTG
>JBBEBL010000057.1:0-6445 GCA_040882345.1 Chloroflexota bacterium
TCGGGTCGGAAGTAGCGCCGGCCGTCCTGCCACTCGTCGTCCTGCTCGGCCAGGACCATTCCGACGAGCCGGATGAGGGCCGCTCGGTTGGGGAAGATGCCGACGACCGCGGTCCGACGCTTGATCTCCTTGTTGAGTCGCTCGAGCGGGTTCGTCGAGCGGATCTGGCGGCGGTGGGTGTCGGGGAACGTGAAGTGGGCGAGGAGGTCGGGCTCGGCGTCGGTGAGCAGCTCGGCGACGGCCGGGAAGCGCGGGCGGATGCCCTCGATGACTCGTCCGGACTGCTCCCTGGCCGAGCGCTCGTCGGGTTGCTCGAAGACCGATCGGATGGCCGACGCGATCATGCTTCGGGCGTGGCGCGGGACGAGGTCCTGGGCGTTCCGTGTGCAGTGCACCCGGCAGCGCTGCCAGGCCGCTCCGAGAAGTTGTTCGCGAACCGCCTTGACCAGGCCGCCGTGATCGTCGCTGATGACGAGTCGGACGCCGCCGAGACCGCGCTCGATGAGCGAGCGGATGAACGCCGGCCAGGCGCTGCCCTCGTCGTTGCCGGCCGCCAGCTCGAGGCCGAGGATGCGCCGTTCCCCGCTGCCGCTGACCCCGACCGCCACGAGCGCCGCCATCGATACGACCCGGCCGGCCTCGCGGACCTTGACGTACGTGGCGTCGAGCCACAGGTACGGATACGGCTCGTCGCCGAGCGGACGCCCGCGGAACGCCTCGACCTCGGCATCGAGGGCGGCGCAGATCCGGCTGACCTCGCTCTTGGACAACGAGGCGATGCCCAGGGCGTCGACCAGATCCTCGACCCGGCGCGTGGACACGCCCAACACGTACGCCTCCTGGACGACCGCGAGGAGGGCCCGCTCGGCCCGCCGGCGGGGTTCGAGCAGCGACGGGAAATACGAGCCATCGCGGACCTTCGGGATCGACAGGTTCATCGTCCCGACCCGGGTGTCCCAGCGCCGGTCGCGATACCCGTTGCGCTGGGTCAACCTGCGCTCCGGATCACGCTCGCCCTTGGGCACGCCGGTCAGCTCGGTGACCTCCGCTTCCATCACCGCCTGGGCGAGGACGCGGACGCCCTCACGCAGGAAGTCGACGTCGCCCTCGGCGATCGCCTTGCGCACCGTCTCGAGCACGGCCATCCTGTCCTCGGCCATCGTGGTGGTCCTCCGTGTCGTGGGTTCTCAAGTCCAACGACGCGAGGATGACGCGGTGGCCGTTTCAGTTCTCGGCCTGCCCGCTGTTACACCAAGGCTAGGGACTCAACCCTGGGTCCTCTTGGTCGTCTTCGGTCATGACGCGACCGCCGTGAGCCGCTTCGCCAGATTCCGGCAACCGACACTCGCTGAGAAGGTGAGCAGGGGAATGGCCCGAGGAAACCGAATTGAGGTGACGGCGGTGTAGGCACTTGGCTTGCGCCGATGCCATGCCCTGCCACGCCTCAGGTGTCGCCCGCGAACGGACCAAGCCCCTGCTGTCGACGGGGCCTCCAAGGCTTCCTCGAGCCGACATCGACGGTAGCACGCCGCACAAGGACAGCGGCCGGACGCCCGGCTGTTCCGCCGGGCGTCGGTTGTCAGGCTACGGGGATCGATCCGGGTCAGGCGTGGGCGGGCACGCGGATCTCGGTGACGACCGGACACTCCCACCGTTGCACCGTTGGCGTCGCCGTGACCCCGGCCTTCTCCGCGGCCGTTCGGCGTAGCTCGTCGGCGGCCTTCTCGGACGCCTTGAGCGCCTCCATGGAGTCCCAGTACGTCGTGGCGACGACCGTCTTCGCCTGGCGGTCGACGTGCATCGTCGCCCCGGCGAAACCGGCGATCTCCCGCAGCTTCGGAAGCGTCTCGCGCTCGAACGACTTGATCCCCTCGTCAATCTGGGTCGCGCCGGTGAGCGTGCTGGTACGTGCAGCGAGCATGGTCACTCCTCCGCCGACTCTGACCCGCAGGACGACCGGGGACAGGGACGTTGAGAGCCGGCAGCTCGAAGAGATGGAAGGCGTCCATTCCCGGCGGCCCGGCGCCGATGACACCTTCCCGGCCGATCCCGGCTTCGCAGATCGCGCCACTCGGTCTCCTCGCCCGTGAGGGCCCGTCGACGCCGTACGACCTCAAACGCCATGTGGCGGCGACGATCGGCCATTTCTGGTCCTTTCCGCACGCGCTCCTGTACAAGGAGCCTGCCCGCCTCGTCGAGCTCGGGCTCCTGACCGAAGAGCGAGAGCAGGATGGCCGGCGGCGGCGGCTGTTCACGATCGCCGAGGCGGGGCGTCAGGCCCTCCGCGCGTGGCTCGGTCGTCCGGCCCGGCAACCGACGGAGCTGCGCGATCTCGGCTTGCTCCAGCTCTTCTTCGCCGACCTCGAGCCCACGACCGCGAGGCTCGCCATCGCGCAGGAGCAGCTCGCGCTGCATCGGGCGCAGCTGGCCAGCTACGAGGCCGGGCAGCGGTTCGAGGACCGGCTCGACGGCCCAGCCGCCGTCAGTCGGAGCGTCGAGCACTGGCGCGGGGTGACCCTCCGGATGGGTCTGCTCTATGAACGCGCAGCGGTCGAGTTCTGGGCGGGCGTCGCCGGCCCGGTGGGAATCGCTGATGCGGCGTCGACCCCGGTGCGAGCGGAGGACGACGGCGCCAGGATCGCCACGAACGAGGCGTGGCCGGACGTTGGCAGGGAGGCCTAGGCGGACACCATGACCCAATCGCGCCGGACCGGCTCTCGCGAGCAAAGCCGAAACAACGACCTCAGGAGGAATCCGCGATGACGACCACCACTGCCCCGAAGCACACTCCAGCTACGGCGACGAAGCGTGCTCCCGTGTTGAAGGCGAAGCTCCGCCCACTGGGCGACCGCGTCGTCATCCAGCCGGTGCCGCGCGAGGAGATGACAAAAAGCGGGATCGTGATCCCCGACACCGTAAAGGAGAAGCCGCAGGAGGGGATGGTTCTCGCGGTCGGGCCTGGCCGCATCCTGGACGACGGGAAGCGCGAGCAGATCGACGTCAGGAAGGGCGACAAGGTCCTCTACGCCAAGTACGCCGGCACGGAGTTCAAGCTCGACGGCGAGGACCTCCTCATCGTCGGCCAGAAGGACATCCTGGCGGTCGTCGAGGGCTGACCCAGGTCAAGGCCTCCAATCGGCACATCTCGCCCGCGCCAGTGAGCATCGGGCACGCAGAAGGGACACCGCACCCCATGGCCAAGCAGCTCATCTTCGACGAGACGGCTCGTCGATCGCTCAAGCGGGGCGTCGACCGCCTCTCAGACGCCGTCAAGGTCACGCTCGGGCCGAAGGGCCGCAATGTTGTCCTCGACAAGAAGTTCGGCTCGCCGACGATCACCAACGACGGCGTGACGATCGCTCGCGATATCGAGCTCGACGACCCGTTCGAGAACATGGGCGCGCAGCTCCTCAAGGAGGTCGCGACCAAGACCGACGACGTCGCCGGCGACGGCACCACGACGGCCATCGTGCTCGGCCAGGCGATCGTTGCGGAGGGCCTCCGAAACGTCAGCGCCGGGGCTAACCCGATGATCCTCAAGCACGGTCTCGAGAAGGCCGTCGAGGTCATCGTCGCCGAGATCGCGAAGCAGTCGCGTCCGGTGAAGACGCGTGAGCAGATCGCTGCCGTCGCGTCGATCAGTGCCGCCGATCCGGAAGTCGGCGAGATCATCGCCGAGGTCATGGACAAGGTCGGCAAGGACGGCGTCATCACCGTCGAGGAGGGCCAGTCGCTCGGCCTCGAGAAGGAATACACCGAGGGCATGCAGTTCGACCGGGGCTACCTCTCGGCGTACTTCGTGACCAACCCCGATCGGATGGAGGCGGTCCTCGACAACCCGCTCATCCTGATCACCGACAAGAAGATCTCCAGCGTCCAGGACATGCTCCCGGCGCTCGAGAAGGCGGTCCAGCAGGGCAAGCCGACGGTCATCATCGCCGAGGACATCGACGGTGAGGCCCTCGCGACCCTGGTCGTCAACAAGCTCCGTGGCACCGTCTCGGTCCTCGCCGTCAAGGCGCCGGGCTTCGGCGATCGCCGCAAGGAGATGCTCCGCGACATCGCCGTCCTGACCGGCGGCACGGTCATCAGCGAAGAGGTCGGCCGCAAGCTCGACTCGGTCACGGCCGAGGACTTCGGCTCCGCCCGACGCGTCGTCTCGACCAAGGACGACACGACCATCATCGACGGTGACGGCGCTCCGGACCAGATCAAGGGCCGCATGGCCCAGATCAAGGCCCAGATCGAGGACACCACGTCCGACTACGACAAGGAGAAGCTCCAGGAGCGTCTCGCCAAGCTGTCGGGTGGCGTCGCGGTGATCAAGGTCGGCGCGGCCACCGAGGTCGAGCTCAAGGAGAAGAAGCACCGCATCGAGGATGCGCTCTCGACGACCCGCGCGGCGATCGAGGAAGGCATCGTGGCCGGGGGCGGCGTGACCCTTCTCCAGGCGATCCCGGCCCTCGACAAGCTCACGCTCGAGGGTGACGAGCAGGTCGGCGTCGACATCGTTCGCCGCGCGCTCGAGTATCCGGCCCGCCAGATCGCCGAGAACGCCGGTGCTCGCGGCGAGGTCGTCGTCGAGGCGATTAGCAAGATGAAACTGGGCCACGGGTTCGACGCCCTCAAGGGTGAGTACGGCGACATGTTCAAGAAGGGGATCGTTGACGCCGCGAAGGTGACCCGGTCGGCCCTCCAGAACGCCGCCTCGATCGCGGCGCTGCTCCTGACAACGGAGACGCTCATCACGGACCTGCCGATGAAGGAGAAAGCGCCCGCGGGCGGCCAGGGCTATGGCGGTGACATGGACTTCTAGTCCAACCGTCCGCCACGCGAAGCGCTGGCGGCGCGGACGAAACGCACGCCCTTGATCGGCGAGGTCTGGACAAACCGGGCCACTGTCTGATCGGCACTGCCGAACGCCGGCGTGCCATGTTGGTCAGCCGAACGGCGAGCCGTGCAACACGCACCCGGCCGCGATCGAATGGGGTGCCGGTGGGCCCGAACCACCGACGTGAGATGCTGGCCGGGTCATGACCCTCGATGCCGGAACCGTGGTCCCGCGGTCACAGATCAGCCTCGGCGTCGGGCGGACTCTCCGGGGCTCGCTCGCGGGGCTCGCCAACGGTCGGGTGCTCGTGATCGATTACTTTGCCAGCCGACGATGCAGTGTCGTGATCGGCGATCTGACAGTCGACTTCCGGGACACGCCACCCGGTCCGGGGTACGTGGAACTCGCGGGCATCGAAGGCGTGCGGGTCTTCGCTGAGTCGAGGTTGATCGCAGTCCTCGGCGATGCGGGATCCACGCTCCGACTCGGCGGGCCCCCATGTGCCCGGAACCTCGCGGTCGAGCTCGACCGTCCCGAACGCTGGATCGACTTCCTCGAGCGGCGGGGCGTGCTCGCAGGGAAGCACCGGTTCCGATGGCGTCGACCGTAACGAGCCCGGCGGCATCGATGACCGCCGGGTGGCCACGAGCTACGCGATGAACGCGCATCTGTTGAGCTTCGGGGAGATCGAGGTCGAGGGTACGCGGTACGACGCCGACGTCGTCATCGACCGCGGGCAGGTCCGCCGACGCCGCAAGAAACCCTCGAAGCCCTACCGCGATCGGTTCGGCCATACGCCGTTGTCGGCGGAGGAGTCGATCCCGTGGGGCGGCCCCCGCCTGATCGTTGGCACGGGGGCGGACGGCCGCCTGCCGATCATGGCGGAGGTCTATGAAGAGGCCGCGCGTCGGAACGTCGAGGTCGTCGCGCTCCCCACCGAGTCGGCCTGTCGGCTGATCACTGACTTCGAGCCGGGCGAGGTGAACGCCATCCTCCACGTGACCTGCTAGGCGTCCCGGCGTTAGTTGCCCTCGGCCAGCCGATCGATGCGGGCGGCGATGATGAAGTCGTTGCGTGAGAGCCCGCCAACCGAGTGGGTCGAGAGCCGGACGACGAGCCGGCCCCATCCGACCTCCAGCTCAGGGTGGTGGCCCTGCGACTCGGCCAGCAGGGCGATCCGAGTGGCCAGCCCGAAGGCCGCGTTGAACGTCTTGAAGGTGAACTCGCGGCGGATCTCGCCGTCGTCGATCTGCCACTCGCCCGCCACGCCCGCGGCGAGCAAGCCCGCCTCTTCCCCGGTGAGCGGCGGCGTCCCCGCCGGAATCTCGGCGCATCGTTCGCGCGCCAGCGACTCGGGCGTGATCGGTGCCGCACGGGGTCCGCTCATGACCGAGAGGATAGCGTCGAGCCGCCGCGTCAGGCGATCACGACGTCCAGTCGTGCATGGGCCGCTCGGAGCGCCGCCTCCACCGCCGCCGGCGTTTCGCCCCTGGCGAACAGAAAGCCCAGGTAGCGATCGCCCTCCGGCAGAGGCACGACCGTGCCCCCGCGCGGGACCGTGATCTCCAGGCCGTCGATGCCCGGCACGGCGCGCGCGTCCGCCATCCCGCGCAC
>JBBEBL010000058.1:0-6424 GCA_040882345.1 Chloroflexota bacterium
CGATCGCGCGGCGATCGTCCAGGTCGTTCCTGCCACCCGGACGGAGCGTCCAGGGTCGTGGCCGTCGTCCCACCGAACATCCACCGAGGCTTCATCGAGGCTCCACCGATGACCCCGAGACTTCAAGGAGCCACCGATCAGTCGTTGATACCCGGATATCCCGGGTGGGCATGATCGATGTCTGGAGATGTACCAGATGAAGAAGTTGATCCGCTCAGTCGGAGGCGCATCCCTCGCGGTGCTCGTCCTCGTCGGAGCCGTGGCCGCGGCTGGCCCGCGCTCCGGCCCTGCCGGCGATCAGGTCCGTGACCGCGACGCGATCCCGGCGATCCTGGGCCTCACCGAGGCGCAGGTGATGGAGCTCCGGCAGGACGGGCTCTCTCTTGCCCAGATCGCCGAGCGCCAGAGCATCGACCCGCAGAAGCTCGTCGATGCCTTGAAGGCTCAGTGGACCGAGCGCATCGAGGCACGGGTAACGAACGGTGCTCTCACGGCCGACCGTGCCACGGAGCTCAGGAGCCAGGTTGAGTTGCAGGCAAGGAACATGGTCTACAAGACGACCATCGGCGGCCTCCACGGAGCCGCAGTCGGTGCCGGCCGCGGGGCGGGCGCCACGGACGGAGTGGGCTCGGGCTTCGGCGGTGGCCGGATGGCCGCCGGGGCAGGCGCCCGCGGGACGGGCGCCGGGATCTGCGACGGCAGCGGCCGTCCCTGATCCAGACCGAACCCCACGGGACGGTCGAACCTGTACCCAGGTCCGACCGTCCGCCTATGCTCGGGACATGACACGGATCCTCGTCGTCGACGATGAGCCCAACATCCTCGAGGTCGTCCGCGCGTACCTCGTCCGTGAGGGCTACGAGGTATCGACAGCTGCGGACGGCGAGTCTGCGCTCGAGCGCGCCCGGGCTGACGCGCCCGATCTCGTCGTCCTCGACGTGATGCTCCCACGGCGGTCCGGCTTCGACGTCCTCCGCCAGCTCCGTGCGGAGGGTTCGCGCGCGGCGGTGATCATGCTGACTGCCCGTGACGACCTCGTGGACAGGGTCGCCGGACTCGAGATCGGCGCGGACGACTACGTCACCAAGCCGTTCGAACCGCGTGAGCTCGTCGCTCGCGTGGGCGCCGTCCTGCGGCGCCTTGCCGGGCCGGCGCTGGTGCCTTCCGTGCGACGCTACTTCGACCTCGTGATCGATGGCCCGGCGCGTGAAGTCATGCGCGATGACGCGTCCATCGGACTCACCCGGGTCGAGTTCGATCTGCTTGCCGTCCTCACGGAGCGTCCCGGGATCGTCCTGACCCGTGAGCAGCTCGGCGAGCTGGTCTTTGGTGAATCGTTCGACGCGTACGACCGGACGATCGACAGCCACGTCAAGAACATCCGCCGCAAGCTGGGTGCTCGTCCGGACGGCGAGTCGTATATCGAGACCGCCCGCGGCGTCGGCTATCGGGCTGCTCGGCCGTGAGCCTCAGGGTCCGGCTGGCGGTGGCCTTCGCCTTCGTCGCGCTCATCACGGCCGTCGTCGTCGCGCTCGCGGCCCCAGTCATCGTCGGTCGGGGGTTCGCCCAGATCGAGGCCGGGGAGCCCGGCGGGCCCAGGCTCGGCGGAGGCCCGGGGCCGATGGCCGGAGCACACGCCCAGCGGGTGCAGCAGGAGACGGTGATCACGCTCGTCGCGGTGACCGTCGGTGCCGCTGCGGGCGCCTCGCTGATCGGGATCCTCTTGGCGGGACGCCTCGCCGAGCCGCTCGGGCGACTCGGGGCTGCGGCTTCGGCCGTCGCTCGCGGCAACCTCGACCAGCGCTCGGGCCTGGCCGATCGATCCGATGAGATCGGGTCACTGGGTCGGTCGTTCGATGGCATGGCCGCCGCGCTCGAGCAGGCCGAAGCCTCGCGGAGGCGGTTCCTGCAGGACGCCGCCCATGAGCTCAAGACGCCGCTCGCCGTCATCGATGCGACGACGACGGCCGTCCTCGACGGGGTGTATTCGCACGAGGATCGGCATCTCCAGACGATCCGCGATCAGTCGCGCTTGTTGTCGCGCATCGTCGACGATCTGCGGACGATCAGCCTCGCGGAGGCCGGCGAGCTCCCGCTCCGGGTGGAACCCATCAGCATCGACCGGCTGGTGACCGAGGTGGCCGGGGCGTTCGCTTCCCGTGCGGATGCGGCCGGACTGCGGCTGGAGCGCGATGTCGCGCCTGGACTCTGGGTTCGCGTTGATGCCGACCGGCTGAGACAGGTGCTGGCCGCCCTGCTCGACAATGCGGTCCGTCATACGCCGCGGGGAGGGCGCGTGGTCATCGAGGCCCGGTCGTCTGGGCAACGTGTTCGCATCGGCATCCGCGATGGCGGGCCGGGGGTCGCGCCCGAGGACCTACCCCATTTGTTCGAGCGCTTCTACCAGGCCGATCCAGCCCGCGATCGCACGACGGGCACCTCGGGCCTCGGGCTCTCGATCGTCAAGGCCATCATCGACGCGCACGGGGGATCGGTCGGGGTGGAGCGTCCAGCCGGTGGTGGTGCCTGCTTCTGGTTCGAGCTCGGCGTTGCCACGGGTCCAAACGGGCCGTTCAGCACTGGACAGTAGCCAGGCCGGGCGGTCGACGCGGACGCTGGCTCGAGCCGTTCCTGCTCGTCCTCTTCGGCGAGGAAGAGGCCCACGGCGGGGCGTTGATCGCCCGCCTTGGCGACCTCTGCCTGGCGCCCAATGGAGTCGATGTCGGGATGGCTTATCGCACGCTTCGGGAGCTCGGGCGGAGGACTAGGGCCTGGGCCTCGGCCTCTCCAGTAGGTTCAGCAGCAGTCCTCCCGCCAAGGCGCCCAGAACGGTAAGGAACGGAACGAGGTTCCACAGCAGGCCCTGGGTCTCCCGGACCCAACCCGACGCATCCTCCAGCATCGGATTCACGAGAACATAGACAGCCGCCCCGATGGCGAATCCGACCACGCCCCCGCCGAGGATCCCGAGCGCGACTCGTCGAGTCATGTCCGCACGAGAACCTCCACTCAGGTCGTGGCCTGCGGCCCCAACGCCGCTCATGGCGATGTACGCAAATGTGCATCGATGCTCACGTATGGGCCCATGGTGACTGGAGGAGGGCGCGCCAACCAGAGCCGAAGGGACCGGAAAGACCGACATCGCGCTCCCAAGCAGCGGCTCGCGTTGCATTTCTTGACCGCATCGGTGGGCTCACGTCCCGGTCAGGACCAGCAGCATGCGCCTATCCCGCGAGGGCCTCATCGAACAGTTGGAGCTGCTCGCCAGCGGCGAGGAGGGCCATCAGCTCGGGGACGCGAAGCGGCAACACGTTCAATCGATCTGTCGGCGCATACCATCGCCCTCGAGTGACGCCGCGAGGCTCGAGCCAGCCCGCTCGCGCGATTCGACCAAGTTCCGCTCGAGCGGCGGGCATCGAACGATGGGTCATCGCCGCCAGCATCTGGGTGCGCAGTCGGCCAACACGGGCGGCGAGCAGTGTCGACGCCCATTCCAGTGGCTCGCCGGCGTCAGCCAGCGCAGTGATCAGGATCCCGATGTCCGTGGGCAGCGCGTCAAGGATCCGGTTCCGTGCCTCCAACCGGTCGAGGGATATGCGGGTGTAGTAGTCCAGCCACTCCGTGACCGGATGGTTGTCCGGGTCGTAGCTCGGCCCGAGCGTCGTTCGGAGCGCATCGATGTACTCGTCACGGTTCCGTCGGAGGTAGGCCTCGATGCTGATGAGCTCAGGCGATCGGACGCCATCGCGGATGAGCTCCATCGCGGCAAGGATCCGTGCCGTTCGGCCGTTCCCGTCGTTGAACGGGTGGATCGCGATGACGTTCAGGTGCACGAGCGCCGATCGCAGAAGGGGCGGCGTCCGGCCGATGCGCGTTAGCCACGCCACGAGTTCATCCATGAGGGACTGGACCATCAGCGGGCTCGGCCCGGCGAAGATCCCTCCGTAGACATCCTCGCCTGGCCCACGGTAATCGCCGTGCGTGTCGCGTGGCAGGCCTTCCATCACGGTCCCGTTGATGAGATGGATCACCTCGTGCGACCAACTGAAGCCAGGCCGCCCGGCCGCGTCACGAGCTAGGTTCAACGCACGGTTGTAGTTCTCGACCTCTCGGATGTGATCGGCGTCCGCCTCGACCGCCGCGCCGGCCAACACCTCCTCAACCTGCCCCGGCGCCAGAGGGTTGCCTTCGATCCCTATGCTCCCTGAGACCGCGGCATCGCGGGCCGCGGGCCAAACGGCGAGCATGCGCCAACTGCGGGGTCCGAGGTCGGCGTCGCGGCGGGCGGCGTTCTCCCACTGGTCGAGCCGGTCCCGAACAGCCATGGTGGGAATGTAGGTCAGGTGGAGAGTCATTCGCTTGATACACGAGCGGTTTCTATCGAGACGATGATAGAAGTAATTCGCTCGTTATACAAGCGGTTTATGGCGCGCCCGGCAGGTGTTGGACGCGCGATTACAACCTATCTTCGGTTGCCCTCCCGGCTTCGGCACACACGCGGAATTCATCTGCGTCCGCGAGAGTGCTGCGCTGGCGCACAAGCCGGCCGGCTGAGGTGAGCCTGACCTGGACGACCGTCACCGGGAACCGCGTCGGCGGTAGCGGCTGGGACGAGCAGGCCTCCGAGCTGACCCGGCTGCAGGCTCGATCGGACGGCGCGTTCATCCACGCCTTGCCGGTCCCCGACGACCTCGGCGGTCCTCACCGGATCGTCGCGACCGTCGACGCGGCTACGGCCTCGACGACAGAGCTGACGATCACGCCCTCGGTCGTGGAGTTCTCGCCCGCACGCGGACCGGTCGGGACCGAGATCGTCATCAACCTCAAGGGCGTGGGGTGGACGGAGACCGCGAACATCTACCACCTCGTCTACGACAACGGCTACCTCGGCTATGCCTGTGGCTTCAACAGCCAGGGCGACGTAGTGATCCGGCTTCCGGCGACGGGTACGCCCGGGTGGCACTTCATCGACCTCTACCCCGGGATCTACAAGGGCAAGGACGTGCCCGGCGTCCAGAACTTCCGGATCCCGCAACTGACCTACGAGGCGGATCATCCGGGTGAGGATCTGCCGGCCTTCCGCTTCGCCTTCGAGGTGACCCCGTAACCGCCGCGACCCGACGGTGTTCGCTCGCCCGAGGCGGTCGCCGGCCGCCGCCGCGGACGGGTCAAGAGAGGCGCAACGGTCCGAATCCCGGTGACGCATGGCCCTCGACCGGTGGACGTGGGGCTCGGCAGGCTCGTACGTTCAGTGGCGATCCGTCACCACCTCGCACTGGGACAGGAGGACTGCCATGACTCGGGTGCTCGTCGTCCACCACGACATCGATCTCGCCGACGCCGAAGTCGACTCGCTCCGCCATCGCGGGTTCGAGGTCACGCAATGCCACGGCCCGATCGGCGGTCGCTGTCCCGTCCTGGCGGGTCACCCGTGCACGATCGCCGAGCAGGCCGATGTGCTCGTCTACGATGCCTGGGCGACCGGTGAGCCCGAGGGAGCGCAGCGGCTCATCGAAGGCCTTCGCGACCTCCACCCGGACCTGCCGATCGTGCTGACCGCATCGGGGATGGAGCCCGACTGGATCGAGACGGTCGGCTCACACGGTGTGACGCCGCTCGTCGGAGCGCCGACCGGCGACCGGCTGGCGGAGGCCATCCAGGTGGCCCTCGGTTCAGCTCCCATCGTCGGGTCGGCCTGAGTCGCTTCCGTAGGCCTGCCGTCTCCGGTCGCCGATACCCGACTGGTCGGTCGAATCTGGTGCGCGCAGCGGAACGTCGTCATCGCGGTCCATCGCTCGCCGGGACCAATGGCCCGCGGGATAGGGGCCGACCGGCCCTCACGTCTTCGAACCAGTTCATCACATGATCACCGTCGTGCGCGAGGCAACGATATGTGACGCCGTCCTCCTCATGGCCTATGGCAGCCCTGACCGGCTGGATCAGGTCGAGGCCTACTACACCGACATCCGGCGGGGCCACCCGCCGTCGCCGGAGCTCCTCGACCAGCTGATCGGCCGCTACCGGGCGATCGGCGGCGGCTCGCCCCTGTCGCGGATCGTCGAGGCGCAGCGGACCGCTCTCGAGGCCGAGCTGGCCAAGCGCGGTCGGCCGCTCCGCGTCTACGCGGGGATGCGCCACATCGCGCCACGGATCGGCTCGGTGGTCCAGCAGATGGCCGACGACGGCATCGAGCGGTTCGTGGCGATCGCCCTGGCGCCCCAGCAGTCGTCGAACGGCGCCGGCTACCGGCGGGCGGTGGAAGCGGCCCTGGACGGTCTTGGTGCAGTGGCACCTTCGGTCGTCTTCATCGAGTCGTGGTATGACCAGCCGCACTTCATCGAGGCGTTGGCTGCGACGACGCGCGAAGCTCTGGCCCGCTTCCCCGACCCGACGCGCGTCCGGGTGATGTTCACCGCCCACAGCC
>JBBEBL010000059.1:0-4668 GCA_040882345.1 Chloroflexota bacterium
CACCTCCACGTCCACTCCGAGTTCAGCCTGCTCGACGGGCTCGGCCGGATCACCGAGCTGGTGGACGCTGCGGCCGCCGCCGGCATGGATTCGATGGCCATCACGGACCACGGGGCGCTGTATGGCGCCGTCGCCTTCTATCAGGCGGCGCGGGCCAGGGACATCAAGCCGATCATCGGCGTGGAGACCTACGTCGCGCCGCGGTCGATGACCTCCAAGGAGGGCAAGGCGGACAGCCAGCCCTTCCACCTCATCCTGTTGGCGAAGGATTACCGCGGCTACCAGAACCTGTGCCGCCTGGTCACGGACGCCCACATCGACGGGTACTACTACAAGCCGCGCATCGACCACGAGCACCTCGCGAAGTACAGCGAGGGCCTCATCGGCCTGAGCGCCTGCCTGGGTGGCGAGGTGGCCAAGGCGCTGGAGGTGGACGACTGGGAGCTGGCCCGCACGGTCGCGGGCCAGTACGGCGAGATCTTCGGCAAGGAACACTTCTACCTGGAGCTCCAGGACCATGGGCTGGCGGAGCAGCGCCGCCTGAACGAGCAGCTCCTGCGCCTCGCCCCGGAGGTCGGTCTCCCGCTCGTCGTGACCAACGACCTCCACTACGTCCGCGAGGCGCAATCCGAGGCGCACGACGTCCTGCTCTGCGTCGGCACGGGCAACAACATCGACACGCCCGGGCGCCTCAAGTTCGAGACCCACGAGTTCTATGTGAAGAGCGCGGCCCAGATGGGGGCGTTGTTCCCGGACCAGCGCGACGCGATCCTCAACTCGCGGCGGATCGCAGAGATGACGGACATCCAGCTCCCCTTAGGGCAGCTCCGGATCCCGCACTTCCCGGTCCCGGACGGCCACACCGTCGAGAGCTGGCTGCGCGAGGAGTGCCAGCGAGGTCTCGCGCGGCGGTACGGCACGGTCACGCCGGAACTCCAGCAGCGCCTGGACTACGAGCTGGGCGTGATCCTGTCCATGGGCTACGCCGGGTACTTCCTGATCGTTGCCGACTTCATCGGGTACGCGCGCTCGCAGGGGATCCAGACCACGTGCCGGGGGAGTGCCCCGGGTAGCATCGTGACCTACACGCTGGGCATCACCCCGGTGGATCCCATCCTGTATCAGTTGCCCTTCGAGCGCTTCCTGAACCCGGATCGGGTCACGATGCCGGACATCGACGTGGACTTCGAGGACGGGCGGCGGGACGAGGTCATCGCCTACGTCGGGCGCAAGTACGGCCAGGACCATGTCGCCCAGATCATCACCTTCGGCACGATGCTCGCGCGAGCCGCCATCCGCGACGTCGGGCGGGTGCTGGGCCACTCGTACGGGGAGGTGGACCGAATCGCGAAGGCCGTCCCCAACCAGCTCGGCATCAGGCTGGACGAAGCCCTGGAGATCGCCCCAGCCCTGCGCGAGCAGGTGGATGCCGACCCGGCGGTCAAGCGGATCATCGACTTCGCCCGTCACCTGGAGGGCGTCGCGCGCAACGCATCCACGCACGCCGCCGGCGTCGTCATCAGCCGCGAGCCGCTGACGGAGCTGATGCCACTCCAGAAGGCGACGAACTCCGATTCGCTGATGACCCAGTACGAGATGCACGCCATCGAGGCGCTGGGCCTGCTCAAGTTCGACTTCCTTGGCCTGTCCAACCTGACCATCCTGCGCCAGGCCGTGGACCTCATCCGCGACCACCGCGGGGTCGCGATAGACCTGGACACGATCCCACTCGACGACGCGAAGACCTTCGAGTTGCTGGCCAGCGGCGAGACGACCGGGATCTTCCAGCTGGAGTCGGCCGGCATGCGCCGCTATATCCGGGAGCTGCGCCCGACGTCCGTGTACGACCTTGCGGCCATGGTCGCCCTGTACCGCCCGGGGCCGATGGACAACATCCCCGCCTACATCCGGCGCAAGCACGGACAGGAGCCCGTGACCTACCTGCACCCGTTGCTGGAGCCGTACCTGGAGAAGACCTACGGGATCTTCGTCTACCAGGAGGACATCATGGCCGCCGCCATCGCCCTCGGCGGCTTCACGGGCCCGGAGGCGGACACGCTGGGCTACGCCATCCGCAAGAAGAAGTCATCCGTCCTGCGCGCGCAGAAGGAGAGGTTCGTCACCCAGGCGGCGGAACGCGGCGTGGAGCCGAAGATCATCGACGCCGTGTTCAAGGCTTTCGAGCCGTTCGAGCGCTACGGGTTCAACAAGGCGCACGCCACGTGCTACGGCCTCATCGCGTACCAGACCGCGTACCTGAAGGCCAACCACACCGTGGACTACATGGCCGCCGTGCTGACCGCCTTCCGCGCCAACGAGGAGAAGGTCGCAGCGGCCGTGGCCGAGTGCCGCCGGATGGACATCGAGGTCCGGCCGCCGGACGTCCATGCCAGCCATCTCGAGTTCACCGTGGAGGGTGACGCCATCCGGTTCGGCCTGCTCGCGGTGAAGAACGTCGGTCAGGGTGCCATCGAGTCGATCATCTCCGCCCGGGCGGAGGGCGGCGAGTTCCGGTCGCTCACCGACTTCTGCACGCGGATCGACCTCCGCCTGGCCAACCGGAAGGTGCTGGAGGCGCTCATCAAGGTCGGAGCGCTCAGCGCCTTCGGGCACCCGGCGCAGCTGCTCCTGGGGCTGGATGACGCGATCGGTTCCGCCCAGGCGACCCAGCGCGATCGGATCAGCGGCCAGACATCGCTGTTCGACCTCGCGGCGGCGGAGGCGGCGACATTCGAGCGACCCCTGCCGGCCGCGACGGAGGTGCCAGTCCGGGAGCGGCTGCGCTGGGAGAAGGAGCTGCTCGGCCTGTACCTCTCGGAGCACCCGATGGGGGAGGTCGCCGAGCAGGTCGGTCGGTTCGTCAACGTCTACTCGGGGGACCTGCGGGACGAGTCGCTGGACGGCCAGCGCGTCGTCGTCGGCGGCATCGTCACGGGGATCCGGTCGGTGATCACCAAGAAGCAGGATTCGATGGCCATCGCCACGATCGAGGACCTGCAGGGCTCCATCGAAGTCGTCGTCTTCCCGCGCCTGTACGAGACCACGCGACCCACCTGGCGCGACGGCGCCATCCTGCTGGTGGCCGGCCGGGTGGACCACAAGGGTGAGGAGGTCTCGCTGCTCGCGGACCTCGTGGTGGACTGGGATGACGCGTCGGTGCGCGGGCCGGAGGCGTTCGCGCGCGACGTCGCCGCCGGCGATCGGTCCGGGGGACGGAATGGGGGAGGGCGGCGGCCCTCGGTCCCTGTCGGCCCGGGGCGCGCCGCCCAGGTGGCGCCCGCGGTCACCCAGGTGAGCGCACGGCGCGAGGTCACGGCGGGTCCGCCGGACGGGATGATCCGGATCCAGCCCGGCGAGCCGGTGCCGACCTACGTCGAACCCGCGGGCGCCGTGGCGGACGGGGACCGCGGCCACGACCTCCACGATGAGCCGTCCGTCCCGGACGAGGCCCGCGCCCGGATCCTCGCCGATGCCACGGCGGACGCTCCGGTCGCCGCCGGGCCGGACGCGGTCCTCCACGTCCGGTTCGAGCGGGCGGCGCCGGATCGCCTGGTCAGCGCCATGGAGGCGGTCAAGGCTCTCCTCCGGGACCGGCCCGGGGCGACGCGCGTCGTCATCCACGTCCCGGCGCCGGGCGGGGCCGCCCTGCCGATGGAGCTGCGCTGGGGGGTCGCCTACGACGCCGAACTGCTCGCCGAGGTCCGTCGGCGGCTGGGTGACGGGCTCGTGGACCTGCGACTCGCGGGGGCCTGAGGGCCGCTCCGCGGCCGGCACGACCTACTCGGCGGGATCCAGCGACGCGATGATCGCGGACCAGGGGCAGTACCGGTCGCTGGTGATGATCCCGGCCTCCACGTCGGATGGCAGCCCGTCGCAGACCTCCATGGTGACGTCGGCGAACTCGAACTGATCGGGATCCAGCGACCACGAGTACCCTTCGTTGACGCTCGTCACGCCACGGACGACGACGCCGTTCGGGATGCTGGGAGCGTCCTCCCCGGCCACGAGGCGGTTCGCGTTGGTGATGTCCACGGGATCGGTCAGGAGGACGCGGAACCGCTCCCCGCCGGCCACCTGGAACGTGGCGACGATGGGGCCAGCGTCCGGCGCTGGTGGCGATCCGTCGTCGCCCCCGCAGGCGGCAACGACCATCGCGACCCCAAGGACGGCGCCTGCCCGGACTTGGCGCGGCCATGTCGGCGCCACGTCAGCGACCCCCTGCCAGGCGGCGAACCTCCTGGACGGCTGAGATGCGCTCGTGGAACTCCGCCCGGATGGCAGAGACCACATCGGCGTCAAGGGCGAGTTCCTTGGCGATCTGATTGACGACGGCCGATTCCTCGGCGGAGATAATGCCGTTGGCGGCGCTGACCGCGAAGCACGCCCGCAGTATGTCCGTCTTCTGGTCGTCCGAGGCGAGCGCGGCGAATTCCCGCGTCACGACGTAGTCCTCCGTCGCGCCGACGTTGCGTGCCTGGAACTTGGCCATCTCCGCGACGAGGACGGCGGTGGACTCGTCGAGTGCCTCGTGTGCCTGCAGTTCGCGCTCGATGACGCGTGTCTCCTCGTCGCTGATGTCGAGATCCGCGTGCGCGGCCCTCGCCAGCGTGTAGGCCGCCGAGGCGACGAGTCGTGCCTGTCGGGTCGGCATCGCCTCCAGCTTCGCCA
>JBBEBL010000059.1:4768-6424 GCA_040882345.1 Chloroflexota bacterium
GCCGCCGAGGCGACGAGTCGTGCCTGTCGGGTCGGCATCGCCTCCAGCTTCGCCACGATCCGGCGGACCGTGGCGGTATCGCCGGCGGCATGGCCCGCCGACTCCAGTGCGTCGACCTGGCGATCCGTGGCCGGGGAGCCGGCAGGGCCGAAGATGCGGCGGAACATGATCCTCCTACGGCGATGCGTCTGCGCGTCTCGAGGATAGTGCCCGGGGCGCGGGGCCGCTACGCTGTCCGCCGTGAGCATCCTGATCCGGGACGTGCGTGTCATCGACGGCGTCGCCGACGACGCCCGCGGCCACATGGACGTGCTGGTGGTCGGCGAGCGGATCGGTGCCGTCGAGCCGCACGATCGGGCCCGCGTCGTTCCGGACAGCACGGTCGTCATCGACGGGGCCGGTCGGACGGTGCTCCCCGGGCTGATCGACGCGCACGCCCACTACACCCTGGATCCCGAGGAAGGGTCGATGGGAGCGATCGCGCGCCGGACGGACGCCGAGATCGTGCTCCGTGCGGCGTCGCACGCGGCCCGCGCCCTCCGAGCCGGGGTGACGACCGCCCGTGGTGCCGGCTCCATCCGCAACCTTGAATGCGCGCTGCGCGACGCCATCGCGGCCGGTCGCGTGCCGGGGCCGCGGATCTTGGCGGCGGGCACGGCGGTGGGGATCACCGGGGGCCACGGTCACCAGTTCGGGCTGGAGGCGGACGATCCGGTGGGCCTTGTCACCGCGACGAGACGCGTCGTCAGGGACGGAGCGGACGTCGTCAAGGTGGTCGCTTCGGAGGCCGCGATGCTGACGACGACGGGCCTGGCCCCCGGGCGGATGGTGCACGGCGCCCCGGAACTGAGTGAGGACGAGCTCCGCGCGATCGTCCAGGCGGCGGCGGAGCTGCGTGTCCGGGTCATGAGTCACGCCCAGGACAGCGAGTCCGTGCGGCGGTCCGCGGCGGCGGGCGTGACGAGCGTCGAGCACGCCTGGCTCGCCGACGAGGGCGCGATCGAGGCGCTGGCCGCGTCTGGGGCATGGCTCGTCCCGACCCTCGTGGTCACGGACGTGAACAGGACGCTGGCTAACGTGACGCCGGTCCAGCGCGAGCGCCAGGACCTGATCGAGCGGAGTCATCGCGCCTCGACGGAAGCGGCGATCCGCCTCGGCGTCCCGCTGGCGACCGGGACGGACACGGGCGAGGTGGGGGTGACCGCGGACATGGTCTGGCGGGAGATCGTGTTGCTTCACGACCATGGAGCCACGGCGATGACCGCGCTCCAGGCGGCCACGTCGTCCGCGGCGCGCCTGCTCGGAGTGGAGGCGGAGACGGGCACCATCGAGCCCGGCAAGCGTGCCGACCTCGTGCTGGTGGACGGCGACCCGCTGACGGATCTCTCGCGACTGGTCGCGCCGGCCATCGTCGTCCAGGCGGGCCGGCTCGTCCACCCGATCTGACCGGGCGACAACGTTCCAGCGACCGCGGTGTCCGTGGAGTGATGCCTGTCGGCTGCATCGCGATGCGTGTGGCGACGGCGGACGGCGCTGACCACGGGCACTGTTGATGCAGCCGAAGTGGATCACAGGGCGGGGATGCCGCCGGCAGCGGGAACTGGTGCCGAAGGTGGGACTCGAACCCACAAGAGGTTGCCCTCAGCGGTGTTTGAG
>JBBEBL010000060.1:0-4629 GCA_040882345.1 Chloroflexota bacterium
TCGTTCGTGCCGAAGCTGAAGAACGCGGCGTCCTTCGCGATCTCGTCGGCGGTCAGGGCCCCTCGCGGGACCTCGATCATCGTACCGAACTTGTAGTCGACCTCGACCCCGGCGCCGGCGGCCTCCTCCACAGCCCTGGCCTCCGCCTCCAGAAGCTGGCGGGTCCGCTTGAGCTCGTTGGCATGACCGACGAGCGGGATCATGATCTTGGCGATCGGATTGCCACCGGCCTTCTTGACCGCGATCTGCGCGTTGAGGATGGCCCGCGTCTGGATCTTCACGAAGTCCGGGATCATGATCCCCAGGCGGCAGCCGCGCAGCCCCAGCATGGGGTTCTGCTCGTGCATGGACTTGATGGTCGCGAGCAGCTCCATGTCCTCCTCGGACGCGCCGCCCTCCATCTCCGCGCGGGTCACCTTGACCAGCTGCTCCTCCAGGTTCGGGAGGAACTCGTGGAGCGGCGGGTCGATCAGGCGGACCACCACGGGCAGCCCGTCCATGGCGCGGAAGATGCCCTCGAAGTCGCCCTGCTGGAGGACCTCCAGCTTGCCCATGGCCGCGTCGAAGCGCTCCACCGCGGCATCCTCGTCCGCGCTCGTGGCCTCGCCGGCCTCCCGCTTGGCCTTGGCTCGGGTCGCGACGTTCGCCACGAGGATGGCGTCGCGCACGATCTCCAGGCGATCCCCCTCACGGAACATGTGCTCGGTCCGGCACAGGCCGATGCCCTGGGCTCCGTAGCCGCGAGCCTGTTCCGCCTCCTCCGGCTTGTCCGCGTTGGTCCAGACGCCCATCCGCCGGATCCCATCCGCGAAGGCAAGGACCTTCTGCAGGTCCGGCTGGTCCTCGAACCGGGCGCTCACGGTCGGCAGCGCGCCGACGTAGACCTGCCCGGTCGCGCCGTCCAGCGAGATGTCGTCGCCCTCCTTGAAGGACAGACCCGACTCCGTGGACCTGGCGCTCTTCGTGGCGTAGTCCACGACGAGTTCCGCGCACCCGGCCACGCACGGCTTGCCGATCTGGCGGGCGACCACGGCGGCGTGGCTGGTGGCCCCGCCGCGGGCGGTCAGGATGCCCTGCGCGACGGCCATGCCGTGGAAGTCGTCCGGCGATGTCTCGACCCGCACGAGGATGACGCGCTCGCCGCGGTCCACCCACTCGACCGCGGTGTCGGCGGAGAAGACGGCCCGACCGACGGCCGCACCCGGGCTCGCGTTGAGTCCCTTGGCGATGCGCGGCGCCGTCCGCAGGCCCTCGGGATCGAACTGGTCGCGCAGGAGCTGGTCCACCTGATCGGGCTCGATCCGGGCGACGGCCTCCTCCTTCGTGATGAGACCCTCGTCCACCATGTCCGCGGCGATCTTCACGGCCGCGGCCGCGGTCCGCTTGGCGGAGCGGGTCTGGAGCATGTACAGGCGGCCGCGCTCGATCGTGAACTCCAGGTCCTGGACGTCGCGGTAATGCTGCTCCAGCTGCTGGCCGATGTGCACGAACTCGTCGTAGACACCGGGCATGTCCGTCTGCATCTGGGCGATCTGAGGCGCCGTCCGGATGCCGGCGACCACGTCCTCGCCCTGGGCGTTGGTCAGGTACTCGCCGAACAGGACCTTCTCGCCGGTGTTGGGGTCACGGGTGAAGGCGACGCCCGTGCCGGAGTCGTCGCCCATGTTCCCGAAGACCATGCTCATGACGTTGACGGCCGTCCCCAGGTCGTGGGCGATGCCCTGGTTCGTGCGGTAGTCACGGGCGCGCTTGCCGAACCAGCTGGCGAAGACCGCCTTGATGGCGAGGTCCAGCTGCTCGTTGGGGTCCTGCGGGAAGTCGCGGCCGGTCGCCTCGCGGACGATGGCCTTGAACGCGGTGGCGAGATCCCGGAGCGCGGCCGCATCCAGGTCCGTGTCCTGCCTGGCGCCAGTGGCGTGCTTGGCCGTTTCCAGCGCGTGGTCGAACTTCTCGCCGTCCACGCCCAGGACGATCCGGCCGAACATCTGGATGAACCGGCGGTACGCGTCCCAGCCGAAGCGCTCGTTGCCGGTGAGCCCGATCATGCCCTGCAGGGTCGCCTCGTTGAGGCCCAGGTTGAGGACCGTGTCCATCATCCCGGGCATGGAGAACCTGGCGCCGGAACGGACGCTCACGAGGAGCGGGTTGGTCGGGTCCCCGAAGCCCTTGCCCGTGCCCTCCTCGATCTGCCGGACCGCTTCCAGGACGTCGTCCCAGAGCCCGTCCGGGAGCCGCTCCCCGGCGTCGAAGTAGTCGTTGCAGGCTTCCGTGGTGATGGTGAAGCCGGGTGGTGTCGGCAGGCCCGCCTTGGTCATCTCGGCGAGGCCCGCGCCCTTGCCACCAAGCAGGTCGCGCATCGTGGCGTCACCCTCCGCCGTGCCGTCGCCCCAGGCGTAGATGTAGCGCTTGGCGGCCGCGTGGGCGCGGTCCTGGGCGGGCGTGGTCGGGGTGCTCATGGCGGGTCCTCCGGGGCCGGGCGGCGGCCAGCAGGAAGGGCCGCGACAGCGTCGTTTCAGATACCGCCCGATTGTACCGTCGCAACCTCTGCGGCAGGGTTGCGCATCGGTGGCGGGTGCCTCAGTGGGGCGCGACGACTCCGTCCGGCACGTTCGCCGACTGGAACCCGCGCGTCAGTTGTGGTGACGAGGGCGACAACGGCGGCTGACACGCTTCTCCCCTCCCACGTTGCGGAACGGTAGGCCTCTCGCCACCGTTCCGCATCGCGCCGCCTGTGCGCCCGGCCTGTACCATCAGTGCATGACCGAGGCCCCCTCCACGCTTGCGCCGACCGGCGTCATCGCCGCGGACGACGAGCGCTACAACGCGACACTCGTCCGACGCGAGGACCAGCACGATAGCCTCGCCTACTTCTTGGTCCGCTTCGACGGCGACGCCACTCCGTTCGAACCCGGCCAGTACATGACCATCGGCGTGTTCCTGGATGGCAAGCTCGTCCAGCGGCCGTATTCGGTCGCATCGGCGCCGGGCGTCGCCGGCACGGACGGCTACGAGTTCTACATCCGGCTCGTGCAGGGCGGCATGTTCACACCACTGCTGTGGGAGCTGCCGATCGGCCAGCGGATGCGCATGATCGGGCCCAAGGGCAAGTTCGTCCTGGATGACGCCGACGACCGCGTGCACCTGTTCGTGAGCTCGGGCACCGGCAACGCCCCGTTCGTCGCGATGATCCGTCAGGCCCTGCTGGACGGCTCGCCACGCCGGTCGGTCTTCCTGAACGGCGTGTCGCACGTGCGCGACCTGGGGTATCGGGAGCTCCTGGAGGGCTGGCAGTCGTCCGGGGAGTACCCGGTCACCTTCGTCCCCACGGTCTCGCGCCCGCTGGACCTTTCCAATGCGGGCTGGACCGGGCGCACCGGACGCGTGGAGTCGATCGTGGCTCCGGTCATCGCCGACCTGGGGCTGTCGCCGAGCGACACCGTCGCGTACCTGTGCGGCAATCCGGACATGATCCTGTCGGTGGAGCAGACGCTCCTGGACCTGGGCTTCCCGGAGGCGGCCGTGAAGAAGGAGCTCTACTGGCCCAAGGGCAAGGAGCCGCGCGGGGTGGCCGGCGCCGCGGACGCGGCCGTGGCGGCCGATCTCGCCGAGGCCAACGCGGACCAGTAGTCGCCGCGGCGGGCGCGTGGCGTCGTCGGTCGTCGCGCGGCGTGTCGCGGCGTGTCGCGGCGTGTCGCGTTCACCACTTCCACCGGTGCTACGTGGGGACGGTCGGGCACCCCTCACAGGCCAGACTCGGACTCGTCGCGTTCACCAGCCTGGGTCATGTCTGCGACGACTTCAGCGCGCTGGGAAGCGCGGCGGCCGACTCGAACGCGCTGGATCCCGGCTCGCGTCGCGTTACCACGCCCCCGGCCGGTGTTTGCGACGAACAGGATCCCGGACATCGGTCCGGCCGGATCGCGAAGCCATCGGCGTACCTCTGCGCCACGCTGCGGGAACGCGACCTCCAGGGTGGCCTGGTGGCGCGCCACCTGCCGCCGCGCCCGGTCCGTATCAGGGAGGACCAGGATGCGCCCCACGAGTCGCGGCCGCCAGCCGAACCGTTGCTCGGCGATCTGCTGCATGACGAGTCGGGCCTTCTCGTCCAGCTTGCGGACGGTGTCGTCCACGCGAGCGAGCTCCGACTTGATCTCCTCGACCACGACGGCCAGCCGCTCCACGTTGCCACCAAGGATGTCGATGGAGCCCCGCTCGCCGTAGATGGAGTACGACACCTCCACCTGCGTCGCCCACCGTGAGCGCACGAGTCGATCGACCGATGGCTCCACCAGGCCGGCGTGTCGTTCGTCCAGCAGCCGATCCAGCGCCGAGCCACGCCAACGGACATCGACGTCGACCGTGGCGCTGACCGCGACGAATACCGTCCGGAGCGTTTCCAGGGTGACGCCGGCCGCCTTGCCGCACTCGATATCCGAGATCAGGGACTGCGATACGCGCGCCCGGCGCGCCACGTCAACCTGCCGCAGCCCGGACCGGATCCTGAGGCGGCGAAGCACCGATCCGAGTCGGGCGTCGTCCATCCCGCCATCATGCCGACGGGCGCTTACCCGCGAGTTGCCTGACCTGGGGCGACTGGCGATCTCGGCCCGCGAGGGTCTGCGAGCGACC
>JBBEBL010000060.1:4729-9382 GCA_040882345.1 Chloroflexota bacterium
CCCGATCGTCGCACACACCACCAGCAGTGGTGCTAACGCGAGGATGGCCACGCCGCACCGATCGCACCGTCGTGTATGGGTGCGTGGGTGGTGTTCGCGACGGACCGGGAGTCGGACGGCAGGTAACCGGGCTGACCGAGGCCGAACCGCCCTGCGGCCGGACCGTACGACCGCTGCGATCGGTATCTGCGACGAAACGGAGCCGTGGGTGAGTTGTGCCAGGCCGTGACGCGCCAGGCCGCGTCCGCCGCTATCGCCCGTCCCCGTCCAACAAGCGCGTGATCCGCCGCGCGAACGGCAGCGGGGCGAGGCCCAGCACGATGATCGCCAGGCCGCCGATGAGCATCCCGATGGACGGCCCGCCCCCCGCGGACCCCGCCGCGGATCCTCCCACGCGCGGCGGATCGATGCCCCACAGCAGCATCACCACCCCGACGGCCAGGAACAGCCCCGGCCATGCCAGCAGCGGCAGCCGCACCATCCAGCCGCCCGATCGGAGCCCGGCGGCCAGCGCGATCCCAAGGAAGACGACGAGCGCGATGGCCGCCAGCACGACCGCGACGACCCAGCTGACCCGGCAGCTTGTGACCGCCTCGCTGTCACCGACCCCGGCGCACAGGGCGGCCGGCGACAGGACCCCGACCACGCCGGTCACGATGACCGCGATCGCGGCGAGCCCACCGACCACCCCGACGATCCACGCTCGCGATGGGCGTCCGCTTGTCATAAGGCCAGCTCAGCCGGCCCGCGCCGCGTCGAGTCGGTCCAGGATGAGTCGAGTGACGCCCTCCACCGGCACGCGCTCCTGGGCCATCGAGTCGCGGTCGCGCACGGTGACGGCGCCGTCCTCGAGCGAATCGACGTCCACCGTCACGCACCACGGCGTCCCGATCTCGTCCTGGCGTCGATAGAGCTTGCCGATCGCGGCGGTGTCGTCATAGACGGCCATCGTGTGGCGCTGCAGGTCCGCCTTGATGGCGTGGCACAGCGACACGATCTCCGGTCGCTTCTTGAGCAGCGGCAGGACCGCGACCTTGTACGGCGCAAGATCCGGGTGCAACGCGAGCGACACGCGCTTCTCGCCGCGGACCTCCTCCTCGCGATACGCGTCGATGAGGAACGTGAACGCGGCGCGGTCCGCACCCGCTGCCGTCTCGACGATCCACGGGATGACGTGCTCGTTCGTCGCCTGGTCGAAGTACTCGAGCGTCTCCCCTGACGCCTCGGAATGGCGCGACAGGTCGAAGTCACCACGGTTGTGGACGCCCTCCAGCTCCTTCCAGCCGAACGGGAAGCGGTACTCGACGTCCACCGCCTTCTTGGCGTAGTGGGCCAGCTCGTCCGACGCGTGCTCGCGCAGACGCAGCCGCGACGGCGCGACGCCGAACCGCTCATACCAGGCCAGCCGCCGGGGCAGCCAGTCCTCGAACGCGGCCGCCGCTTCGGCGTCCGGCCGAACGAAGTACTGCATCTCCATCTGCTCGAACTCGCGCATCCGGAAGACGAAGTTGCCGGGGCTGATCTCGTTGCGGAACGACTTGCCGATCTGGGCGATCCCGAACGGCAGCTTCTTGCGCGACGACTGCTGGACATTCTTGAAGTTGACGTACGAGCCCTGGGCCGTCTCCGGGCGCAGGTAGATGACCGACGCGTCCTCCTCCACCGGGCCCATGAACGTCTTGAACATGAGGTTGAAACGGCGCGGAGCGGATAGCGGCCCGCCGTCGTTGGGACAGACGAGACCCAGGCGCTGGACGATCCCCTCGTCGCGCAGGTCCGTCGCGGACAAGTCCTCCGCCCCCGGCAGCTCGTCCAGCCGATATCGGCGGCGACAGGTGGCGCACTCCACGAGCGGATCGCTGAACGAGCCCACGTGACCGGAGGTGACCCACACCTGGGGGTGCATGAGGATCCCGGCGTCCAGGCCCACGATGTCGTCCCGCTCCTGGACCATGGACCGCCACCACGCCCGCTTGACGTTGTTCTTGAGTTCCACGCCGAGGGGCCCGTAGTCCCAGACCGCGTTGATACCGCCGTAGATCTCAGATGATGGGTAGATGAACCCGCGGCGCTTGGACAGGGAGACGATCGTGTCGAGCTCGCGGACGGCGGGCGCGACGTCGTCCTGGTCGACGATCGGGGTGGTCAAGGAAGGACTCCGCTGATACGCGACCTTGGCAGGGCCGCGCGGGATGACTGGACGACCGATGCTATCAGCCGGGCAGAGCCTCCGCCAACAGCCGCATCGCATTGCCGCCCATGATCCGCGCGACGTCGTCGTCCGCGAACCCGAGGTCCAGCAATGCGTCCGTCACCTGGACGAGCCCGGTGGCATCGATGGGGACCGCGACGGCACCATCGAAGTCGCTTCCGAGCCCGACGTGCTCCGTGCCCGCGATCTCCACCGCGTACCGGATAGCCCGGGCGATGGCCGCGACATCGTTCCCACCGGTCGCGGTGTCCCAGAAGCCGATGCCCACGAGCCCGCCCGTCGCCGCGATCCCGCGCAGGTGCGCGTCTGACAGGTTGCGGGCGTTGTCCGCGACCCCGCGCACCCCGCTGTGCGACGCCACCACGGGCCGCCGGGCCATGGCGAGCACGTCATCGATCGTCGCGACGGAGGCGTGCGCGACATCCACGATCATGCCGCGCGACTCCATGCGCTCCACCATCTCGCGGCCGGCTGCCGTCAGCCCGCCCTTGGCGATCCCGTGGGCCGACCCACCAAAGGCATTGTCGAAGAAGTGGCTGGGCGACATCATCCGGAAGCCCGCGTCGGCGACCACGTCCACGTTGACCGGATCACCGTCGAGCGCATGGGCACCCTCGATGGCGAGGAGACCGGCGGTGATGCCGCGGTCGGCGGCACGACGGCCCTGGTAGGCGGCGAGATCGGCTCGGGTCCGCACGATCGTGAAGGCGCCATCGGACCGGGCGGCGAGCGCGTCAGCTCGCGACGCCAGGTGGAGCGCCCGGGCCAGCAGGCTGCGCCACGTTCCCGGCGGCCATCCGCTCGCCAGGGCCACGAGCGTGATGTCGTCGCTGCGATCGTCGTTGCGCTCGATGTTCAGGTGGCGCGGGCTCTTGGTCGAGACCGCCAGGACCTGGAGCGCGACATTCCCTTCGATGAGGCGCGGGACGTCCACCTGTCCCTGGCTGGCCCGGCGAAGCAGGTCGCGGCCCCACAGCAGCGAGTCGGCGTGCAGGTCCACGACCTCCAGCCGGGCGTGGAGCTCCCGCGCGCGCTCCGAGGCGGCGTACGGCGGCGGGACAGTGGTGCGACACAACCGGCGCTCCGTCCGAGCGACCGCAGCACGACCGGCGATGCGGGCCACGACCGCGGTCAGCAGTCCGGCCGCGGTCAGCGCGACGCCGGACCGGATCCGGCGGGCGGCGGTCAATAGAGTCGGGCGCCGTTGGGGACCGGCTCGGCGGGCTGCGCCAGGACGATCTCGCCGGCGGCGCGGTCGAAACCGCAGACCAGCACCTCCGAGCGGAACCCGGCGATGCGCTTGGGCGGAAAGTTCACGACCGCGACGACCTGCCGACCAGGCAGGTCCTCGGGCCGGTACACGGCGGTGATCTGGGCGCTGGACTGGCGCATCCCGATCTCCGGGCCGAAGTCGATGAACAGGCGATAGGCGGGCTTGCGCGCCTCCGGGAACGGCTCCGCGCGCACGATGGTGCCGACACGCAGATCGACGCGGGCGAAATCGTCCCAGTCGATCACGTCACTCACCCGCCGACCCGCCAGCGGGTGGGCGTGATCCGGATCCCGTGTGGGTACTCCCGGTCGAAGTAGGCGTTGTCCCAGCCGTAGTCCTCGATCATCGTCTGGTACTTGGTGAGGTACGGCGGGTTCTGCGATGAGGGTGGTATCGCCGGATCGATCCGGGCGGTCCCCTCCATCGTCACGTAGTCGCCGCCGCCGGCGTCGGTGTGCAGGTTGAAGGCGACCCGTGGGTTGTCCGAGATGTTGCCGTTGCGCATGGCCCGCTTGCCGCTGTAGACGATGATGTCGCCGTCGTCCCACAGGAACCAGATGGCCGAGGCATACGGCTGGCCGTCCGGGTCGACGGTCGTCAACCAGGCGATCTTCTCCGTGGCCAGGCGCTCGAGGGCGCGAGCCCCCGCGGTGGTGGATGCGTCGAGGGTCGCGATCATCGGTCCTCCGGTCACGTTTCGCGGCGCGGCATTCGGAGGCGGAGGAGCTGTTCGCCCGCCCGACCTCACCGGCCAGGAGGACACCCTAGCGCAGCGTGACTCGTGGCGGCGATCCGTCGCGCCGGGGAGTCCGCCGGGGAGACGGCGAGAAGCCAGCGGTCGGGACCGCTGGCTTCAGCCTGGTCGGGACGGTCCCGGCCGTCCCGGAGGGTCACTCGCTCGGCGGCTCCGAGGCGGCGACACGAGGTCGGCCGGCGGGGGTCAGGAGCGCGACCCCCCCGAGGAGGGCGGCCATCCCGAACAGCACTAGCTGCAGGCCCGAACCGCCGTTCATGGCGCTCCCCGTCGTCCCGAGGGCGTCGGTCGGGGGAAGGGTGATGTTCGGCGTGCCTGTCACCGCGGCGACCGAACCGGACGGCTCCTCGCTGGGCTCCACCGAACCGGACGGCTCCTCGCTGGGCTCCACCGAACCGGACGGCTCCTCGCTGG
>JBBEBL010000060.1:9482-38044 GCA_040882345.1 Chloroflexota bacterium
CGAACCGGACGGCTCCTCGCTGGGCTCCACCGAACCGGACGGCTCCTCGCTGGGCGTCGGCGTCGGCGTCGGCGTCGGCGTCGGCGTCGGCTCGACGCACTCGATCGTCAGCGGAGCATGCCTCGGCGAGGTATCGATCGTGTCGTACCCGTCGCTGTCGTCGGCCGGGACGAGGACGTGCGCACGAATCGTGTAGGAGCCCGGGGCCAGCGGCAGGGAGGCCTCATAGCCGTCGGCGAGCGCATCGTCGCCGTTCACCCACGCGAAGTCGGGCGGCGTGCCGTCGTTGCCGGTGGCGGCCTGGACGGCCTTCCCGCTACCGTCGATCTGGATGTATGCCTCGTCCGGACGGTCCTGCTTGAGCTGCACTCCGTCGGCCGCGTCGACGAGCGCGAACAGCGTGCCGCTGTCGCAGTCGTAGCGCAGCGAGAGACCGGCGACGACGTCGTTGGCGGGGTCGCCGTTGTCGGTCATGGCCGCGAACCAGACCGCGCCAGCCCACTCGGACGGGTCGCCATCGACGGTCGCCGTGCCCGCGTTCGGAAACGGTGCCGCGGCGAGCGACGTCGGCGCGAACACCGCGACGACGAGCATCGCGACCGATCCCATCGCCGCCAGGGGCCTCAAGCCGGGCAGCTCTGCCCGATGGTTTCCGAACCCTCGCATTGGGAACCTCCTCGGGGTGGACTGACCACCCGCTCGTTCAGATCTGTGCCGTCCGCCGAATGAGCCGGGCGGACGATGAAGACGGCGCGATGATGACAGGCGACCGCGCCGCGGTCTAGTACGAATGGCACCGTCCTGGCGGGACCGGTGACGCCGCGCCACTCTACCGGACCGCCGCGCACCCGACCGGTCTCCACCCCACCGACAGGATGCCCGTGCCTCCCGGTCAGGACTCGTGGTGCAGCGGCGCACCGTGTGCGCCGACGGGCGCCCGCCGGGAGCCCGAGCGGACTTCGTCCAGGAACGGCAGGGACCGCGCGTCGCGTTCCAGTGCCAGGCGCACGAACTCGCGCAGGGCGGCTTCCACCTCGCGCTCCGCGGCCGCGGTCAGGCGCAGACCGGCGATGGCCTCGATGTCCAGCCGCTGATAGGCCTTCAGGAGCTTGAGCGCGCCAAGGCTCAGGCCCGCGCGATCGTGCGACGGGCCGGGGCACCGGTCGCAGACGACGCCACCCACGAGCGGGATCCAGCGGAAGCGGCCCTCCGCGTCCAGCACCCGGTCGCACTCGGCGCAGCGGTCCACCTCCGGGCGGACGCCCAGCTCGTCCAGAAGGTGCATCTCGTACCAGCGCGCGACGCGGCCAGGGGCCATGCCGGCGTCCAGCAGCTCATACGCCCGCCGCAGGAGCGCGTACAGCAGTTCCGCGGCGTGCCGTTCCTCCAGGCTCCGGTCAGCGAGCTCGGCGAGGTACCAGGCGGTGGCCGTGCTCTCCAGGTCATCGCGGAGGTTCAGCCACGCGTGGCCCACGCTGACCTGGGTCACGACGTCGAACGTGCGGCCGCGAGCGAGCGCGATGGTCAGCTCCGCGAACGGCTCCAGGCTGCCGCCGAGACGCGAGGTGGGTCGGCGGACGCCCTTGGCGATGGCTTTCAGCTTGCCGCCACCCGGGGTCATCAGCGTGAGCACGCGGTCGGCTTCACCGAGGTCGAACCGCGACAGCACGATGGCCTCGGTCGTGTAGCGTCGTGGCGCGGGCATCAGGCTCGACGGTACCACGGAGGGGCCCCGTGGGGCCGTCCTCGGGCCGTCCTCGGGCCGTCCTCGGGCCGTCCTCGGGCCGTCCTCTGCCAACAGGCTACCTGCAGCGTACATGTTTCGTGTACAATCCGCGCACGATGACCTCCACGTTGCCGGACCTGGATCTCGCCGAACTCGTCGCCGACACGGAAGGCGAGATCGCCCGCCTCGTCCGCGATCGCGATCCGTCAACCTTCGGCCTGTACGAGATGGTTCGCTACCACCTGGCCCTGGATGGGTCCGGCGCCAGCGGCGGCAAGCGGATGCGGCCGCTCCTGGGACTGCTTGCCTATGCGTCCATCGCCGGCGATCACCAGCGCGCCCTGCCGGGAGCCGCCGCCGTGGAGCTTGGCCACAACTTCAGCCTCGTCCACGACGACATCGAAGATGGCGATACGGAGCGCCGCCACCGACCGACCCTGTGGACCCTCCACGGCATCCCCCAGGCGATCAACACCGGCGACACGCTGTTCAGCCTGTCGCGCATCGCCTTGCATCGCCTGACTGACCTCGGATTCTCCGACGCCAAGGTCCTGCGCCTGATGCGGCTCTTCGACGAGACGTGCCTGGCCCTGTGCGAGGGCCAGTACATCGACATCGCGACCAGCGAGTCGGACGAGATGATGACCGTGGACGCCTACTTCGACATGATCGGCCGCAAGACCGCGGCCCTCATCGCGGCATCCATCGAGGCGGGGGCGCTCCTCGCGACCGATGACGAAGAGGTCATCGCCCGGTACCGAGGGTTTGGCTGGGCCCTGGGCCTGGCCTTTCAGCTGAACGACGACCTGCTCGGCATCTGGGGCGCGGAACAGGCCACGGGCAAGGCGCCGTCGGACGTGGCCCATCGCAAGAAGACGCTACCGGTGATCCACGCCGCGCAGCACGCCGGCCCAGCGGATCGGGCCCGGTTGCTGGAGCTGTACGCGGCGCCCGAGCCGTCGCCGGCCGAGGTCGCGGAGATCGTCGCCATCCTGGAGCGGGTCGGGTCGCGCGAGTACACGCGCAGCGAGGCGCGCCGCTACCGGGACGAGGCGCTGGCCGAGCTGGCCGCCACGGGTGTGATCCAGCCGGCGGCGCGGGCGCGACTCGAGGAGATCATCGTCCGGGTCATCGCCGCGTAGGTCCGGGTGCAAGGCGGGCGGGGGCGGGGCGGGGCGGGGCTGGGGCTCGGACCCGCCGCCAGCCTCGACCCCTGCGTGACACTCACAGCGCCCATTCCGTAACGAACGTGCGGGGCACCGCTCGACTTCTGCAGGAATCGGCGGCCCTGGCTGCACACTCATCCCCAGACGGCGACTGGCAGTAGCCGCGCGGCGATCAGCGGCCGGGCGGGGCCGGGCGGGGCGTTGCCGCCAGCCTCGACCCCTGCCCGACACCGATTCGGCCACGGCGAACGTTTGCAGGCCGAAGCCGCCGCCTTGACCGCCTGGGACGGCCCTGGACTCGTCCTGTTCACGGACACCGAACCACGAGCGTCCTGGACCCGGCGGCGACGCTCCTCGACGCGCTACAGGCTGCAACCGTTCACCCGAGGCGAAGCCACGGGGGCGGGGGCCGGCGAGTTCACCCGAGGCGAAGCCACGGGGTGCTGCGGGGTGCCCGGGGTGCCCGGGGTGCCTGGGGTGCCTCGGTTGCCGCGACGCGCCCCGCGGCACCCGTCGACCCGGTCTAGCGGTCCGTCTCCGCTTCCGCGACCTCGTCGTCGGGGATCCGTGTCCGGACCACGAGGACCTTGCCGACTCGTCGCCCGTCGGTCGTTTCGACCGTCAGGGTCAGGCCGTCCACCGTGACCGTGTCGCCGGCCTTGGGCACGCCGCCGATCCGGTGGTAGATCAGGCCGCCGACCGTGTCGTACTCGTCCTCGTCCTCCAGGCCGAACGTCGTATGGAACAGCTCCTCTAGGTCGTCCACCGCGGCCCGACCGTCCACCCGCGCCTCGTCGTCGGAGATCGCGACGATCATGGGCTCCTCCACGTCGTACTCGTCCTGGATCTCGCCCACGATCTCCTCGATCAGGTCCTCGATCGTCACGAGTCCGGCCGTACCGCCGTACTCGTCGAGGACGACGGCGAGATGGACCTTGCGGCGCTGCAGCTCGTGAAGGAGATCGTCAACGGTCATCGACTCGGGGACGAACACGGGCGTCCGGAGGAGCGACCGCAACCCGGGCCGCTGCCCTCCACTGGACCCCTTGAGGAACGGCAGCAGGTCCTTTGCGTACAGGATGCCCACGATCTCGTCGATGGATCCCTCGTACACGGGGATGCGGCTATGCCCTTCCTGGACGATCGTGTCGATGGCTTCCTCGAACGTGGCGCCGGCGGCCAGGGTGACCATCGCCGTGCGCGGGACCATGACCTCGTGGATGCGCTGATCGCCGAGCTCGATGACCGCGTGGATCATCTGCTCCTCCTCGGCCTCCAGGATGCCCTGCTCGCCGCCCTGCTCGATGATCAGGCGCAGTTCCTCGGAGCTGATCCGCTCGTCCGCGGCGACGTCGGCGCGGAAGATCCGGCTGATCTGACGTGTCGTGAAGGTCAGGAACGCCACGAGCGGACCGAACACCGTCCCAAGGACCTCGATCAGGCGGCTGAAGGTCATCGCCACGCGCTCCGCGTGGGCCAGGCCGATCTGCTTGGGCACGAGCTCGCCGAAGATGATCGTGAAGATGGTCAGCAGGCCGGTGACCAGGATGAGGGCGAGCCCCTCGCCGGCCGTGCCGAGCGGCGCGAGGAACTCCTGTAGGCCGCCCACCAGGCTGACCGCCGCGAACGCCGATGCGAGGAATCCCAGGAAGGTGATGCCGATCTGGATGACCGCAAGGAAGCGACCCGGGTGCTGCTTCAGGCGCTGGACCCGCGCGGCGCTCCGATTGCCGTCTTCCACGAGCTGCTGGAGTCGGCTGCGTCGGACCGTGACCAGGGCGATCTCCGTGGAGGCGAAGATCCCGTTGAGGAGCACCAGGACGACGATCAGGCCGAGCTCCAGGACAGGGCCGGTCACGAGGGTTGGTCGTCCGCTGCGGGTTCCGGTCGTGGTGCCCGGGGCTCGCGGATGCGGGCCGGGACACCCACGGCGAGCTTGCCCGCCGGGACATCCTTCGTGACGACGGCGCCGGCACCGGTCCTGGCCCCGGGCCCGATGTCGCGGGGCGCGACGATCATCGTGTCCACCCCGATGAACGCCCCGTCACCGATCGTGGTCCGGTGCTTGCGCACGCCGTCGTAGTTGGCCGTGATGGTGCCCGCCCCGATATTGGCGCCCTCGCCGACGTCGGCGTCGCCGAGATAGCTCGCGTGGTGCTGCTTGGATCCGGCGCCCAGGTTCGTGTTCTTGAGCTCGGCGTAGTTGCCGACCTCCGCGCCGCGACCCACGACGCTGCCGGGCCGGAGGTGGCTGAACGGCCCCACCGTGGCCTCGTCCTGGACGGTCGATGACTCCACGATCGATGCCCACACGCGCGTCTTGGCGCCGACGACGCTGTCGATGATCTGGCTCCCGGCGCCGATGAGGCTCCCCTCCCCGACCGACGTCGCGCCGCGCAGGATGACGTTCGGCTCCAGGGTGACGTCCGCCGCCAGCGTCACGTCCCAGTCGAGATACACCGTGGACGGGTCGCGCATCGTGACCCCAGCGCGCATGTGCTCCTCGTTGCGTCGGACGCGCAGGTTCCACTCGGCCGCAGCCAGCTGCGAGCGGTCGTTGATCCCATCGAACCGCCCGTCGTCCTCGAACGCGACGGCGGTCACCAGGCGGCCATCCTCGCGCGCCAGGCGCACGAGTTCCGTCAGGTACAGCTCACCGGTGGAGATGGACGGCTCCAGTGAGTCGATGCGGCGGCGGAGCCAGGCGGCATCGAAGGCGTACAGGCCGGCGTTGACCTCGTTGCCCTCCAGCTCGTCCTCCGTGGCGTCTTTGGCCTCCACGATGTGCTCCACGATCCCGAACTCGCTGCGGACGATGCGCCCGAGTTCGCCTGGGTCGGCCGAGAACACGGTGGCCAGCGCGATGGCCGCGTCGTCCTGGCGGCGCGCTTCCAGCACGGCCTCAAGATCCGCGGCGGTGATGAGTGGTACGTCGCCGGACAGGACGAGGATCTCGACCGCCGCGGCGGGGACGGCGAGCAGCGCGGAGCGGACCGCGTCACCGGTGCCCCGCGGCTCGTCCTGGAGCGCGAAGTCCGCCCGGTCGGCGAACGGCTCGCGGATGGCCTCCACGGCCGGGGACGTGACGACGATGGGTCGGCGGGCCCCATCGCCCACCGCCTCCGCCCAGGCATCCAGCACGTAGGCGAGCATGGGTCGACCGCACAGCGGATGGAGGACCTTGGGGAGAGCCGATTTCATCCGCGTGCCGAGTCCGGCTGCGAGTACGACCGCGATCGTCCGGTCGGAGCGCCCTGGTGCGGGCGTGGGACTTGGGGGTTTCATGCGGGGCGTCGGGCCGATGCGGGGCGGACGGCGCCCACGCCACTGGTGATGCCCGACGGGCGGAAGGTTGGTGTCATCGCTTGGTCGCCGGATGGTAGGGGCGAGGCGGCGGGACCGTCAAGCGGGGGTCCGGCGCCCACCCACCCCAACGCCATCCGATCGCGAGATACGACGGGGGGTCGTGGTATGCCAGGAGAAAGGGCCGGGGTCGGCGGCGGGGCACGCCATCCGACCTCATCCGATCGCGCCATACGACTGGCGGTCGTGGTATGCACCGTTCCTGGCCCTGACGGGGCTGCGGGACGCGGATGGGAGAGTCGGCGGCGGCGGACGACGACTCCCCGTCGTATCCCGCGACCGATCCGGGCGCGATACCCGTCTTGCCGCGCCACGATGCCATCCCTACGAGCGACGCGCGATCGCCTCGATCTCCACGCGGCCGCCCTTCGGCAACGACCCGACCGCGAACGTGGAGCGCGCGGGAGGCGGATCCGGCATGAACGCGGCGTAGATCCCGTTGACCGCCGAGAAGTCGCCGATGTCCGCAAGGAAGATCGTCGTCTTCACGACATCGACGAACGTCAGGCCGGCGGCGTCCAGGACGGCGGTCAGGTTCCGCAGGGCCCGCTCCGCCTGGGCCTCCACCCCGCCGTCCACCATCTCGCCGGTCGCGGGGTCAAGGCCCAGCTGGCCGGAACAGAACACCAGGTCGCCGCTGGCGATGGCCTGGCTGTACGGGCCGATAGCGGCCGGGGCGCCGTTGGTCGAGACGGCCTGGCGAGTCATGGGCTGACCTCCTCGTGTGCCGGCCGGCGTCCGGCCCGGATGGTGGAGGCGATGACCGCTGGCGGGCCATCGCCGATGGACGGGATGGCTCCGTCGGCGATGGCCGCCCGTACGACCGTCGCGGCCGACTCGGCCTCCGTGCGCGAAGGATAGAGGGTCCACAGGGTGGGGCCCGAACCTGACAGCCCCACCGGCCGCTTGAGGACGCGCATCAAGGCCCGCCGCACGGCGACCAGCCCCGGAGCCACGAGGCCGGCCGCGGCCAACAGGTCGTTGGCGACGGCGAGGACGCCGGCCCGGGCGATGAGACCGTCCGCTGACAGGCCGCTCGTGAGTTCCTGGGCCAGGTGCTCCGAGGTCATGCGGACGGACCCGTCTCCGCTGACCTGCGTGCCCGCGAACACCGCAAAGACGTCCGGCGTGCGCACGGCGACCTGCGGCGTGACGAGCAGGATGCCCGGCTCACCGGTGATGCCGACGACCGGCAGCACGCGCTCACCCCGCCCCTGGACGAGCGCTGCACCGGCGGCCGCGATCGAGCCCGCGCCGAGGAAGAACGGCACGTCTGAGCCGATGGACGCGGCGGCCCGACGACGTCGGTCCTCATCCAGGGCGCCCTCCGCGCCCCACGCCTCCAGGGCCCCATCGAACGCCGCCGCGCCGTCGGACGACCCACCGCCCAGCCCGGCCGCCACGGGGATGTGCTTCTCCAGGCGGGCCGCGAGGGCCGGGGTCGCCGGCCGTCCGGGTCCCGCCCCGATGGCCGCACGAGCGGCCGCGATGCCCCGCAACACGAGGTTGTCCGCCAGGGGCCCGGTGTCCGGCCCCTCCACATGGAGGGAGTCCTCGCCGGACGAACCACCGGGGGCGAGGCTGAGCCGATCGGCGAGCTCCAGTGGCACGAAGACCGAGTGGAGGTCGTGGAACCCGTCCGGGCGACGACCCAGGACGGCGAGCGTGAGGTTGACCTTGGCCGGGGCGAGGCGGAGCACCGGCATGAGCTGGCGCCCCGGGTCGCTCATGACCGACCGGACCGGCCGCGCCGGTCATCGCCGATGGGCCCGATGGCCTCCCGCAGCGCCAGCCACTCCCCCACCGCCAGGGTCTGGGGTCGGCGATCCGGACTGATACCGGTGGCGGCGAGGGCCGCCTCCACGCGGCCCGCGTCCACGGGGAGCTGCCGCGCCAGCACGTTGTGGATCATCTTGCGGCGCTCACGGAACGCGGCCTGGACCAGGCGCCACAGCTGGTCCTCCGTGTCGGCGTCCAGGCGGTCGTCCGCGTCGTATGGCTCGGCGACGATGACCGCCGACTCGACGGCGGGCTCGGGCTCGAACGCCCCGGGCGGTACCGTGAAGGCGATCCTGACCCGGGCGTGGTACTGCACGAAGACGGACAGGTAGCTCATCTTCCCGGGGGGTGCGGCGATCCGCTCCCCGACCTCACGCTGGACCATGAGCACCAGGCGGCGGGGTCGTGGCGGCGCCCCGAGCAGCGCGTGCAGGATGGGCGAGGTGATGTGATACGGCAGGTTCGCCACGACGTCGTACGGCGGCTCCACCAGCCCGACCAGGTGCTGATCCAGTGCGTCGCCCTCGATCAGTCGAAGGCGGCCAACCTCCAGCTCCGATTCGAACCGCTCACGCAGGAACGCCGCCAGGCGGCGGTCCAGCTCCACCGCGGTGACCGCGGCGCCGGACGCGAGCAGGCCGCCCGTCAGCAGCCCCAACCCCGGGCCGATCTCGAGGACGCGCGACCCCGTGCCCGGATCGGCCTCGGCGAGTATGCCGTCCAGCACGTCCACGTCGGCGAGGAAGTTCTGGGACAGCGCGTGGCGCGCCCGCAGCCCGGCCGCCTTGAGCGTGGCGCGCACGTCCGCCGGATCCAGTCGGGCCGGCTGCCCCGGCCGCCCCGGGTCCGTCCCGGTGCCACTCACCGGCGGGCCAGCGGCAGGGACGGCCTGGCATCCAGGTCCAGCCCGGCGCGATCTCCGGCCGCGAAGCGCCGGGCCCCGGCGGCGCCGATCATCGCCCCGTTGTCCGTGCACAGGCCGGGACGCGGCACGACCAGCGGCAGGCCAAGGTCCGCGGCCTCGCCGGCCAGTCGGTCGCGGAGCGGGCCATTGGCGGCCACGCCGCCGCCCAGGATGATGGATCGGGCGCCGACCTCCCGGGCGGCCCGCGCCGTCTTCGTCGCGAGCACGTCCACCACGGAATCCTGGAAGCCCCAGGCGAGCTCCGCCACGGTCGCCCCTGACAGCGGCGTCTCGTGGTCGTCGAGGGCGATCCCCTCGGTGAGTCGTGCCTCATCCACGATCCGCCGCGCCGCGGTCTTGAGGCCGGAGAAGCTCCAGTCGTAGGTATCGCCCATCCACGCTCGCGGGAACCTCACGTCGCGCCGGGTGGCATCCTCCGCGGCCCGCTGGATCGCCGGTCCACCCGGGTACCCGAGTCCCAGCAGCCGACCGACCTTGTCGAACGCCTCACCAGCGGCATCATCCACCGTCGTGCCCAGCAACCGGTAGGTCAGGTGGTCGCGCATCTCGGCCAGGAAGGTATGACCGCCGCTGACCACGAGCGCGACGAGCGGGAACAGCGGCTCGGGACGGTCCACCGCATCCTCGCCCGGATCCAGCAGCCACGCGGCGTAGACGTGACCCTCCAGGTGGTTGACGCCGATCAGCGGAAGGTCATGGACCCAGGCGAGCGTCTTGGCAAGGTTGATACCCACGAGGAGCGATCCGGCGAGGCCCGGCCCATAGGTGACGGCGATGCCGTCCAGGTCGGACCAGGTCACGCCGGCAGCCGACCGTGCCTCATCGATCGCGGGCACGATCCAGCGCAGGTGTGCCCGCGCCGCGACCTCCGGCACGATGCCGCCGGACGGGGCGTGGAGGGCGACCTGCGACGCCACCACGTTGCTGACGATCCGGCGGTCTCCGTCAAGGACCGCGACACCCGTCTCGTCACACGACGACTCGATCGCGAGCAGGACCGGCCCGCTCACGCGTCATCCCCCACGCCGGTGGGGTCCGTAGGGGCCGACGATGCATCCAGCGCTGCGCGCAGGCGGGCCACGCGCTGGAGCATGCGCCGCTCCTCCAGCGGCTCCGTGGTCATGATCAGGGCGTCCTCGTGATCGTCGCTGTAGTAGCGCGGCCGCAGGCCGACGGGGCGAAATCCGTACTTCTCGTACAGCCGCCGCGCCGGCAGGTTGGACAGACGGACCTCCAGCGTCGCCTCGTGCGCCCCACGCTCGACGGCCAGGTCCAGGAACGCGATCAGCAGCCGCTCGCCGATGCGCTGACGCCGCCATGCCGGATGGACGGCGAAGGTCGTGATGTGCGCCTCGTCCACCATCAGCCACATCCCGCCGTAGCCCACGATCCGCCCGCCGGCCCGGGCCACGAGGTAGTTGGCCAGGCGGTTGGTCTCCAGCTCGCTGCGATAGGCGTTGGGTGGCCACGGGGACGCGAAGCTGGCCTGCTCGATCGCACTGATCGCCGGCAGGTCGTCGAGGCGCATGGGCTCCACGATCAGCCTCAGCGGTGGTCGCGCGACCATGCCACCTCCCCGCCGGTCGCGGCCACGCCGCGGGGCAGCGTCACGTAGTCGGGCACGAGCGTCTCCAGGTCGCCCCGCCGATCGTTCGGGTCCGCGGTCGCCATGGCCTCCAGTCGCGCGGCCCCAAGCTCCATGAGCGCCGCCGCGATGCCATCCCACGCGGCCACCCCGCGCGCGACCGCGTCCGCCGGGGCGCGGTCTTCCAGGTCCACGGCCACCAGGTGCTCGCCTGGACGGAGGACCGGCCCGTCCGCGCCGGTCAGACGCTCCGCCGGCACACCGGGCCGGCTGACCACGCGATCGCGCGGGCCGGCGGGCGCCACAAGCACGGCTCCTTCCCCAGCGGAGCGGAGCAGCGCGTCCGCCGTGCTCACCCCGGCCAACGGGATCTCGAGCCCAAGGGCCAGGCCCTTGGCCGTGGCGATCCCCACGCGCAGGCCGGTGAAAGCGCCAGGCCCCGTGCCGACCACGATCCCGACGAGGTCCGCCCGCCGGAGCGACGCCTCGCCAAGGACCCGCTGGATGGCCGGCAGCAGCGTCTCCGAGTGGCGGTATCCCACCGTCCATGCCGCGATCATCTCCACGGCACCATCCGGCGACCCGCTGGCGACCAGGGCCCTGGACGTCGCGGTGTCGATGGCCAGGATCACGCGACGTCGGCCGTCGGCGCTCATCGGGCCGCGTCCAGGTAGCGACACATGGCCTCCGAGCCGGCCTCCAGCGTCACGGTCCGCGGCGCGTCGCCGGTCCCGTCGATCCGGACGTCGAGTCGATCCGCGGGCAGCGCGTCGCCCATCCGCTCCGGCCACTCGACCAGCGTGATGCCCCCGGCCTGGCGCTCGTCGACGAGCCCGCCGGACAGGGCGTCCGCCGCGTCCGCCAGGCGGTACAGGTCGATGTGGAAGAGGGGCAACCGCCCGACGTACTCCGCCATCAGGATGAAGCTCGGGGAGGTCACCGTCTCGGTCACGCCCAGGGCGGCGCCGAAAGCCTTGGCCAGGTGGGTCTTGCCGGCCCCAAGATCGCCCCACAGGCAGACGAGGTCGCCCGCCTGGGCGACGGACGCGAGCGACGCCCCCAGGCGCGAGGTCGCGTCGGGGTCGGCGCAGACGAGCCGGCGGGTCACGGTGGCCTTGGTCATCGGTGCTCCGGAGCGTAGCGGAAGGTCGGTCACCCCGCCGCACCCACGGCACCCGCCGTCAGACGAAGCGCTCCAGGTCGCCGAGCGGGACGGCCAGCGTCCGACCATCGTCGAAGCGGACGGCCGCCGCCTCCAGGTGGACGCCACCGGCGAATCGCCGCGGACCAAGGAGCCCGACCCACGTCCCGGTCCTGCCGCCCAACGGCCCGCTGCGCACCCGAACCGCGTCCGCCGGGGGGGCCGGGAGGGTCAGCCCTGGGGCGTCGAAGAGGAGCGACGGCGGGTCCGCCACGATCGCCACCTCGCGGCCCGCGAGGACTCGCAGCATCGCCATCACGGCGCCTGCGAGCGGTCGCCGCACGGCGCCCTCCATGACGAGCACGGCGAACGGTGGCAGTCGGTGGAGGGCGGCCCGCTGGCGCCGCTCCGAGGCGAGGAAGTCGCGCCGCTCCTTGCTCGCGAGACCACCGACGATGACACCCCGCACGCCCATCGCCCGGGCCCGGGTGAGCGTCTCCGCCTCGATGCGCGCGCCGACCACGAGGATCGTGCCCGCCAGGCCGACGTCGAGGCTGCCGGGCCGAAGCTCCCCGTCCATGCCGGCCGCGACATGGAGCCGACCGCGCGTGGGTCCCCCGATGGCCACCACACCGGGCATCGCCCGGCCGGACGCGCTGATGACGATGGACGAGCCCGGGTGGACCTCACGGACGATCCCGGCGACCGGGGTCTCGATCGGCTCCATCACGTCACCGGTCGCGATGCGCCAGTGGCCTCGCCACTCGAACAGCAGCTCGCCTTCGGTCGAGCGCTCGCCTGGTCGCCGCTCGGGGCCGCGGACCAGGTCGAGCTCCACGAGGCGAGGGTCGCGCACGCGCTCCGCGATGGGGGCGCCGACCACGACCGACTCGCCCGCGGCCACCAGCGCGCGATCACCCGGCGCCAGCCGGAATCGGATGTCCACGGACGCTGCCGACAGTCGGCGCGTGGTCACCAGACCCAGGTCCCCATACCGGTCGGTCATCCGTCCGCCCCGGCCCACAGGGCCGCCTGCCACGCTGCCAGCAGGTCCCGACGGCGGTCCGCCCGATCGGGCAGGCGCAGGGGCACGTCCCGAAGGTCGACGAGCAGGCCCGCCAGCCCGCCAGCGACGTCCACCGCGAAGTGGCGACCACGGGCGCCCAGCCGGACGGTGTCGCGGAAGGTGAACTCCGCGATCGCCGTTTCCCCCGGCGCGAGGTCCACGAGCTCCAGGCCGCCAGGCACGAGGTCCAGCGTGGTCGATGTCTCACCGGCGTGGACGACGAGGCGCCCGGCCGATCTACCCGCCCGCAGACCGGCCGGCGTGACCACGCTACCCAGCGGCGCGAGCAGGTCGTCCGCGATGTCCCGGAAGATCGTCCGCCGTTCGTCGGCGTCCGGGATGGCCCCGAGCGGGCCGAGCAGCCGAGCGTGATCCAGGGCGAACTGGCTGGCGCCCGGGCGCCGCACGACGTCGACCAGGGCGAGCGCCACGGTCGGCGCCGGGACCGCCGTCCAGACGCCCCCGGACGTGAGGACGAGGTCAGGAGCGAGGGTCGCGTCGCGCCCTTCCGTCCGCGCGGCGAGTCGGCCGAGCGCCGCCCGGGCAGCGGCCATCCGTAATGCGGCTCCCTCCCCCGCCGCGTCGGCCCATGGGGCGATCCGCAGCTCACGCATCCGGTCGCGCAGTCGGTGCCGATCCGTCGCCACCGTCGACCAGCCGATGACGCCGTCCACGACCGCGTCGTCCGGGTCCTCCGGTGCAACGGCGGCCTCTGGGACCACGGCGACCCGGGCATGAGCCTCCACCCCACCGGCCGAGGGCGACGCGAACGCCCGGACCGAGGCGTCATGGCCCAGGACGATGGTCTCGATGCGGCGCTCAAGGACGTCGGCGAGCGCCTGCGTCGCCGGCCCGATCGCCCGGCGCGGGTCGTCCGCGGGGAGCGCCATCTCCAGCAGCAATGCGCCAAGCGGACCGTCGTCGGCATCCGTCCCGGCCACGGATCCCGGAGCCAGCAGCACCTCGCCGGGCCGTGCGCCGACATCGCCGAAGACGCTCAGGCCCTCCGCCATCCCGCCGGCGAGGATGATCGGAAGCTCCGGTCGCCGTCCGGCGACGGCCGCGACGAGGGTTGCGAGCTCACGCAAGGCGGTCCGCTCATCCGGCCGCGGCGGGTCGGCGGCCCCGGCCAGGATGGCATCCACGCCCGGCTCCAGCAGGAGCGTGGACATCGCCAGCGGGTCCGTGGTCGCGACGCTGGCGGCGATCGTCCGCCATCCGCTCCGCGCCGCGGTCTCGGTCATGGCGGCAAGCGTGTGCTCCGAGCCGGCCACGACCGCGAGGCGCGGCGGACGCCGGCTCCGGACCGTGAGCCGGGGGACGTCGTCAGGATCCGGCTCCCCGACGCCCGCCAGGCCCAGGTGCCCTGCCAGCTCCGGATCGGCGGCACGGATGCGGCGAAGGAGGACAGCGACCGCGAGTCCTGGATCCCCGCCGCCCGGCATGGCCACGGATCCGATGAGGCGCCACGCGCCGCGCACGCGTCCCAGGGCAGCCACGGACGTGGTGGCCGCGCCGATGTCGATGGCGAGGAAGGAACGTGGGGTGGACGTCACCGCCGCATGCTACCCGGGTCGGGCACCGCCCACCGGGGCCCACGCATCAGGCGTCCCAGGCGGACTCCTCGTCGATCTCCTCCAGCCGTGCGATGAGCAGCTCGATACCGGTCTCGTCCGTCATGAGTTCGCTGGCCGAGGCGAGATCGCCGCCGAATACGCCACGCAGCACCGGGTCGAAGAAGAGCATCGCGTTCGAACCCAGCGCGCGGTACGGCCGACTGGCCTCCAGGAACAGGACCGCGGACGAGGTCAGGCCGCGCAGCTGGATCTCTCGAGCGACCTGCTCGACGAGCTCGTCGCGCTGGTCCTCGGTCGGCTGGTACGGGAGGTTCACCGGTGTCCCACCACCGACTGATCGTCGCGAGCCGCCTCGTTGATCGCCGCGCCGAACGCCTCGTATGCCGCCGCACCGCGGAGCGCGAAGATGACGTGCTGGATGGCCGGCGAACGGTCGAGTTCGTCACGAACGGTCCGAACGGTGATACGGGCGCCCTCCTCCAGGGGAAAGCCGCCGACGCCGGTCCCGAGCGCCGGGAAGGCCACGCTGGTCGCCCCGATCTCGCGAGCCCTGGCCATCGCACTGCGCGCTGCGGCCTGGATCGCGGGCCCGCTCGTGCGGCGATCACGATCAAGCGACACCGCGTGGATGACCGCGTTCGCCGCGAGGTTGCCCGCGGTCGTCACGATGGCTCCACCCAGCGCCACGGGGGCCTGGCGGACGGCCGCGAACTCGATCGCGTCACCACCGGCGCGCTTGATCGCCCCACCCACGCCGGTCGCCATCCACAGCGAGAGATTCGCCGGATTGACGATCGCGTCCACCTCGAGTTCGCAGATGTCGCCGTTCCAGAGTTCGATCCGTGCCACGTGGTCCCCTGCCGATATCGGCCCCGCCGGATCGCCGGCGAGGAGACGGGATGGTACACCTGAGAGGCCCTGCCGAGCCATCGCTGGCAGGCGGCGTGGAACGGTTCGTGGTGCTCGGCCGCGCCGGGGTTGACGCGCTCCGGGTGCCCGCGCCTGCCCGTGAACCCTTCTGCCACTCACGGTGGCGATCCTGACATGAACGTGCAGGGCACGGGCCGATCCATGCGATCCCCAGCCGGTCGCCTGCACGTTCGTGCGTGGTCGGCCACTCAGGGTGGCCATCCGTGCTCCAGGGCAGCGGCCGATGCGGCCGGTGCTGCGCGATCTCGCGCCGATCGTCGCGGAGCCCGTCATCCCCCGGCGTGATCCCCCAGGGCCGGCGCGCCGGACTCGCGGACCCCGAAGCCCAGTCGCTTTCCGGCACGCCGGCGCTCGGCCAGGTTCGCCAGCCGCTTCCGGGCGACCGCCAGGCCGTCCGGAAGGTCCGAGGCAAGAAGCCCGGCGTCCCCGAACCGTTCCCGCACGGCCTCTCCCGCTGCCCCGTGGAGCTGCACCCCGAGGCGCGCCGCATCGAACGGGGCCAGCCCCTGGGCGAGCAGCGCCCCGATGGCGCCGGACAGGACGTCGCCCGTCCCGCCGGAGGCGAGCGCCGGATTCTCGAACGTCGCGACGGTCACGAGCGACTCGGTCCCTGGAGTCGCCGGACTGGCGATCGCCGTGCGGGCCCCCTTGAGGACCACCACCTGGGCCCATTCCTGCGCCGCCGACCGGGCGGCGGCGACCCTGGCGTCGTCATCGTCGTTGAGGTCGCCGTCGGCGTCGGGATCGTGACCGCTGCCTGCGCGCAGCCGACCGAATTCGCCGACGTGCGGCGTCAGCACGGCCGGACGCCGCCCGCCCTCCCACCAGCGGTCAAGGGTGGCGAGGGAGCGCAGGGCCTCCGCGTCCAGCACGAGCGGCGGCAACGCCTCCCCGGGGGAAGCGATCAGGAGCCGCACGAGTTCCGTCGTGGCGAGACCGGGCCGCAACCCGGGGCCGACGACGAGCGCGTCATGCTCGTGGTCCAGGATCCGAGCAAGGGCGGGTTCCGGGTCCACCTCCTCCACGTCATCTTCCGGGAGCGCCATGGTCGTCGCCTCCACGACCTTCGCGGCGAACAGGGGCTGGAGCGATTCAGGCACGGCCAGGGTCACGAGGCCGACGCCCGTCCGTCCGGCTGCCCGGCAGGCGAGGAGCGCGGCGCCGGCGTAGTCCATCGACCCGGCGATCACGAGCAGCTTCCCGAACGATCCCTTGTGGCCGCGGGCCGGACGCGACGGCAGCAGCGACGCGGCGAGCTCATCGTCGAGGCGGACGGCGCCGGCCGGCCACGGGCGCTCGGTCTCGCCGGTCCGATCGCGCCCCGCTCGCCCGGCGCCGGTCGCGTCGCCGTGTCGCCCGAACCCGAGACCGCGCCGCTCAGTCATCCGGTCCCGTCCCGGGCGCATCGGCCGCCAACGCGCCCGCGCCACCGGCCTCGGCCATCTGGCGCAGGCCCTCGATGCGGGCGAGGATGCTGCGTTCCCGATCGTCCAGCCGCTCGTCGATGTCCGGCGGGAAGATGAACCGACCGCCCTCCGTACGGACCCCGAAGGCGACGGCCACGGCGTAGTCGGATTCGTGGCTGATGGACAGGGCGATGCGGCCCATCCCCAGCTGCGCCGCGCGCGTGGCGGCTCGGCCGTGGAGACGTACCGCCGGCTGACCGGTCGGCAGTCGCTCCACCTCGATGTCGCGCCAACCGATGCCGCGCACTCCGAGTCCCAGGACCTTGCTCACGGCCTCCTTGGCGGCCCAGCGGCCGGCCATCGTCTCCGGGCGCCCGCGAACGTAGCGCTGCTCTGCCGGCGTGAGCACGCGACCGGAGAAGCGCGGCCCGAACCGCTCCAGGGTCGCCCGGATCCGATCGACCTTGATGATGTCGATGCCAAGCTCCGTCGTCCCGGGCGGCACGAGGCCGGGCAAGACCAGCGCATCCGGCGCATCCGGCGCATCGGGCGCGGTCACGACATCATTCCACGGTCACCGACTTGGCCAGGTTGCGCGGCTGGTCCACGTCCGTGCCGCGCGCGATGGCGACGTGGTAGGCGAACAGCTGGAGCGGGATGATGGCCAGCACGGGCATCAGCAGGTCGTGCGTGTCCGGCACCCAGCACACGTCGTCGGCATGGCGGGCGATGGCCTCGTCTCCCTCCGTGGCCACCGCGATGATCCGGGCGTCCCGGGCGCGGCCCTCCATGATGTTGCTGATGACCTTCTCGTAGACCGGGGAGCGCGTGGCGACCGCGACCAGCGGGCACTCGGCGTCCAGCAGGGAGATGGGACCGTGCTTCAGCTCACCGGCCGCGTACCCCTCCGCGTGGACGTAGCTGACTTCCTTCAGCTTCAAGGCCCCTTCCAGCGCGACCGGGAAACCGGTGCCGCGGCCCACGAACATGAACCCTCGCGAGTGGACGTACCGGCGCGCGAGCTCCGGGGTCACGGCCTCCGCCGTCTCGACGGCCCGGGCCGCGGCCGCGGGCAGGGCACGCGCCGCGCTGCCCAGGTCAAGCTCGTCCGCCTCCGACAACGTGCCGCGGATGCGGGCGATGGCCGCGGCCATGAGCACGAGGGTCGTGACCTGGGTCACGAACGTCTTGGAGGCGGCGACGGCGATCTCCGGCCCCGCCTGGAGGAACATGACGGCGTCCGCTTCGCGCGTGATGGCGGAGCCGACCGTATTCGTGACCGCGATGATCGGGCAGCCGCGCTCACGGGCGAGTCGGGTCGGCGCGATCGTGTCTGCGGTCTCGCCGGACTGGCTGACCGCGATCACCAGCGTGCGGTCGTCCAGCGGCGGCGGGGAATAGCGGAACTCGGAACCGACCGTGACCCGGGCCGGCAGCCCGGTCCACGCCTCCAGGGCCCTGGCGCCGACCATCGCCGCGTAGGACGCCGTCCCGCAGGCCACCAGCTCCACGCGGGTGACGCGGCGCAGGATCTCCTCCATCCCGTCCAGCTCCTCCACGCGGATCCGATCGTCGCGCATGACCCGGCCGGCCAGCGACTGGGCGAGCGCCTCCGGCTGCTCGTGGATCTCCTTGCGCATGAACGTGTCGTAGCCGCCCTTCTCGGCGGCCTCCGGCGACCAGTCGATGATGGTCACCTCGCGCTGGCGGACGACGCCGTCCACCCCGGTGATCGTCACGCCCCAGGGCCGCAGGTCCGCGACGTCCCCCTCCTCCAGGAAGATGACCCGGTCCGTGTGAGCCAGCACGGCCGCCACGTCGCTGGCCAGGAAGCTCTCCCCATCGCCGAGGCCCACGACCAGTGGCACGTTCAGGCGCGCGCCCACGAGGCGGTCCGGCTCCAGGCGGTGCATCGCGGCGATGGCGTAGGCGCCGTCCGCCTGGCGAAGGGCGACCCGGACGGCGTCCGCCAGATCGCCGTCGTAGGCCTCCTCGACGAGATGGGCCAGGGCCTCCGTGTCCGTCTCCGATGTGAGGGTGTGCCCGCGGGCCTCCAGGCCATCGCGCAGCTCCCGGAAATTCTCGATGATCCCGTTGTGGATGACGGTGATCTCGCCGGTGCAATCCTGGTGTGGGTGCGCGTTGAGATCGTTGGGGCGTCCGTGCGTGGCCCAGCGCGTGTGAGCGAGGCCGATGGCCGCATGGGGCGTCCGCTCGGCGATGGCCGCCTGGAGGTTGACCAGCTTGCCGGCCCGCTTCTCGACGAACAGGTCGCCCGCGTCGTCCACGAGCGCGATCCCGGCCGAGTCGTAGCCGCGGTACTCCAGGCGCTGGAGCCCGGCGATGAGGATGGGGCCGGCATCGCGCGGCCCGGTGTAGCCGACGATGCCGCACATGCGCAGGTCCTCCGTTTCGTGCCGGTCGGTCGGCGACCGACGGGTCAAGACGCCTTCGCGGTGGGCACCGGCGGCTAGTGTAGTCGCTCTCCGGCGAGGGCAGCGAGCGTGTCGGCGAGCTCCGTCACGAGCGCGGCATCGGCACCCTCCACCATCACCCGCAGGGCCGGTTCCGTGCCCGACGGTCGGACGAGGACGCGACCCTGATCGCCCAGCCGGGCAGTCGCCTCCGCGATGGCCTGGGTCAGCACGTGGTCTCCTTCCCACTGGTCCTTGTGTCGGGCATGGACCGCGCGCTGCTGCTGGGGCAGCATCGGGATCTCCGCCGCGAGCTCCGCCAGGGATGCGCCACGGCGGGCCATGACCCGGAGGATCTCCAGGGCCGTCACGACGCCGTCGCCGGACGTGGTGTGCTCCATGACGATGACGTGGCCGGACTTCTCGCCGCCCAGCATCGCACCGGATACCTGCATCCCGTCCAGGATGTACTTGTCACCGACCGGGGTTCGGACGACGTGCCCGCCCGCGCCCTCCACCACCGACTGGAGGCCGCCGTTGGAGAGGATGGACACGACGAGTCCGCCGGGCAGGGCGTCCCGCGAGAGACGGTCCAGGGCGAGGATGCCCAGGACCTGGTCGCCGTCCACGATACGACCGGCGGCATCCACGGCGATGAGTCGGTCCGCGTCGCCGTCAAGGGCGAACCCGATGTCGGCGCCCCGCGCGACGACGGTCTCCGCCAGTGACGCCGGGTCCGTGGCGCCGCAGCGGACGTTGATGTTCACGCCGTCCGGCTCGACGTGGATGGCCTCCACGGCCGCACCGGTGGCCGCCAGGATGCCGGGACCCATGGCGCTGCCGGACCCGTTCGCGCCGTCGACCACGATGCGCACACCCGCGGCGTCGATGCCGCTCGCCAGTCCGTGTCGGTGGGCTGTGTAGTCGGCCACGAGCGACTCCGCGGCCACGCGGCGTCCGATCGCCGCGTTTCCGACGCCGCCCAGCTCTCCCTCGCGCCAGATGAGTTCCTCCACCTCCGCCTCGATCGTGTCGTCCAGCTTCAGGCCGGTGGCGTCCAGGACCTTGAGGCCGTTGTCATCCGCGGGGTTGTGCGAGGCCGAGACCATGATCCCGGCGGCGAACGGCCCGTGCCGCGCCAGGAACGCCAGCGCGGGCGTCGGCACGATGCCCGCGACGTGGACGTCCATCCCGAGGCTCGTGGCGCCGGCCGTGATCGCGGACACGAACATGTCGCCGGACCGCCGCGTGTCCTGCCCCACGACCAGCCCTCGGCCGTCAGCACCAAGGCGGTGCGCCGTCGCGCGGCCGAGCGCGTAGGCAAGGGTCGGTTTGAGGTCCACGTTGGCGACCCCGCGGATGCCGTCGGTCCCGAACAGTCGTGACATGCGCGGTCAGCCTCCGGGGGATGGTGACGGACTGGCGAGACTACCGGGCGGCGCCGAAGGGGCGATCTCGACCGGCACGCTGATCGTGACCGTCACCTCGGCCGGGCTCGCGCTGACCAGATTGACGCCTGCCGGCAGGTCGATGGTCACGCGCACGTCCACCGTCCCGACGTCGAGCCCGGTCACGTCGAGGACGGCCACCAGTGTGGCCCCGGACAGGCGGTCGAGATCGCCGGTGGTCCCGCCAAGGGTGAGCAGGACTCGGTCGGTCGAGAGCGCGTACACACGGTCTGGCCTGACGCCGGTCAGGCGCAGGCCGGACTGGAAGGTCCGGGTCGCGGTCACCGGACGGATCGCCACCTTGATCGTCACCTGCGGGGCGTCCACCGCCTGGACCCCCGTCGGAAGCTCCAGGTCAGCCTGGACAGTGAAGTCGGACGACGCGCCGTTGGTGGAGATCGCGACGGTGTCCACCCTGGCGAGTTCCGCGAGCTGCTCGGCGTCACCCTCCACGGTCACGACCAGCGGCTCTACCGTGACTGACGCGATCTCGAACCCGGGAGCCGGCGTTCCGGTGATCACCGGGGTGACGGTCAGGCTCTTGCTCCGGAGGTTCTCGAAGACCGGTATCCGGATCCGGGCGCTGCTCGGCGTGAGGTTGACCGGCGCGACCGCGTTGCCGACCGCGTCCACCGGAACGAGGAGGACATCCTGATCCACGCTGATCCCGGACGGCTGGATGACCACATCCGCGCGCACGCTGGTCACCTTGTCCACGACGGACGCCGGCCCGGACACCGTGACCGTGGATGGATCCGTGCTGATCTCGCCGATCTGGAGGCCCTCGGGGGGTGGCGGGTACTGGACGATGACGGGTACGTCCGCGGTCACCACCCGGTCCAGTTCCACCGTCACGACTTCCGGCGTGTGACCGACGACCGTGATACCTGCGGCCCGGACCTGGACCGGCACCGTGACCGGCCCACCGCCGACCTCGACGGACGAGAGGTCCACCCAGGCCTCGAACGACGACTCGATCGGCGGGATCCCGGAGGGCGAGAAGTAGCGCACCTCCGTGACGGGCTCGATGGTCGTCAGCAGGAACGCGTCGCGCGGCAGGTCCCGCGGCTCGATCGGGATGACCCCCGGGAAGGTCTGCTGGCTCTGGGAGAAGACGAGCCCGCCGTACAGGAGGGTCGCCAGGCCCACGGCGGCCAGCTTGAGCGGCCAGTTGTGGACGATGATCCCCAGGAGTCGGGTCACCGCGGCGCCCGTGCGGCCGGGGTCGGCTCCTGGGACGCGGCCCGCAGGCCCAGGACCCCGCGACGGCGGCCGCGTGCGGGATCCATCAACTGACGGATGGAGCGGGCCAGCTGGGCCTCGCTGAGATTCCGGACGATGCGGGACCGCTCCACGAGGCTGATCTGACCGTTCTCCTCGGACACGACGACGACGAGCGCGTCCGTGTCCTCGGTGACCCCGAGGGCGGCCCGATGGCGGGTGCCGAAACGCTCGGCGTGGACGGACGTCTCGGCCAGCGGCAGCATGGCTCCGGCGGCGAGGATGGTCTCGCCGCGGATGATGACGGCACCGTCATGGAGCGCGGTCCGTGGCGCAAAGATGGTCCTGATGAGGTCCGCGGACACGTCACCGTGGATCATGACCCCGGATTCGGCCAGCTCTTCCAGCCCGGTCTCCCGCTCCAGCACGATGAGCGCACCGTGCCCCTCCGCTGACAGGTCGGCCGCCGCGCGGGCCACGTCGTCAGCCACGCGGTCCACCACGCGCGCATCCGCAGGGGACAGGAGCCACGCGAACGAGCCCACCCGACCGATGCGGTCCAGCGCCCGACGGATCTCCGGTTGGAAGACCACCACCAGGGCGAACAGACCCACGACGGCCCCGCCCTGCAGGATCTGGGTCAGCAGGCGCAGCCCGAACGCGACCGCCAGCACGTACACGACGATCAGGACGCTCACGCCGATGACGAGACGGACGGCACGCGTCCCACGGATGAGGCTGAACAAGCCGTAGATCAGCAGGGAGACGATCGCGATGTCGACGATGGTCGACACGCGGACCTGGTCCATGATCGACTGGATGAGCTCCGGCATCGTCGCGCGAGTGTACATCGTGGCCTTGCCGGCCCGGCGCCAGGTGCGATTCCCGACTCCTGCCGACAGGCCGGCCGACCGTCAGGCGCAGCGATCACCCAGCCGGGGCTCATCCGGGAGCCGAGCGCTGACCAGCGCGCAGATGCTTGCCCGTGCCTCAGGATCTGCGGTCAGGTCAACGAGCCGCACGAGGAGCGCGAGCTTGTCCACGGCGAGCGTCCGCCAGCCCTGGTCGAGGTAGAGCTCGGCGAGGACGAGATGGATGCCAGGGTCCGCGGGCGCCGCGGCAAGGGCCAGATAGCAGATGTCGATCGCGGCGTTGGGTTGGCCGGCCGCCCGGTGGCCGGCGCACGCGTAAAGCGCTGCCGTTCGGGCGGCGGCCGCATCCCCGACCTCGATGGCGTCCTCGACCTCGCCTCTCGAGCGGACCGGATCGAACGGCGTGACCGGCGCCACGGCGGGCCCCGACTCGATATCGTCGGCTTCCGGCACCGGTGCCTGGGCGACATCGCCGCCGCGCGCGTGGCGATCGTCGCCGCTCGCCTGGCCCCCGCTCCACGCGGCTGACTTCGCCCGCCCGTCCAGCACGCCGGCGGCAAGCGCCAGCGCCTCCGCGGCGGTGGGGCCGCCGGAGTCCTTGAAGCGGGCCAGGAGGTCGCGCATCGCGGCTCGACGGCTACGCGACTCGGCCAACTCCAACGCCCGCCGGGCGGCATCCGCGGCATCCGGGAGACGTCCGCTCGCATCCAGCACCGCCGCGAGGCGGCCGAAGGTCTCCGCGGCCGCCAGGCGCTCGCCCAGGCCCACGAGCGTCTCTGCTCGACCGCGGAGAGCGCCGGCGTCCGTGGCCGAGCGCTCCAGCGCGGCATCGTAGGCGGCCAGCGCTTCCCGCCCCTTCCCAAGCCGGGTGAGGATCCCGCCGATGCCAACGAGCGGCAGCGGCCGGTCCGGGGCGATCGCCGCCGCCTCGCCGTACGCCTCAAGGGCCGCCCCATTCCGGCCACGGAGCGCGGCGACGTGTCCGCGCCGGAGCGCGTCCTTGTAGCGCTCGTAGAGCGCCTCGCTCATGTCCGACCCTCGCATGACAGGTGGGCTGTCCATGGTGCCACGGCCTCCACGTGGCCGCCATCCCCGGCGGTGCGCATCCGCGCGGGAGTGGTGCCGGCGGTCAACCGTCGCCCAGGAGTCCCACCAGCAGCGCCTTCTGGACGTGGAGCCGGTTTTCGGATTGCTCGAAGATGAGGCTGCGCGAGCCGTCCATCACGGCCGACGTGATCTCCTGACCCCGGTGCGCGGGCAGGCAATGCATGGCCATCACGTCTGGCCCGGCGGCATCCAGCAGCGCGTCATCCACGACGTACCCGGCGAACGCGTCACGGCGCGCCTCGGCCTCCGCCTCCTGGCCCATGGACGTCCATGCGTCCGTGTACACGATGGACGCGCCGCGGACGAGCTCGACCGGATCCGTCCCGAAGACCAGCCGGCCGCCGGACGTCGCTGCGAGGGCCTGCGCCCGCTCCGTCATCCGCTCGTCCGGTCCGTATCGCGCTGGGTGGGCGAGACGTACCTCCATCCCGAGCGTGGCCCCGAGGAGCGCCAGTGAGTGATACACGTTGTTGCCGTCGCCGACGAACGTCACGACCGCTCCGTCCAGGCTCCCAAGGTGCTCCCGGATGGTGAACACGTCCGCGAGGGCCTGGCACGGATGCTCGCGCAGCGTGAGGCCGTTGATGACCGGGATGGAGGCCTGGGCGGCAAGCTCAAGGACGACCTCATGCGGACCGGTCCTGGCCACGATGCCGTCCACGAAGCGCGACAGGTTGCGCGCCACGTCGCGGACCGCCTCGCGGGCGCCCATGACGGCGTCCTCCGGCAGGTAGATGGCCGTGCCCCCCAGCTGGGCCATGCCCGCCTCGAACGTGACGCGGGTGCGCAGGCTGGGCTTCTGGAAGAGCATCGCCAGGGTCCGCCCCACGAGGGGCATGTCCGCATGGCGCCGCGCGTCGCGGTATTCGTGCTTGAGCCGCTCGGCCATCCCGAACAGGCCGTGGACCTCGGCCGCCGAAAGATCAGCCACGCTCAGCAGGTCCCGCCCGCGGAGACTTGTCATCGGTCGAGGCTACTGGTCGGTCGCCGGGCGCCGGCGTCTAGCGCTTGGTGTACTGCGGCGCCTTGCGGGCGCGCTTCAGACCGTACTTCTTGCGCTCCTTCATCCGCGGATCGCGGGTCAGGAAGCCGGCCTGGCGCAGCGGCAGCCGGTTGGCGTCGGGATCCACTTCGAGGAGCGCTCGGGCGATGCCGTGCCGGATGGCACCAGCCTGGCCGGTGACGCCGCCGCCTTCGACCTTGATCATGGCGTTGAAGCGACCCTCCGTCCCGGTGACCCGGAACGGCATGCGCACGTCGGACTCGCTGATGGCGTTACCGAAGTGCTCGTCCAGGGAGCGGCCGTTGACCACGATCTCTCCCTCGCCCGGCAGCAGTCGGACGCGGGCGATCGCCGTCTTGCGACGGCCGGTCCCGGAATAGAAGGCGGGGATGGACATGCTTCAGACTCCTCGTCAGGCGAGCGGCTCAGGCCGCTGGGCCTGATGCGGGTGATCCGTTCCGGCGTAGACCTTGAGCTTGCGCAGCTGCTGCGTGCCCAGGCGATTGTGTGGGAGCATCCCCTTGACCGCGCGGCGGATGACTTCCTCCGGTCGGCGCGCGAGGAGGTGGCCAAGAGTCTCCTCCTTGAAGCCCCCCGGATAGCCGCTGTGGCGCGCGTACACCTTGGACTCCAGCTTGTCGCTGGTGACCGCGATGCGGGCGGCGTTGAGCACGATCACGTGATCGCCGCTGTCGAGATTGGGCTGATAGGTCGGCTTGTGCTTACCTTCGAGGACGTGCGAGATGCGCGAGGCGAGGCGGCCGAGCGTCTCGTCCGTCGCATCCACGACGTACCAGCGCCGCTCGATCTCGCTTTCCCGGACCGTGTAGGTCTTCGCGTTCATCGTTCCTCGTTCGCTCCGTTCGGTTCGCCGCCGCTGCGTGGCCCGAAGGCGACGCGGCGGAGGCACAGTCCCCTGGCCGGGGCCGAAACCCCGCCGAGGGCCGGTCCGGGACCGGCGAGTGCCGATCGGACCGCTTCCTCATCCATCTTGCCGAGACCCACCTCCAGGAGGCAGGCCACCATGCGCCGGACCATCCCTCGCAGGAAGGCATCGGCCCGGACGTCCATCGTCACGGTCCGGCCATCCCGGCGGACCCGGACCGCCATGACGGTCCGGACCGGCGAGCGGTCCCCCACCCCGAAGGCCCGAAAGTCGTGCCGGCCGATGAAGACCGACCCGGCCCGCGCCATCGCGGTGGTGTCGAGCGGGATCCGCACCCCGAGCGCCATGCGCTCGCGAAGCGGACTGCGCGGCCCGTTCCAGACGGTATAGCGATACTCCCGATATCGCGCCGCGTAGCGGGGGTGGAACGTGTCAGGCACCGCCCGCACATCCGCGATCGAGACGTCCATCGGAAGGAGCGCATCCAGCGCCCGCTCCAACTCCGGAGTCGTGAGGCGCCCGTCGTACGAGAAGGCGATGACCTGTCCCGTTGCGTGCACCCCGGCATCCGTTCGTCCGGCCCCGTCGACTCGTTGCCCGGCCCCGTTGCCGAGACTGGCGAGCGCGTCCTCCAGGACCCCCTGGACGGTCCTGCGGCCCGGGTTCACCTGGAACCCGGCGAAGTCCGTCCCGTCATATTCCACCCGAGCGCGATAGCGGACGGGGACGCCCTCTCGAGCGCCTTGTGTCGAGTGTTTCAGACCAGTTCGATCTGGACGATCTCGGCCGCGTCGCCACGCCGTTGGCCGATACGGACGATCCGGGTGAACCCGGACGTGCGGTCGGCGTACTTCGGTGCGATCTCGTCGAACAACTTGGTCACGACGAGCGGCTCGTTGGGGAACTGCGCGACCACGGCCCGGCGTGCTGACAGGTCGCCACGCTTGGCCAGGGTGATCATCTTCTCGACGCGGCCGCTGATCTCCTTGGCCTTCGCCTCAGTCGTCTTGACGCGCTCGTAGCGGATGACCGACACGGCCAGGTTCTTGTACAGGCTGAGGCGTGGCCCCTGCTTGCGGCTGAGCTTGCGGCCTCCGATGCGCTTCGCCATGGCTCAGGCCTCGTCCTCGTCCTCGAAGGGCGCGTCGCCCTCGGCCTCAGCGGCCTCATCGGCCCCTTCTGACTCCGTCTCCGGGATGATGAAGCCGCGCATGCGCAGTCGCTCCTTCATCTCGTCCAGGGACTTCTTACCGAAGTTGCGCATGCGCAGGAGGTCGTCGTCCTTGAGCTGGAGCAATTGCCCCACCTTGACGATGTTGTTGCGCTTGAGCGAGTTGTATGCGCGCATCGGGAGATCCAGCTCCTCGATGGGCATGTCCAACATGTTCGGCGGGAGCGCGGCGAGACCGGTCGCGGCGACCTGGGGCGCGACGTCCATGCCGACGCTGACGAACGGACGGAACTGGTTCACGAGGATCTCGGCGGACTTGCTGAGGGCCTCTTCCGGCGTGATCGCGCCGTCCGTCTCGATCTCGATGGTCAGCTTGTCGAAGTTGGTCATCTGACCGACTCGCATGCTCTCCACCCAGTAGTTGACCTTGCGGACGGGCGTGAAGATCGCATCGACCGCGATGACGCCGATGGGCAGGGCCTCGGCGCGTTCGGCGCCGAGGTAGCCGACACCGCGCTCCACCGTGAGGTCCATCTCTATGGTCACGTCGTCCGTGTCCAGGGTCATGAGCGGCAACTCGGGGTTGATGATCTCGACGTCCGCCGACTCGGCGATGTCCGCCGCGGTCACCTGGCCCGCCCCGCTCTTGATCAGCCGCAACTGGACCGGGTGGGTGGCGAAGCTGCGCAGTCGGAGCTTCTTGACGTTCAGCACGATCTGGGTGACGTCTTCCTTGACACCCGGGATCGTGGAGAACTCCTGGTAGACATCGCGGATCTGGATGCTCGTGACGGCCGCGCCCTCAAGGGACGACAGCAGCACGCGCCGGATCGCGTTGCCGATCGTGACGCCGTAGCCGGCCTGGAGTGGGCCCGCCTCGTACTTCGCGTACATGCCGGCTTCCTCGACAGACTCGATCTGCGGGTTCTCGAGTTCGATCATGTGGACGTTGTTACCTCGAGTAGTACTCGACCACGAGCTGCTCGTTGAGGTCGAGCGGCATCTGGTCGCGACTGGGCGCCGTGGCCACGGCGGCGGAAAGGTTGGCAGCATCCAGGGCCAGCCACGCGGGCGCCTGGTGGTTGCGAAGGGTCTCCTTCACGACCTTGAACGGCTCACGGGACCGACGGGACTCGCGGACCTCCACCCTGTCGCCGGGACGCATCTGGTACGACGGGATGTCCGTGGGGACCCCGTTGACCGAGAAGTGCCCGTGCGCGACGAGCTGGCGAGCGGCGGCTCGCGACGGCGCGAAACCCGCCCGGTAGACGACGTTGTCCAGGCGGGTCTCCAGCGAGCGCAGGAGGTTCTCGCCGGTCACGCCGGGGCGGTTCTCCGCGGACGTGAAGTAGTTCCGGAACTGACGCTCCAGAACCCCATACGTCTTGCGGACCTTCTGCTTCTCACGGAGCTGCAGGCCGTACTCACCCACCTTGCGACGGCGGACGCCGTGCTGGCCGGGCGGGGACGGACGGCGCTCGAAGGCGCACTTCTTGGTATAGCACCGCGAGCCCTTCAGGAAGAGCTTGGCGCCTTCGCGCCGGCAGATGCGGCAGACAGCTTCGGTGTAGCGGGCCATGGGTCCTCGGGCTCGTTAGACGCGTCGCCGCTTGGGCGGGCGGCAACCGTTGTGCGGGATGGGGGTGACGTCGGTGATGGCACTGACCTCCAGGCCCGCGGCCTGGAGCGAACGGATCGCCTGCTCGCGGCCGGCACCCGGACCCTTCACGTAGACCTCGACCTGGCGCATGCCGTGCTCCATCGCACGCTTGGCCG